>NZ_JBICKH010000073.1:0-258324 GCF_043103905.1 Pseudomonas sp. yb_2 | reverse complement strand
GGGTCGTACTGGTAACGGCGGTGGATCGGGTTGTAGGCGTGCTCGACCAGCAACGAGGTATTGATGCCGGTGTTGTGCACCTGCGAAAGCTTGTCGGCCGGCAAGGTCGAGGCAAACTGCCAGGCCTTGCGCCCCATGGCGTCATAACCGAAGCAACTGGTGAGCTTGCCCTGGGTCCGGTACACCTCGCGGTGCAGGTCATCGCGCTCCATGTCGCTGATCACCTGACCATCCAGGTTCAGCTGGTGCAGGTGGCCACTGCCGTAATACAGGTGATTGACCTTACGCCCATCCGGCAGGGTCAGCGTGGTCAGGTTGCTGAGCGGGTCGTACTCGTAGCCGAGCGTGCCGTCAGGGCTGATTTCTTTGCTCAGCCGGCCGAGCAGATCGTAGGTGTATTCCAGCTTTTCTTCCGTGATCCCAAGCTGCTTGCCGATCCCGCTCGGTTGCCGCTCGATGCTCAGCAAACGGTCACCGTCGTCATAGGTGAATCGCTGTTGTGCGTCGCTATTCAGTTTGGCGGTCAGGCGACCAATGGCATCACGTTCGAACAGCGTATGGCGCTCGGGCCGTTCGGCATTCTCGCCATAGCCAATTTCATCCAGTCGTGTGAGATGGCCACCGACGTTGTAGCTGAAACGCCGGGTCAGGTTGTCCACCCGCACTTCCTCGCTTAGCCGGTCCGACGCGTCATAGGCAAAGCAGTAGGCCGCGCTGTTCTCGTTGACCAGTGCGGTCAGGCGCAGGGCCTTGTCGTACTCATAGCGGATCCACTCACCCTTGGCGTCCTGGCGGCTGCTTGGCAGCCCGCGCGAGGTACGCTGCAAACGGGTGGTCTGGCCTTTGCCGTCGGTGTGGCTCAGTACCTGACCAAGGGTGTTGTAGGTGAAGGTTTCCGTAGTGCCGTCCGGGTGGTTGATGCGCAGCACTTCGCCGTCGGGTTTGCGCTCCAGCGACGTGGTCTGGTTCAGCGCATCGGTCACGGCTATCAGGTGCTGGCGATCATCGTAGCGGTAGCGGGTACTTTTGCCCGAGCAGTCGTCGAAGCGCTCGACCTGAGCGTAGGCGTTCCACCACAGGTACTTGGACTTGAAGTTGGCATCGATGATGGTATGCGGCAGGCCGTCGTCGCTGTTGAGGTATTGGGTTTTGTGGCCCAGCGGGTCGATTTCGGTGATGAGGTTGCCTTTGTCATCGTAACGCGACTGCCACATGCTGCCGTCCGGGAAGCGGGTTTCGGTGATCAGTGGCGTGGCAAGGTGGTGCTTGTAGCTGATCTTGCGGCCCAGCGGGTCGGTTTCCTCGATCAGCCGGGAGAATTCGTCGTACTTCAGTGCGAGGCGATTGCCATCGGGCAGCTTGATGCCTACGAGATTGCCGGAAGCGTCGAAGTCCATGCCATATCGCTCGCCGCCAAAATCGCGGCTAGCGATGACCCGATTGTCCTCGTTGTACTGGATTTCCAGTTCGCGGCCCAGCACATCCGTCGCCCAGCTGGTGCGCTGGGCGAAGTCGTAACGGAAGTGGTAGTGCTCGCCGTCGCTGGTCCAGTGCTCGACAACGCGCGGTTTTCCCTCGTAGGTTTCCCAGCGGTAATCACAGAGCAGGCCCAGGGCATTGCTGTGGCGGGTCATGAGATTTTCGGCATAACCGAAATGGCGGACCGAATCGCCATTGCGGTTGATCACTTCAGTGAGCTGGCCGTTATCGTCGTACCGGTAATGCACCAGCGTTTCGACGGCGCTCTCACCGACCACCCGCTTGACCTCGGTGAGGCGACCGAGCGGATTGTCGTAGTGCAAGTGGACACGCACGGCACCTGGCGCAGTGATATCCGTCAGGCAGCCGTCAGCACTGCGAGTGAAGTGGAGATAGTGGCCCAGCGCATTTTCCAGGCGCTGCAAAGGGACGCCTGTATTGTCATTCGGCACTTCGCCAAAGTAAAAGAAGACGTTGTCGAGCGTCTGCAGGATGTAATGCCCACCCTCGGTGCGCACGAGGTGGATGCGCTCATGAGGGTTGTAGATGCTTTCGCCCGGTTCCAGGTCGATGAACGGAACGCTGCGGCCTTGATTGTCCGTGTGATAGACAAAACCACCGCTACGACGCAGGCTCTGCTCCCAAGGCAGTATCCACCCCTGCCCTAGAACACTCGCTACGGTGAGGTCACTGGCATAGAAGCGAGACCATTCGATAGGCATCAACCCTGGCAGAACGAAGTCTGTCTCGTTGGGCAGAATCTTGCGGCCGTTGGTCATGTCCACAGGATTGCCGATCAAGCCACCAATGGCCCGCTCCACTGCGGGGCCGATGATGAAGCGCCCGGCGAGGTAGCTTGCTGCAACGGTGGCACCAATTTGAAGCGCGCACGGGCCAGCAGCCTTGAGACCGGCCTGCAGCCCCAAGCGACCAACCGAAGCCACTGATCGCCCCATAGACGCAACAATCATCAAGATATCGACCGTGACGCGTAGCCATTCCGGCACTTCTTCATCGACGGGCAGGTAGCGCTCAGTGCCGCCGCCAATGAAGACATTGTTCGAGCCGCCGGAAATCTTGGCCCCGCAAGTCAGTTTGTCACCTTTGCGTGATGCGGCGACACCATTGATGAATACGTTAGACGAGCCTTCTGCAACCAAAACAGGCGCAGGATGTTTGTCGCACTTCGCAGTACTTAATGTCGCGTGAGCTGCATTGCGGTTGTTGATGAACACATCCGGCGAACAACCGGCAAGCTCTATCTGCCCAGCCGGTGAACTGAACATTGATCCTAGCTTCTCGCCAAGCATCGGCAGCATGCCTGCACCAATGCCAATGACTGCTGCCAGCAAAAAACCACCCAGCCCGGCGGTACAGAGGGTAAAGGCAGCCGCTGTAGCGATCGCCAAGCCAATCACCGCACCCGCAAGAAACCCTGCCAAGGCACTGGTGTGTTCAATCTCGTCATGCAGCCGCGCGGCTTCGAACATAGGTCAACCCTGCGTTGTATTTTCTGTGGCAGGGGCTTGGCGAGGCTCGAAGCTGCCCAACAACTCTAGCCAACTGTCGTTCTGCTTGCCGCTGAAGTCGGCCTGGCTGGTAGTGGAGAAAACCAGAATGCGCCCAGGCGCAATCTCGAATGCCGCCTGGCGTTGATAAATAGGTCTACCGTCTTTGAGGTAATAACCATCAACCTGAATACCGGCCTGGGGCTGGCTGGACGAAAGTTGTGCAGGCTTCTTGCCCAGAATGGTGTAGCCGCGCAATTTAGATGCAATCAGCTTTACCTGGCGCTCGATATATGCTCCCAGGTCTTCGCCGGACAGCAGATTGTCACGCGAAACGGTGATATTCAGGGGCGCAGGGATACTGTTGCCAAGGATGAACATGTTGACTGTCCGATCCTGGAAGCCTTCCGGCAATGTGATAGACCCTTCCTGCAGCTGATAGTCCATTTAATGTATGTTCCATGAAAACGTGAGAAATTTGCGCTTTACTACGCGGTCATACCAGCGAGCATGGCGTCGAATTCGATCAGCCAGTTGGCCAACTGCGACTTGTCTGGGTCGATTACCGTAGACATGTTCAACCACTGCCGTCCATTGCCATCGGCGGATACGATAATCGTGCACACGGCGCGACCATGACGTCGCTCTTGCCCAGCGCTGAACTGATAGTCGAGGCTGATCGCCGAGTGGCCGGCCAATATGGATTCAGCTTGGCGCACGACGGTCATGTCGGTGTGGCGTTCGCGCAACTTCCTGGTAAACAGCTCGACTGCATCGCTAAGTTCAAGGCTTTCGGGCGCATTGCGGCGGCGAACACTGAATTGCACATGGCAACCGGCGAATTCCAGCGTGGTATCAATATCGCGAAAAGCGAAGTTCTCGGGCATTTGCAGGTTCAAGCCCGCGATGTGCAAGGCGTTCTGCTCGGCGTTCAGTGGCAGCACCGATGGCGGCGGAGCACGCTCCACTGCACAATCCGCTGCGCGGCGTGCCTCCTCTGCCTGCTGCCGAGCCGCTGCCTCGGCGGCTTCCCGCCGCTGCGAAAGCCTGTCGTAAATGTTTGCTCTGACCATCACACGGTGCCTTATTCGTTGATATCGACACGGTCACCTTTGACAAAGGTGTTCTTGCCAAGAATGTCGATGCTGTCTGCTTCGATGGTGATTTTGTTTGGCTTGATCGTGATCTTGCTGGTGCCGACCTCAAGCAAAATGCTCTCCATGGCGCTCACCTGAATGAGGTTGTTGTCCACCTTCAACGTGTAACTACCTTCCGTGACATTTACCAGCGTGTCTTTCTTGATGACCTCAGAATGGGTTCCGCCTACCTTGATTACGCGGTTATTCCCCACATCATGGGTCTCATCCAGCTCGATCTCGGTATCCATGTTGCGCTCGGCATGCATGATGATCTGCTCGGCGCCGGCCTTGTCCTCGAAGCGGAAGAAGTTGGCGGTACCGCCGTCGCCCTTCATCGACCGCGTCAGGAACCCACTCTGGGTCTTGTTCGCCGGCAGTGACCATGGCGGGGTGTTGGTGCTGTTGTACAGGCTGCCCATGATCAGCGGCCGGTCCGGGTTGCCGTCCAGGAACACCACCACCACTTCGTCGCCTACGCGCGGAATCTGGATGCTACCGAAGCCACCGCTGGCACCGGATTGGGCGACACGTACCCAGCACGAGCTGTGGTCGTTGTACTTGCCATTGCGGTCCCAGTGGAACTGGATTTTCACCCGGCCCAGTTCGTCGGTGAAGATCTCCTCACCCGGTGGGCCGACGATGATCGCGGTCTGCGGGCCGGCAATGGTCGGTTTGGGCGTACTCAGCTGCGGGCGGAACGGGATCTTCTTGCGCACGCAACTGAAGGTGTTGAAGTAGCTGGCCTGCTGGCCGGTAAGGTAGTTGTTGTGGCCTTCGCTTTCCACGCTCATCAGCAGGAACTGACGGTCTTCTACCGGCCCCTGGTCGTGGATGTAGTGCTGCAGCAGTTCGAAGGTGTAGCCCGGCTTCATGGCCCGGCAGTTGCTGGCGCCTTCAAACTTTTTGCCGCGCAGCTCCAGCGCCTCAATGCGCAGGCGCAGCAGGGTTTCGCCTTCGTCATAGGTACCGTGGGTGTACTGGCCGGGGAAGTCGTAGATCTCGAAGTTCTCGACATCGCCCTGATTGTTCACACTGTTCAGCGCCACCGGCAGGCGGTTGTTCGGTTGGCGGTAGTCAAAGGTTTGCGTGGCCATCTTGCCGGATTGCAGTTGACGGTTGCCGCTCCACTGGGTAATGGAGTCGGCGGTCTCGGTGACCGAGGCGCTGTGGAAGCGGATTTGCGGTTGCTCGGGGATGGCCACCAGCGTGCTGGAGTCATCGCAGATGATCATGGTGTGGCCTTCGGCGGTGTGCTCGAAGTAGTAGAACATCCCCTCTTCCTCCAGCAGGCGCTGGACGAAGTTGAAGTCGGTTTCGCGGTACTGGGTGATGTAGGTGTAGCGCTTCTGTGGCCGGGTCAGGCGAAACTCGTGGCGGGAAAACGCCGGGCATAGGGCGAACACTTCGGTGACCACTTCCTCGACCGTGTTGCCCTGGAAGATCCGCGTGTCGAAGCGGTTCTTCAGCATCGAGAACCAAGGGTTGAGGGTAGCGGTATAGCGCGCCATTCCGCCGTCGCTGCCGATGCTGGCAAAGCGTGTGAGGTAGCCGGTTATGTACCGCGGGCCGCCTTCGGCCAGTTCGATCTCGATGCTGACGTGCTGGCCCATCATGGATTTGAGCGGCACGCCGGAGTCTTCGCAGACCAGCAGCAGTTCGTAGTTGAACGCCCGCGACAGGGCTTCGGTGCCCTTGAAGGTTTCCAGCAGCAGCTCCTGCTCGGGGTTGGCCAGGTTGTGAAACTTGAACAGGCGGCGGTTCTGTGGCGACAGCAGCGCGGAGGCCAAGTCCATGATCATGCGAAATCTCCTTGAAAACACGGCCAGCACGCGCTTGCGATGCTCAGCTGCAACCCTGATCTTGCGGGCGTATTCTGCATGCGCGCATAACGCGCGTGCTTGCGGAATCATGCGACTGCCTGCAGAAAGGAAAGTGCCATCATGCATTGAAATAAATGCGACAGAGTTCACATTCTCGAATGCCAGGCAGGCAGAAAGGCCCAAAGGAAACACCGGCAAAAGCTGCCCTGTCAACTCACTACAGGCCTAGGAAAACCGGGCAATACCGCCCTGCAAGGCAATGTCATATCGCCATTCTTCATCTTCCTCACTGGCGCCCGGAAGCGCCCCCGGCAATCGCCGAATGGCCCGTCACAGAAGGTTTTTGAGGTATCGATCAGCGCCCATGCCTGACAGCTCCCACTCGAACTGTCTCGCTACCTGACGCATCAACTCCACTGGCGGAGAAAAATGTTTCATAACGTGGATTGGTTCAAATTTTTTGCCACTGGCCAATTCCGCCAAATGGCCATCGCGAACGCGGCCGTAATGGCACTTGCGGGATGCGGTCAGCCACAAAGCCGTGCAGCGATGCTCAATTGCCATCATTGCCGCGCACGCCTGTCATGAGAACAATGGGCTCTCCGCCGGACTTCGCCCCCATCCTGAGGTCTGAAGCGACATGCTGCGCTCGCCGCCGAGCGCCGCCACTTCCATGGACAGTGAAGCGAAAATGGATCTTTTAGCCAACATCCCCAGTTGGGGAGACATCGAACGCAATCTCGAGCAGAAATTCAGCGAGCTCAACCAGAGCGTCGACAGCGGCCTGAACAGCGCCCATGAGGCCTGGGACGGTTTCAGCCGGCGAGTGAGCAATGGCGCCAACCAGGCCTATGGCTACCTCGGTGGCCAGCGTATCGACAACGTACGCCAGGCCATGGCCCTGTCCTACCCGATCATTCAGGACAACCTCAAGCGCAAGTGGTCCTCGATAGGTATCGAGCAAATCCTACCGGTGCTGCTGCAACTGGTCAAAGAGGTGTCGATGATCCTCGGTGGCAGTGTGGCGGTTGGCTCGCTCGCCGGTGGCGTGGCCGGGGCGTTCGCCTTTGGCGTCGGCGCGGCGCCGGGCGCGGTGGCCGGCGCCGGCATTGGCCTGCAGGTCGGCAACCTGATCCTCATGGGCCTGGGGCTGTCCGCCATCGCCGAGTATTTTTATCAGGGCCTGCCGGCCTGCCTGTCGAACCTTCAGCAAGGCATGGCCACGGCCTGGTTCGCCGAGGATGGCCTCAAGCCCGCTGGCCTGGACCCGAGCGGCGGTTCCGCGGCGCAGGCCCAGGAGCGTGTCGAGCGTGCGGCGCGCCAACTGGCCCGCGGCCAGGAGCAACTGGTGTTGCTGCTGCTGACGGCCATTGTAACCTACCTGACCCGCGGGCAGATAAAGGCGGGCATTCAGAGGAATATGGAAACGCCCGCCATACGCAGTGCCCGGCTGCAGGCGGAAATGTCCAACAAGCAACTGGCCGCCTGGTTGGCGAAGAATGAGCAGAAGCTGTTGGCGCAGCCGGAGTTGCAAGTTAAAGAACCATCTCCCATCAGCCAGGTCGAGCCAAAGAGCTTGCGAGAATTTTATGCGAAACAGGACCCTGACTTTGTAGCGCACGATCAACAACTAAAATATGCAGAGACTTTTGCACCCCGAGGCCTTAGCAACAAACAGATTAATGAGTATCTCGACACCCCTGATGGTGAGCTATATCTGCAAAAGCTACGTGCCGCAGACCCCAAAGCATCAGACATGGACATTTTCAGCCGAGCCATCTCCCAGATAGGCTCGGGCAGTAACACTCCAAAACTGTCCATCATAGATTCGCCCCTCGTGAAAATCGTGCCAGTGGGACAAGAGGCAAGCCGTTACTCTCCATTTTTCACCACTATGGAGGAGCTGCAGTCTGCTGCGCAGGGAAGCCGAACCCTGGCTGATAGCCTAGGGTTACCGCTGGGCAGTGAGGCTACAAAATATTCAATTTTTGAAATGACGCCACTTAAACCAACAGAGGTTTTTGTCAGCAAGATCGCGCCTACCACCGAATTTGGAGGTAACATTGACAGGGTGGGTGGCGCACTTCAATATCTTATCCCTAACCGTAATGAGTGGTCGGCCACCAAGCTCATAGGCACTATTGATAACTAGGATAGACAATGAACACGCATACACTGAAGGCTACCGCTACAGCGCTTCGTGAAAAACTTGAGGCTCTCGAAGATCAAAATTCCGATGCGAAGCTGATGCTCAACACCCTACGCGGCCTCTTATTAAAAGCTGAAAATGGAAAAATTCATGCCCCCATGGAGGCTAGAGACATACCTGGTTACCGCTACTTACCGGAAACCAACTTACAGGACGATCGTAATCTCAGTCAGTTATTTGCAGAATTTTACATGGCATTGATTGATGGAGAGGAGTGGAGTTCCTTTAAGAAATTCCAAGCCAAAAATAAAAATCACGATTAGAAAAAGATGGAGCACATACAATAAGCTTGCTCGAACGTGCAACTTGGCAGGACACCAATATACGAGGTAACCAGGATACTGCTGCCGACTTCTTCAAGCCACAGGGCTATAAGTCTGCCGATTACGAAGGCTACATGAACGGCTTGGGCTTCACTCAACCAGTCTTCACGGAAACAATCAACCGGGGCAAGACACTTTGGCAATTCCAGGTGCCCGGCGGCCGGCAAGGCATGTGGTACTCTCCTACCCCTGACGTGGTGCCAGGGCAACTGGGGATCAACCCGCTTGGCCAGATCTACAAAACGAAAACCATCGTGCCCAAGATCGGGAACGTCTACCAGAGCACTGAGAAGGTCACGCTGCTGAGGAGCACCTCGGCACCGGTACTGGATACCTGGTCCGTTCCTTCCCCACCCTATAACGCCATTGGCGGTGCTCGGCAGATCACCTCTGGCCAACGCGAGCTCTTCAAACTGATAACACCAAGGGCATTATGAAACCCACAACCCCCCTCGGCTATGTACAGAAGGCTATCGACATCACCGCGCAGCGGAACAAGGCCTGTCCCGCTTACCCCATTTATGGGATGCTACTAAACCAACTTGACTATGTGAAAGCCGTGTTCGAAGGGCGTGAGCAAGATAAATCGAAACTCCACCAACTCAGTATCGGTGCCATTGCCTCGAAAGAATTCGAAGAAAATGACCCCGAGTTGGCCAGAGCACTGAAAGACGCCTATTACGTAGCCATCCAATCGGCTCGTGGCCTCAAATTTCAACTGCCCGATTGATTGCCGACGTTCGATCAGGCCAGCCACTGAACATCGAGCGCAGTCACTGACGAAAGCTATAAACCCTACACCCAGCAGGCTGAGCCACGATGGACATTTACGCACTCCGGCAAAAAACGATAGCGCTGCGTGTCATCATTGACCGGCTGAAGTCACACGACCCGGCCGCCATGAAGTTGAGTGTAGAGCGGACGCTCTTGTTGAACGCGGCAAAGCAGCAGCGGATCCGCACCCCGATGGAATGGCGTGACATCCCCGGAAGCTATCTGTTCACCGAAGAAGGGCTGCAGCAGTATGCCGATCTCGAGCACGCCTTCGCCGAGTTTCGTATCGAGCTGTCCGGGGGCGAGTCCCCTACCCTGCACAAGCTCAAGGCGCGCCAGGCGTGCAGAGACTGAACCACTACTTGCCAACGAACGCTCTCGTGAGCTATCGCAGAAGGCTGTTGAGCCGCCAAAACCCAAATACAAACCTGGATTCACCGAAGAGGATATTCTTGCGATCGCCAAAGGCGAAAGGCCAGACCCCCACCACCTATCCAGATCCAGTTTATGTCGCGCAACACTTGGCCCAATTCCAAAATGGCGCCTCACGCTTCATGACCCAGACCAACTTTGAGAAATACGGCATCGCACAGAGAGATGGTACGTCGTTCATCATGCTAGGCCACGAAGCAACCGAACGACTTGCCAAGACAGCAGGTGACAAGCGCGCGTTGGAGCAAGCCCTTGGCTAACCTGAGAATTTCCTTGATACCAATGCACTGGTCCCGGTAGACATACCTGATCCGAAGCAGTTGAATCTACGGATTCCCATCGGGAAATGAAGCCGGTGCTAACGAATTCTGGATCCCTGGTGGCAAGCTACCTGACGGCAACAGTGAAGTCGTCATAGACGCGGCGGGTATTGCCGCCAAGAGGTTCAATACCGCTCCCCTTTTTTGAAGGCCCCCTATGAAATTCAAAGATCTTTTCATCAATCGTCAGCACATGTACTCAATCGGCATCGAAGAAGACGCTAGTCAGTATTACGTTTCGTTCCCCGTCAGCAACGGCATGGTTGACTACGAAGAGTATTACGCCATTGCTCCAGCTACATTTGATGCCTTAATGGATGACCCTGATGCGGCGCTGGCTTTCGTGATAAAATGCCGCAAAAGACAACTTGATGAATTATTAATCATCAAACCGGAAAAAAATCGGGGCACGGCCATCTAGTGCCACATAGATAAATGCTGACGAAATCCGACACTGCATGACCGTTTGACCCTACCAACAAATGAGTGGTGCCATCTCACGCTGCGGTGAAGTGGTGCAGTCCCTTACCCCAATCAGGACTGACCATGAACACCGAAACACTCAAGCAGAAGATTCGCAGCCCCCCGCACAGATCCGTACGTGCGGAACTACCGCATACGGCTCCTGCCTCAGGTACGTGTCGCGAAGCGTTCCTCTGGTTTCGATTCGTGGCGTACTTCACAGTTTCTGCCCGAACCGTCAAGGCTGGCCATAAAGCAATGCGTCCAGTTCATCATGCTGCGGCGAGAGATCGAAGAGCTTGGCTGCCAGTTCCTGGATATGTTGCGACCACGCAACCTTCTCCACCCACTCCGGCGGCATGCCGGACACGCCGTACAGCGCACCCGCCAACTGGCCGGCGGTGGCCGCGACACTGTCGGCATCATCGGCAAGGTTGGCGGCCAGGAGGATCGCGTCCTTGAAGTTGTCGGTGTTCCATACGGCCCACAGTGCCGCTTCCAAGGTATCGATGACGTAGCCGGAGGAGCGGATCTGTTCGCGGCTCTTTTGCTTGTACTCGCCCGCATTGATGATCATCGGGCGAGGCCGCAACGAACGCACCGCTGGGGCCAGGGCCTCCTCCTTGTCTGCACCATTGAGCGCCAGATGCAGCTGTGCCGCAAACAGCTGACAGCAGTTCACTGCCTCGTCGGCGTTTTGGGTCACGCTGCTTTGCGTGACGCTTTCCCACCAGCTTGCCGACAGCGAGTGCCGGCGGAAGATTGCCGTAGGCGCAAGGCGGATGATGGAGCCATTGCCAGCCGTCGAGGGGTCATAGTTGCCTTGCCAGGTAATACCCTCGCACAGCCAGCCTTCAAGGGCATTGCGCGTGGCATTGCCGATATCGAAACAACGACCGTTGGCACTGTTTTCCCCGCGCCGGTACCAGCGGACCAAGGCATCAGTGTAGGTGGCGTAATCGAACTTCAGGCCCCCTGGGCCTCTCAGCCTTCCAAGGCTGCGCGGGTGACATTGCCGATGTCGAAGCAACGGCCGTTGACGCGGTTTTCACCCTGCCGGTACCAGCGCACCATGGTATCGGCAAAGGTCCAGTGCCTGGTCCTGTGATAACGTGCTGAACCTGTTGTTCAGCCATGCCGGTTTGATCCGCGGCAGCCAGGGAATGCTCAGGCACACATGAAAGACCATCCCGAACTCTACGTAAGGTCCCCTATTCTTTTCCGGCTTACGGCCATCGGTCTGATGCTGTCCATGCTCGCCATGGGAGCACTGGCGGTGTACGCCTTATGGACAGATATCGTGCCCCTCTACGGCCGGATCTACCGTAATGCGCCGGTCGTGGAAACACCACTCAAAGCTTTCTTCATGATTGCATTCATTCCCCTGGGGCCTTGCCTGATCGTTGCCAGCCTGATCGCCGCATGGACCGGTCGAAAGTTTGACCCACCAAAAACCTCTTGGCTGCATGGGTTCCAGCTACGCTCGCTGCAACTGACAGTTGTGCTGATGGTTATCGTTGCTCCGACAATGATTGCGCTGACCACAGCCACGCTTTCGGCAAAGGACTACTGGTCGTGCCCGAAGCTCAGGATCTCGGGCTCCGGTTGGCAGATGTTCTGGGTCAACGATGAACGGGTGTGCTTCAAGCCGGATCATTACATCAACGACAATTGGCCATGCAAGGCAATCGATGGCAGAGACGTTTGCGTACAGGTCGATGGTCGTTGAGTTGGATGAAACCGGCTGCGCCGGTGTTCGCGGGCAGGCTGCCCGCGAATGCGGTGGCGGCTGTGACGGTGAATGACCAGGGATAGTGGCCGGCAGGTCCGGCCTATTCGCGGGTAAACCAGCTCCTACAACGTGGCGACACCACCGGTCGATGTAGGAGCGGGCTTGCCCGCGAATGCGGTGGCGGCTGCGACGGTGAATGATCAAGGATATTGGCCGGCAGGTCCGGCCTATTCGCGGGTAAACCCGCTCCTACGAGCATCGCGCTAGCTATCAGGTTTTGAACAATACAGTTACCCCGCCGGGCGCGACGAAACTCGTCGCATTGCCATCATCCTGACACGCGCCCCCATCCCGCAACGCACAGGCGGCCGGCGCACAAAATGAGAACTGATTCACTTTTTGAAAAAACTTTTGCCAACGATTTTCATCGCTTTCCAGCCCCTTTCGTACCCAGTCTTTAGGGCTTGAGCCCCCATCTCCTGCGCCCAAGACACTCTGTCAATATCACAGCGCCATTATTGCGCAGCGTCACAAAACGGGGAAAAAATCACCCCCCCTCGCCGGAACTTCTTCCGCAGCGAGGTGCCCTACTCGGCATTGCTGGCAACACAATATTCATATGCCAGCACTCAAATTCGCTGCAGCCGAAAGGCGATTTTTCAAGTCCACGCCAACGGCGTTTCAGGACGATCAAGCAGGCACATGGACGATGCACCAATGACACAGACATTCGATGTCGAAGCACTGATCAAGCTGCGTAGCCAGACGCGGGCGATCTCCGATGCGCTGAAGGCGCAGGCGGCGGATTACCTTGCCACCGTGGCACCGCTGATCCGTCCGCAAACCCTGTTTGGCGAATACCTGCAAGGCGCACAGCGCAGCAGCGGGCGCGAAACCCAGGGCCACTTCCAGGCCCTGGTCGAACTCTACGAACGTATCGGCTCGGCCGCGCCGTTCCAGCTGGTCACCGAGCTGGAAGTACCGCTGAACCTGATCAGCACCACCCCCGAACTGTTCCCGCTGGAATACGACAAGACCCTGGAACACAGCGGCCAGGTCATCCGCATCACCAGCCCGACCCGCTGGGTGGTGGGCTTCCACGCCTTCGACCTGGCGCGGTTTCGCAATGTCATCAAAGACCCCAACCGCAGCAGCGCCGAGCTGTACCGCTTCGTGGTGCACTACCTGGTGCTGTTCTACTGCCTGAGCAAGTCGCCTGGCCTTGGGCGGCTGTTCGAGGGCTTGCGCTACGGCCTGAGCTTCGAGCGCCTGAAGGGCTTTGGCGACCTGCCGTTCTGCGTCATCAGCTCGCCGGTGCGCTCGGAACTTCCCGACGACTCGGTCATCCGCAGCAGCACGCAGATTGCCGGCAACACCAGCTTCGAAGAACTGGTAGGCCGCGACAACATCCTGGAAATGAACGACGAAATCCGTCAGCGCCTGCTGCTGACGATCGAAGGACTGTAACGCGCAGCGCCCGGCACCGGGCCGCGCAATGATTCGCAGCGAATTGCTCGCACTGGAGAACACGATGGCGAAGAAGGAAAGCACTCAGCACAAACTCGACCGCGTTCGCGCGCCTCGGGTCCATATCACCTACGACGTGGACATCGGCGATGCCATCGAGAAAAAGGAGCTGCCCTTCGTCGTCGGCGTACTGGGTGACTTCTCCGGCAACCCGCTGGAGCCGCTGCCCAAGCTCAAGGACCGCAAGTTCGTGTACATCGATCGCGACAACTTCAACGGTGTGCTCAAGGGCATCAAGCCACGCCTGACCTACCGCGTCGACAACACCCTGGCCAAGAACGGTACCCAGCTGGGCGTGGAGCTGAACTTCAACAGCCTCGAAGACTTCGAGCCACAGAACGTGGTCAAGCAGGTCGAGCCGCTGCGCAAGCTGCTGGAGGTGCGCAACAAGCTGGCCGACCTGCGCAACAAGATGGGCGGCAACGACAAGCTCGAAGAGCTGCTTATGGATGTGCTGCAGAACACCGAAAAGCTCAAGACCTTGGGCAAGGAATTCGGCCGTGAAGCCGAAGTGAAAGACCCGTCCAGCGACGATCGCGCCTGAGCAGGAGCCCGAACATGACCGACAAGCAAACCGCACCGCAACAGGCCGGCGACCTGGTCGAAGTGGAAAACTTCGCACCACAGCCCTCGCTGCTCGACAGCATCATTTCGCAAAGCCGCGTGGCCCGCTCCGACACCGAGCGCAACCGCACCCGCGACCTGATTGGCGAACTGGTGAACCAGGTGCTCGAGGGTGAGATGACCCCGAGCAAGGACCTGATCGCCGTGCTCGATTCGCGCATCGCCGAGATCGACGCGATGCTCTCCGAGCAGATGAACGAGATCATGCACGCCCGCGAGTTTCAGCAGTTGGAAGCCTCCTGGCGCGGCCTGAAATACCAGGTAGACCAGACCGAGACCAGCACCACGCTGAAGATCCACCTGCTCAATGCCTCGAAGAAAGACCTGGTACGCGACCTGAAGGCCGCCAGCGAATTTGACCAGAGCGCACTGTTCAAGAAGGTCTACGAAGAAGAGTACGGCACCTTCGGTGGCGCGCCTTTCGGCATGTTGATCGGTGACTACGAGTTCAACCGCAACCCTGAAGACATGTACCTGCTCGAAGAGATCTCGCACGTCGCGGCGGCGGCGCACGCGCCGTTCATCTCGGCCGCTTCGTCCGAGCTGTTCGGCTGGGACTCGTTCACCGAGATGTCCGGCCCGCGTGACCTGGCGAAGATCTTCGACACCGTGGAATACGCCAAGTGGAAGTCGTTCCGCGCCTCGGAAGACTCGCGTTACGTCGGCCTCACCCTGCCCCACGTGCTCGGTCGCCTGCCGTATGGACCGGATACCACCCCGGTGGAAGAATTCAACTTCGTCGAAAGCGTCGATGGCCGCGACCACAACAAGTACCTGTGGATGAACGCCGCCTACGCCCTCGGCACCCGGGTCACCGATGCCTTCGCCCGCTACGGCTGGTGCGTGGCCATCCGCGGCGTGGAAGGTGGCGGCCTGGTCGAAGGCCTGCCGACCCATACCTTCAAGACCGACGACGGCGAAATCGCCCTCAAGTGCCCGACCGAAATCGCCATCACCGATCGCCGCGAAAAAGAGCTGTCGGACCTGGGCTTCATCCCCCTGGTGCACTGCAAGGGCACCGACTATGCCGCGTTCTTCGGCACCCAGTCGGCGCAGAAACAGAAGCAGTACAACACCGACATCGCCAACGCCAACGCACGCCTGTCGGCCCAGCTGCAATACATCTTCGCCACTTCGCGCATCGCCCACTACATGAAGGCGATCATGCGCGACAAGATCGGCAGCTTCGCCTCGCGCATGGATGTCGAGCGCTTCCTCAACCAGTGGCTGGCCAGCTACGTGCTGCTCGACGATACCGCCAGCCAGGAGGCCAAGGCCAAGTTCCCGCTGCGCGAAGCCCGCGCCGAGGTGTTCGAAGTGCCCGGCAAGCCAGGCGTGTACAAGGCCGTGACCTACTTGCGCCCGCACTACCAGCTGGATGAGCTGACCGCCTCGCTGCGGCTGGTTGCCGAGCTGCCACAGGGCGCGCGCGGCTGAAAGGCCGTTGTGTACAGGGATGACACATGAGTAACCAGGCCCGCCTGCTGCCCTCGCTGCTCGACCGACTGCTGGACGACCGTCCCTACCAGTCGGCCGAGCCCGCAGCGCAGCGCACCTGCTCGCTGGCCGAGTACAAGGCCAGCATCGTCCGCGACCTCGAAGTCCTGGTGAACACCCGCCAGTCCCTGGTCGCCGAAGAGCTCGACGGTTTCAGCCAGCTCGGTGGTTCCATCCTTGAATACGGCATGCCGGACTTCATCAGCCGCAGCGTGCTCGACCCGCACGATCGTCGCCTGATCCAGCAACAGCTGGAGCGGGCGATCAGCACCGGAGACCGGCGCTTTCGCCGGGTCCGTGTTCAGCTGTTGGCCCAGCAGAACGGCCACCGCATGTTGACCTTCCGCGTGGACGCCGTGTTGCGTCTGCAGGACATCAGCCGCCAGGTGTCATTCGACGCCGTGCTGCAGGTCAACACCCAGGAATACAAAGTGCAGAACCTCAACTGATGCTCGACGAACTGCTGCCCTACTACGAAAAGGAACTGTCGCACCTGCGCTTTCTCGGCCAAGAGTTTGCTGCGCAGTACCCGAAGATCGCTTCGCGGTTGCTGATCGAGGGCGACAACTGCGAAGACCCGCACACCGAGCGCCTGATCGAGGCGTTCTCGTTCCTGTCTGCGCGGGTGCACAAGAAGCTCGATGACGAGTTTCCGGAAATCGTCGAATCCTTCCTCGAGGTGCTGTACCCCCACTACCTGCGCCCTACTCCGTCGATGTCGATTGTCGAACTGAGCCTGGGCAGGCACGAAAAAGTCACCGAAGCCTACCGCGTGGCGCGCCATACCGAGATGCATGCCAATCCCGTGGAAGGCGTGGTGTGCAAGTTCCGCACCTGCTACCCGGTAGAGCTGTGGCCGATTGCCGTGCAGCAGGCCTCGTTCACAGAAATGGAACGCTCGGCCTTCAACGGGCACAGCGCCGACCTGGTCGCTCGTCTGCGCATCCGCCTGGCAGCCACTGGCGATGCCCTGTTCGGGCAGATGGACATGAACCGCCTGCGGTTCTTCCTCGACGGCGAAGCGACCCTGATGCTGCAGCTGTACGAACTGCTGTTCAACAACCTCGCCAAGGCCACGCTGAGCTTCGACGACCAGGGTCGCAGCCGCGAGGTGGCGCTGCCGGCCGATGCCCTGAAAACCGTGGGCTATGCCCGTGACGAAGGCCTGGTGGATTACTCCGAACGCTCATTCCTGGGCTACCGCCTGCTGCACGAGTATTTCACCTTCCCTGACAAGTTCATGTTCTTCGACCTCAGTGGATTTGCCCGCATCCTGCAGGGCAAGGCCATCGAGCAGGTAGAGGTCAACTTCTATTTCTCCGACTACGACCTCAGCGAGCGCCTGGCGCGGCTGACCCAGAACATCGGGCGCAACAACTTCAAGCTCAACTGCACGCCGATCATCAACCTGTTCCGCCAGCAGGCCGAGCCAATCAAGCTGACCCACACCCAGCACGAATACCAGGTCACCCCTGACACACGGCTGCACAACGCTGCAGAAGTGGTATCGATCGACCGGGTACGGCGGGTGCGCAAACTCGGCGGTATCGACCAGGTCGCCACCTGCCAGCCGTTTTTCGAACCCCGGGGCGAGCAAGACCCACACAGCAGCTTCTGGGTTGCGCGCCGGCGAAACCAGGGTGACGCCACTGCCATGAGCATCCGCGTGGTCGACCGCGATCTGGAACTGATCGACGCCAGCAGCGACACCCTCAGTATCGGCCTTACCTGCAGCAACCGCGACGTGCCGCTGATGCTGCCGTTCGGTGGCGAACGGGGCGATTTCACCATTCCCGCCAACTCGGTGATCAAGGATATCCGCTGCCTGCGCAAGCCCACCGCCACGGTGCGTGTGCCCTTGGGCAAGGGCCTGATCTGGCGGTTGATCGCCCACCTGTCGCTGAACCATCTGTCCCTGGTCAGCCAGGGCCGGGAAGTGCTGCTGGAGCTGTTGTCGCTGTACAACTACCGCAATGTCTCCGCCATTCGCAAACAGATCAACGGCATCAAGGCGATCAGCAGCGAACCGGTGGTCGCGCGCATTGGCCACCCGCGGCCAAATTTCGTGCGCGGCGTCGGCATCACCCTGACCCTGGACGAAAGCCAGTTCATCGGCAGCGGCGTGTTTCTGTTCGGCAGGGTGCTGGACCACTTCTTCGGCCAGTACTGCTCGATGAACAGTTTCACCCAACTGACCCTGCGCACCCAACAACGAGAAAAGAGAGTCGTACAATGGCCAGCACGCACCGGCGATCAGCCCCTGGTCTGATCGATCAGGCCCGAGCCGAGCCGCACCGATTCGAATTCTTTCAATTGGTGCGCCTGCTCCGCCTGCACTACAGCCGCACCGGGCGCATGGACCTGGCAACCCGGCCGCACGAAGACCCGCTGCGTTTTCGTACCCAGCTGTCGCTGGCGTTCCCGGCCAGCGAGGTCAGCGACCTGCACTTCGAGCGCGAAGGCAAGGTGTCGCCGGCCGGCTTGCCGCTGTCGGAAGTGCAGGTCACCTTCATGGGCCTGGTCGGGCCGTCGGGCGTGCTGCCACGCCCGTACACCGAGCTGCTGCTCGAGCGCCACGTGCAGTATCGCGACGATGCCGCCCATGCGTTTCTCGACATCTTCTCGCACCGCATGACCACGTTGTTCTACGAGGCCTGGCAAAAATACAAATTCCACATCGAGCACGAGCGCAATGGCACCTCGGGCTTCGATGGCTACCTGCTCAACCTGGTTGGCCTCGGGCCGCGCGCCCAGAAGCTGAAGTTCGAAGAGCAACCGTCAGCATTGCGTCGTGAGCTGTTCAGCTATTTTGCCGGCCTGCTCAGCCAGAAGCCGCGCAATGCGCTGAACCTTGAACGCATGCTCGGCTTCTACTTCTCGCTGCCGATCAAGGTACAGCCGTTCGCCGGGCGCTGGCTGCACCTGCAGCCCGAACAATGCACCCAGCTCGGCCGCCGCAATGCCCAGCTCGGCCACAGCGCCGTCGCCGGCAACCGGGTCTGGGACTACCAGTCGTGCATCCGCATCGAGCTGGGCCCGCTCAGCCTGGCCGACTACCAGCGCTTCCAGCCGGGCACCGCCTGCTACCGCAAGCTGGTCGAGTTGGTGCGCTTCTATATAGGTGCCGAACTGGATTTCGAAATTGCCCCGCGCCTCAAGCGCGAGGCGGTACCACGCGCCCAACTGGGCCGCAGCGGCAATGTCGCCCTGGGCTGGCTGGGTTGGCTCAAACGCCCTGGTCGTGACGCGGAGCCTTCGCGTTGCGCCGTCTTCCACATTCCTTACGATGGGGTCGCCTTGTGAACCTGAAGTCTCTGTTCGCCAAGCTCAACGAAACCAGCCGCACGGCCACCGAAAGCGCGGCGGCCCTGTGCCTGTCGGAGCACCATTACGAGGTGGAAGTGGAGCACCTGCTGCTGCAGTTGCTCGACAACAACGACAGCGACCTGGCGCCGATCCTGCGCCACTACCAGGTCGTCGCCGAACGCCTGCAAGCGCAGCTGGTCACCGCCCTGGGCACCTTCAAGAAAGGTAATACCCGCACCCCGGCGCTGTCGCCGCACATTACCCGCATGATCGAGCAAGCCTGGTTGCTGGCCTCGATCGAATACGGCGTAGGCCAGGTGCGCAGCGCTCACCTGCTGCAGGCTCTGCTTGACGATGCTGAACTGCGTCGCGTGGTGATCGCCTCGGCACCGGAGCTGGAAAAAATCAACGCCGATGACCTGCGCCTGAACCTTGCCGCGCTGGTGGAGGGTAGCGCCGAGTCCAGGCAGGCCAGCCCGCTGGCCAGCCCAGCGGCGCCAGTGAGCACGTCGAGCAAGGCCAGCGGCAAGACCCCGGCGCTGGACCAGTACACGGTCAACCTTACCCAAAGCGCCCGCGAAGGCCGCATCGACCCGGTGCTGGGCCGTGAGTTCGAAGTACGGCAGATGGTCGACATCCTCACCCGCCGCCGGCAGAACAACCCGATCCTCACGGGCGAAGCCGGGGTCGGCAAAACCGCCGTGGTCGAAGGCCTGGCGCTGCGCATCGCCCAGGGTGACGTGCCGGCGGTGCTCAAGGACGTTGCCCTGCACACCCTCGACCTGGGCCTGTTACAGGCCGGCGCCGGGGTCAAGGGCGAGTTCGAGAACCGCCTCAAGGCTGTGATCGAAGAGGTCAAGCGCAGCCTGCACCCGATCATCCTGTTCATCGACGAAGCCCACACCCTGATCGGCTCCGGCGGCCAGGCTGGGCAGAACGATGCCGCCAACCTGCTCAAGCCGGCCCTGGCCCGTGGCGAGTTGCGCACCATCGCTGCCACTACCTGGGCCGAATACAAGAAGTACTTCGAGAAGGACGCCGCCCTCGCCCGCCGCTTCCAGGTGGTCAAAGTGGAAGAGCCCGACGAAGACAAGGCCATTCACATGCTGCGCGGCCTGCTCGGCAAGATGCGCGAGCACCACAAGGTGGCGGTTATGGACGAAGCGCTGTTTCAGGCGGTACGCCTGTCCAACCGCTACATCACCGGCCGCCAGCTGCCCGACAAGGCGGTCAGCGTGCTCGACACGGCCTGCGCGCGCATTGCTCTGGCGCAATCTTCGCTGCCCAGCGCACTGGAAGACTGCCGCCGGCAGATCGACAACCTGCAGGCAGAAATCGACGTGCTCGGCCACGAAGCCGGCAAGGGGCACGACCATGCCCGCCGCCTGGAATCGCTGCAGGCTGCCCTGCAGGCCGAGCAGCAGCAGGAACAGCAGCTCAATGCCCAGTGGCAGCAGGAGCTGGAACTGGTCGAACAGCTCAAGGCGCTGGACGCCGCCAACGATGCCGACGCCCAGCAGCTCAATACCCTGCGTGCCGAGCTGGCGCGCGTGCAAGGCGACCAGCCACTGGTCCACGCGCTGGTCGACAGCGGCGCCATCGCCCAGGTCATCAGTGGCTGGACCGGCATCCCGCTGGGCAAGATGCTGCGTGACGAAATCGATACCGTGCAGCGCCTGCCGGCCCTGCTTGGTGAGCGCGTGCTGGGCCAGGACCACGCCCTGCATGAAATCGGCAAGCGCATCAAGATTTCCCGAGCGCGCATGGAAGACCCGAACAAACCGATTGGCGTGTTCCTGCTGCTCGGCCCCAGCGGCGTCGGCAAGACCGAAACCGCCCTGGCCCTGGCTGACACCTTGTACGGCGGCGAGCGCAACCTGATCACCATCAACATGTCCGAGTACCAGGAGGCCCACACCGTGTCGAGCCTCAAGGGCTCGCCACCCGGCTACGTCGGCTACGGCGAAGGCGGCGTGCTGACCGAAGCGGTGCGCCGCAAGCCGTACAGTGTGGTGCTGCTCGACGAGGTGGAAAAAGCCCACCCCGACGTGCTCGAACTGTTCTTCCAGGTGTTCGACAAGGGCGTGCTGGACGATGGCGAGGGCCGCGAAATCAATTTCCGCAACACGGTGATCATCCTCACCTCCAACACCGGCACCGAGCGCATCATGCAGACCTGCCTGAACGCCACCGAGCTGCCGACGCCCGAGGCGATCGTCGAGGACCTGCGCGACCAGCTCAACCATGTGTTCAAGCCGGCCTTCCTCGGTCGCCTGAGCATCGTGCCGTTCTACCCGGTGCAGGACCAGATCCTCGAGCGCATCGTCGCCCTCAAGCTCGAACGCATCGCCAAGCGCTTCGCCCGCAACCACCAGGCCGAGCTCAGCTATGACCAGGCGCTGGTCAAGGCCATCGCCGCGCGCTGCACCGAGGTCGACAGCGGCGCACGCAACATCGACAACATCCTGTCCCAGACCCTGATGCCCGAACTCGCCCAGCGCGTGCTCGAGCGCATGGCCCAGGACGCGCCGATCCAGCACCTTGCGATCGAGCTGGGCAGCGATGGCGATTTCGCCTATCGCCTGGCCTGACCAGTACCCGGAGGTTTTGCCGTCATGCAACACAAGCACATCGTCCTCAAACGCCTGACCGCAGCCGCCTTGCTGGTAGCGCTGGCCGGCTGCGGGGTCACCGACCGTATCGGCAAGCGCATGGAAGACAGCTGGGCGGCCGACATGCTGGCCGACAGCGAAAAGGTCATCCTGACCTCCGACGGCGGCAACCAGCTCAACCCCGACGCCGAGGGCAAGCCGCTGTCGGTGGTGATGCGCGTGTATCAGCTGACCGACCTCGAGCGCTTCGCGGCTACCGATGCCGAGACCCTGTGGGACGCCCCGCAAAAAGCCTTGGGCAACACCCTGGTGGAAACCCGCGAGATCACCCTGCTGCCCGGCATTGGCCAGATCGACCAGTGGCCGCTGGCCAAGAACGCGCGCTACGTCGGCGTGGCGGCGTTCTTCCGCGATGAGCAGGACGCGCGCTGGAAAGTCGCCTTCGACGCCAACTCGCTGCGCAAGGACGGTATCTGGTTCTCCTCCGACGGCCTGCGGGTGCTGGTGGACAACACCGAAATCAGCGCCATGCGGGGCGTGGACGTACTGAACAAACCGCCGACCGCCGACCAGCTTGCCGCTGCGCAGAAGGCCAAGGATGCCGACGCGACCCTCACCGACAAGGTGCAGGACGCGGCCATCGACAAAGCCACCGACGCCGCCAGCCAGTCGGCCAGCAACGCCATGGATTCAACCTTCAACTCTTTAGTGGATAGCGTCAAATGAGCAAGCAGAGCCGGGTGATGTGGTCGGAAGGCATGTTCCTGCTGCCCCAGCACTTCCAGTATCAGGACGAATTCCATCAGCACCAGTTGGCTGAGGCGACCCTGCGCAGCACCCCTTTCCATTGGGGGGTTCAGGCGTTGCAGGTGGACGAGGACGCCCTGGCCAATGGTTCACTGCAGCTCAAGCGCCTGAAGCTGGTGTTCCCCGATGGCAGCCTCTACGACGCGCCGCAGCACGATCCGCTGCCGGCCGCGCGCGACCTCAAGGACCTGCTCAAGGCCAACGACCTGAAGGTCTATGCTGCGCTCAAGCTGCCCGAGCCATTCGGCCTCAACTACGTCGAGGATGGCCACGAACACAAGGCCGCACGGCGTTTCCGCAAGCAGTTCGACACCCTGCCCGACCTTAATGAAGGCGAGCTGGAGAACGAAATCACCAGCTTGCGCCTGAACGTCGTACTGCTGGTCGACGGTGACAGCCTCGACGGTTACAGCCACTGCCCTCTGGCCAAGCTGACACGCAACAGCATGGGCGGTTTCAACCTTGACCCGCATTTCGTCCACCCCACCTTGCACCTGGGCAGCCACGAGACCATTGCCGGCATCGGCAAACGCCTGCTCGGCGCCCTGCAGGCCAAGAGCAAGGCGCTTTCCGGCCGGCGCCGCGAGCGCGCCGACCAGATCGCCGAGTTCGGCTCCAGCGATGTAACCCTGTTCTGGCTGCTGAACACGGTCAACCGTGCCCACCCGCAGCTGGCTCATCTACTGGCCCACCCGCGCCTGCACCCAGAGCGCCTGTACCTGTTCCTGGCCGACCTTGCCGGCGGCCTGCTGACCTTCACCCTGGACACCCAGCTCAGCGACATCCCCGAGTACGACCACCACGACCCGGCCGCGTCGCTGGTCAAGCTCGACGAAATGATCCGGGTGATGCTCGACAACGTCGTGCCCAACCAGTGCATTGTCATCAACCTGACCCAGACCAAGCCATCGCACTGGCAAGGCCAACTGCACGACCCGCGCCTGGCCGAAGCCGACTTCTATATCGCCGTGCACGCCGACATGCCCGGCGCCAGCCTGCTGGAGCTGGTGCCCCGTGCCTTCAAGGTCGGTTCGCCGGAAGACATTGAAGTGGTGGTCAACAGCGCCATGCCGGGTGTCACCCTCAATCATGCCGCGCGGCTGCCGAACGCGATTCCGGTGCGCCTGGACAACCAGTACTTCGCCATCGAGCCACACGGCACTGTGTATGAGCGAATGATCAGCGCCCAGGCCATCTGCTTCTATGCGCCCAGCGCCTTTACCAACCTCAAGCTTGAACTGATGGCGGTGCTCAAATGACCGAAGCCGTACTGCAACAGGGCGCCGTCCCGGCCGCCAGCGACAAACCGACGCTCAAGGACCTGGTCCAGGACTTCATCAGCATGGCGTTGATCGTACGTCGCGGCCGCCAGGTCACCTCGGTGCAGGCCTTCGAAGGTAGCGTCGAACGCTTCTTCGCCAACCTGGAACGTGATGCCCGTGCCGCCAACTACAGCGTCGAGCAGGTCAAGGACACCCAATACGCGTTGTGCGCCTTCCTCGACGAAAGCGTCCTGCGCTCGGACGACAATGCGCTGCGTCGGCACTTTGAGCTGCAGCCGTTGCAGTTCCGCTATTTCGGCGTGCACCTGGCCGGCGAAGGCTTCTTCGAGAAGGTCGATGCGCTGCGCGCCGACGTCAAGCAGAACATCGACGTGCTCGAGGTTTACCACCTGTGCCTGGCACTGGGCTTCGAGGGCAAGTTCAGCCTCGGCCAAAAGGACCAGCTGCGTTACCTGGCCAATACACTGGGCCAGGATATCGCCCGCTACCGCAAGGCGCCCAAAGCCCTGTCACCGGACTGGGCACTGCCCGACCAGGTGTCGCAGATGCTGCGCCATGAAGTACCGCTGTGGGTGTATCTGGCGCTTATCGCGTTGGTCTGCGTCGCCGTGTACCTGACGCTGGACTGGTTGCTTGGCAAGGACGTCGCCGCCCTGTCCGAACAAATCCGCCAGCTGTTCAGTGCCTGAGCACATACCAGGTAGCCGAGTCAGGAAGACATGAAAACATTACTGCGTCTGTTGAAAAGTTTCTGGTTGCTGCTGCCATTGCTGTGGCTGGCTAGCCTGTTGATTTGCTGGCTGGCCGCGCCGCTGGTGCCGTGGCTGCGTCATCACGTGCCTGAAGCGCTGGCAATCATCAGTGCCTGCTTCCTGCTGGTAATCGTGCTGCGCCAATACCAGCGTATTCGCGCCGAACACAACCTGGAGAACCTGCTGCAGATCGAGGTCGACCGCTCGTGGAATGCCACTGGCGAGTTCCGTGACCAGCAGGTGCTGCGTGAGCGCCTGAAGCACGCCATCACCATGCTGCGCACCGACCGCTCCGCCGGTGGCGGCGGCAAGGCGGCCCTGTCCGACCTGCCCTGGTACCTGGTGGTCGGCATGTCGGCGGCCGGCAAGACCTCGCTGTTGACCCATTCCGGCCTGTCGGCCAGCATCGCTACGGCCAACGACAGTGAAAGCGGCACCCAGCACTGCGACTGGTACTTCAGCCCCGACGCCGTGATGATCGACACCGCCGGGCGCTACCTGCGCGACGACCAATCGGCCAGCGAGTTCTCGGCCTTTCTGCGCATGCTGCGTAAGCAGCGCGGCAAAGCGGCGATCAATGGCCTGGTCCTGGTGGTCAGCCTGCCCGAACTGCTGGCGGCCAACAGCGATGAGCGCAATGCCCTGGCTGCCCAGCTGGTGGCCCGGGTGGAAGAATACGCCGAATGCCTCGATGCCAACCCGCCGGTTTACCTGATGCTGAGCAAGACCGACCAGTTGCCGGGCTTCAGCCAGGCTTTCGACGGCCTCGACCTGCACGAACGCCAGCAGCCGCTGGGCATGACCTTTGGCCTTTCGGAAATCCGCACCAACGGCCTGCACGCCGTGCTGCAGACGCGCCTGAGGAAGCTGCAAGCTCATATTCGCCAGCACGTCGACGCGCAGATGATCGCCCTCGGTGCCGAAGCCGACAGCACCCTGCTGAATTTCCCGCAGTACTTCGCCGCCCTCAGCGGTGTGCTCGAGCAATTCCTCGAACACTTTACCCGCGGCCATCGCGGCGGTGCCCCGCTGCTACGTGGCCTGTACTTCACCAGTGCACTGCAGAACGGGCAGCAACTGGGGCAGGTCTATGAAGACGTCATCGCCGACGAATTCGCCCTGCAGGCCGCCTACGATGAACAGGCCGGGCACGTCGGCAAGGCCCTGGGCAACCGCAGCTACTTCATCACCGACACTTTCCGCCAGGTGATCTTCCCCGACCGCGACCTGATCCTTTACCAGTCGCGCCTGGGCCGCCAGGCTGCGTTCAGCCCGCTGCTACTGGGCCTGGCCGCCGCCACCGGGTTGCTGTTCATCGGTTGGCAAGCGCTGTCGTTCGCCAATAACCGCCAGTGGCTGGACAGCCTGCGCGGGCAGCTGGCGCACATCGAACAGGCAGCAGACCGCGAGCAGCAGTTGGCCGCAGGCAAGGGCCTGGAAGTGCTGCGTGAGCAGATGGCCAACGTCGAGGCCCATCGCCTGCAGGGAGTGCCCTTGCAGTTGGGTGGCGGCCTGTACCAGGGCGAGGCGATTCACCAGGTGACCCGCAGCGCCTACCTGGCGCAGCTGCGCAGCCAGGCGCTGGAACCGATCGCACGCAGCCTGCAAGTGCAGATGCGGGCGTTCAATACCTTCGCCAACGGTATCAACCAGGAGCTGGAATTCACCCCGGCCCCGCAGCCGAAGAAGCGCAATGGCAAGCCGCTGGCCCCTGCCATTGCGGCCAGGGCCAAGGCCGCGCTGGGCAACACCCGCGCTGGCGCCTATGCCGCCAAGGTCAACCTGGCCACTGCCAGCGATGGCGCCGAGCTGTCCGCCGCCACCGGTGGGCTGTCACTGTCCGAAGAAATGCTCGGGCGCCTGGACGAGCAGCAGGTGGCCTCGATCATCGAGGCCTACAACACCCTCAAGCTGTACCTGTTGCTGACCGAGCCCCAGGCCCATCCAGACCCGGCCTTCGTCGCTGCCAGCCTGCCCCAGGCCTGGGCCAGCGCCGCAGGCGAAGGCACCCCGGCCGACGCTGGCGTGATCGCAGAAAATGCCCCGCTGTACGTGCAGTTGCTGGAGCAGGGCCAGGCGCCGTCGTTGCCGCGCAACGAACAGCTGATCAACGAAACCCGGCAGAACCTCAAGTCGTTCATGATCTCCAGCTCGCTGGTCGATCGCGAATACCTGCGCCTGCAGCTCGAGTCGAGCCGGCAGTTCCCGGCGCTGAGCCTCAACGACCTGGTCCCGCAACCAGGCCGCGCGCTGCTGTACGGAACCGCTGGTGTGCCGGCGATCTACACCCGCCAGGGCTGGGACACCTTCGTCAAGCCCGAGCTGATCAAGCTGGTGTCGGGCAACCTGCGCAACGAGTCGGACTGGGTGCTGGACGGCGAAGGCGGCGATGCCCTCGTGCAGAAGGCCAACTTCGTGCGCGAGTTCATGACCCGCTACAAGCGCGACTACACCCAGGCCTGGTACAAGATGGTCAGCAGCGTTGGCGTACGCCACTTCGCCGACCTGGCCTCGGCGACCCGGGAGCTGGGGCTGTTGAGCGACGTGCAGAACTCGCCAGTGAAGAACCTGCTGCAGGCGGTCAACGACAATACCCAGTGGGACCTGCCGGTCAAGCAGGCCATCCCGGCCCCAGGCACCAGCCGCGATGACGGTTTCTGGAGCAAGGTCACCGGTCTGTTCGACGCCAACGACACCCTGCCTGCCAACGTCGCCCCGGCCCTGCCGGCGGTGGACGACGGCAGCCTGGCCAAGCGCTTCGAGCCGGTGGCGCGGGTGTTCGCCGAAAACAACGCCGAAGGCGCCGACAGCACCATCATGGACCGCTACCTGGCCGCCTTGCGCAAACTCAAGGTGCGCATGAACAACATCCAGCGCTCGCAGGATGTGGGCAAGAGCAGCAAACAGTTGATCAGCGAGACCCTGGAAGGCCAGCCGAGCGAGATCACCACCGTGCGCAACTACGTGGAAAGCAGCGTCGACACCAGCCAGGATGGCCTGTCGCGCTCGCTGCAGGGGCTGTTCAGCCTGCCCATCCAGTATGCCTGGGCGACCCTGCGCGACCCGGCCGGCGAGCAGATCGCCAAGGCCTGGGCGCAGCAGATCGCCAAGCCCTGGGAGCAGGTCATGGCACACCGTTACCCGATTGCCGGCAGCAGCCGCAACGAGGCTTCGGTGAAAGACCTGCAACGCTTCGTAGATCCCGACAGCGGCCTGCTGCCGGCCTTCAAACGCAACGAAATCGGCAACTTGGCCGGTGGTGAAGGTCTGGGTGTAGGCGATGGCAAGGGGCCGGCGCTGGTCAACCCTGGCATGCTCAACAGCATCGACAAGGCCAGCTCCGTGGGCCAGGTGATCGCCAGCCTGTCAGACCGTGACAACGGCTTCGAAATCATGCTGGAGCCTTCAGCCAACTTCACCGACATCGTCTTCACCCTCGATGGCCAGGAGCAGCACTACCGCAACGGCCGCAGCAGCTGGAACCGCTTCGCCTGGCCGGGCACCAGCACCGCGCCGGGCGCGCGCCTGGACGTCGTCACCCTGAGCGGCACACGGGTCACCGTGTTCGACTTCCCAGGGCGGTGGGGCCTGCTGCGCATGAACGAGAGCGCTCGGGTCGACGACCTGGACGGCATTCAGCAACGCTTCAGCTGGAACACCGCCAGCGGCCGCGTAAGCCTTGTCGTGCGCAACTTCGGCGGGGTCAAGCTGACCGATCTGGGTGACGTCAAGGCCCTGAGCGCCCTCAACAGCAGGGGCGCGCAATGATTGGTTGCTTCGGCAAGCTGCCGTCGAGCGCAGATTTCGTCAGCCTGCATGGGGCGGCGGAAGAAGTCTGCGAGTTCGACGCCTGGTTGCAGTCATCGCTGGCAGCCATGCGCTACCGCGATGACTGGCAGGCGTTGTTCGACGCGCTGCCGATGTGTTTTTTCACCTACCGCGCACGCAACGGCAACTGGCTACTGGGTGGCCTGCTCAGCTCGCGCGATGCCAGCCAGCGGCGCTACCCGTTCTTCATCTTCCAGCTGCTCAAGGGCGATGACAGTACTGGGCTGGTCAACCCGTTCACGCTTGGCGAGCTGTTCAGCGCGCAGATCAAGCCGATGCTGCACCAGGCCGTGCAAGGCGCCGACTGCGCCCGCCTGTTCGAACGGATCAAGGCCTTGCGCCCGCTGCAGGGCCAGGACCTGGACCTGTTCCGCCGGGTGCACGCCAAGTTCCTGCATGATTTCAGCTTCACGGATGTGGCCCGTGCCCTTCATGGGTCCTGGCCAGGTTTCGACAGTGCCACTGCCCTCGCCCACCTGCAGCTCGGCCGTGCCTCGCTGCTGGGCGACTTTGCAGGCGGCATCGAATTGCCGTTGCCGGCCGAACGCGGCCTTAAAAACCCCACTGCCGACCTGTGGCTGACCTGGCTGGCCCGCATGAGCGAACACCGAGCGCTGCCGGCAGTGAGCCTGTTGGCCGACGATTTCATGCACCCGCAGCTGTACTGCTTCCCGGCGCGCCACGCCAGCTGTGCCTACCGCCTGCTCAGTGGCTGTGCCGACCCGCGCCAGCACCTGGAGTTGCTCAGCCCGCTGACAACGGTGCCACGGCTGCACGATTACGACCGCCCCCTTGAACATGTCATCGACCAGTTCGTCGATGCACTGGATGCGACACCTGTATGAACAAGCTCAAGTACTACTGCCTGCGCTACCAACCCTACCTGCTGGGCGTGGCATTCTTCCTGGCGATCTTCCTGGTCTGGGCCATCGGCCGAGCCTTCGGCTTCGCCTCGCTGCACAGCCTGCTGGCCGGGATCGGCGTGTTTCTGCTGCTGTCGGCGGGCTATGTACTGCTGCTGTACCGCGGCGTGGGTCAGCACCACAACCTTGAAGGCCTGCTGCGCGACGACGCCGACCAGGCCGTACTCAGTGCAGCCCCGGCCGACCGGGAAGAAGTCAGCCTGTTGCGCGAGCGCCTGCTGCAGGGCATCGAGCGCCTGCACAGCAACAAGCCGCGCGGTACTTCGAACAAGGATGCCCTGTATGCCCTGCCCTGGTACCTGGTCATTGGCCAGCCTGCCGCCGGCAAGAGCACGATGATACTGCAGTCGGGCCTGAACTTCCCCTATGCCGAGCGCGAAGGCGTGCGGGTCGCGGGCCTGGGCGGCACGCGCAACTGCGACTGGTTCTTCAGCTCTGAAGCGGTACTGCTGGACACTGCCGGGCGTTACATGAACAGCCCCGAGGAAGCCGGCAAGTGGCGCGGCTTTTTGCAACTGCTGCGCCAGCACCGCCAGCGCCGTCCCCTTAACGGCTTGATCGTCAGCGTCAGCATCGCCGATATTCTGCATGGCTCGGTCGAAGACCAGGAGCGCGTGGCCAAGCGCCTGCGCGAACGCATTCAGGAAAGCTGCGCGCTGCTTGAAGTGCGCCTGCCAATCTACCTGGTTTTCACCAAGTGCGACCTGATCCCTGGTTTCACTGCGTTCTATCGCCAGCTGGACGACGCCGCGCGTGGTGAAGTGATGGGTAAAACCTTCTCTCACAAGGGGTACGAGCAAGCCGACTGGGGCCAACGCTTCAGCAATGCGATGGACGAGCTGACGCGTTACTGGGGGCAGATGGCGAGCCAGCAGCTGGTGCAGCAGGACATACAAGTCACCCGGCGGAACGACGCTGCCTACCGCTTCCCGCTGGAGCTGGCCGCGCTCAAGCCGCGCCTGCATCAGTTCGTCGACAGCCTGCTGCGTGCCAACCCTTACCAGAATGCCGAAATGCTGCGCGGTTTCTATTTCACCGCGGCGCTGCAGGCCGACGAGGCTCAGTGGGGCTGCCACGGCCAGCATGTGGCCGAACGCTTCGCGCTCGAACACGCAGAAGGAACGGGCACTGCCGGCAGCCAGCCGGCGCCGCTGTTCATCAACAGCCTGTTCCGCAAAGTGATCATTCCCGACCAGCATTTGGTGGCGCTGTACACCAGCAACCACCGTGAACGCCGGCGCAAGGCCGGGTGGGTGGGCGCTGCCGGCCTGGCGGCACTGGTGCTGTGCAGCCTGTGGGGCTGGTCGTACCTGAACAACCGCGCCACCCTGGCCAGCATTGCCGATGAACTGGCCCAGGCCAAGGCCGACGACCAGGCGGCCAGCGGCCAGTACACCGCCTGGCGAAGCCTCGACCGCTTGCGCTTCTGGGCTGCTCACTACCATGAGCAACACCACGCTAAGGGCGTGCCCCTCGGCATGCGCCTGGGCCTGTACCAGGGCCATGAGGTCGAGCCGCTGCTGCGCGACCGCTACTTCGCCACGTTGCAGAATGTGATGCTAAAGCCCACGGCCGATAATCTGACCCGTACCCTGTACCTGCTGACCACGCTCAAGGTCTACCAGCGCAACACCCGTGAGCTGCAGCCAGTGAGCGGCATTGACAGCGTAGAGGCCGAGGCGCTGCCCCATGACAACCGCGCCCAGTCGATCGCCAATTTCGGAAAGGCGGCGCTGGACACTTACGTGATGCTTTCTCCGGGCCAGCGCGAGCATGCCGACCCGGCGTTTCTCAAGGCGCACCTGCCGGACTACTGGTACCCGGCCATCGCCCGCCATACCGGCAAAAGCATGGCCGCCGCTGGCAGCGAGGCCGGTGGCAACCAGGACTACCTGTACGCCAGCCGCCAGATCACGTTCTACAGCGACCAGATCCGTGAGCCAGATGTACCGCGCATCCTCGACAACGCCTTCCTGATGTCCAGTTCGCGCAACTACATCGACAGCCTGCGGGCCCAATCACTGCGTGCGATCGAGACCATCACGCTGGAATCCGACACCCTGTTCGCCTTCGGCCGCGCCGATTTCCAGAGCCTGAAAAACGAAGGCCAGCATCAGCTGAGCGCCATTGCCAGCAAGCTGCTGAACACCCCGAATATCGGCAAGATCATCATCTCGGGGCACGCCGACCAACTGGGTGACAGCCAGGGCAACCTGCAGGTTTCGAAACAACGGGCGCAAACCATCCGCACCTATCTGGTTGGCAAGGGCGTCCCTGCCGAACTGGTGGTCGCGCAGGGTGAAGGCAGCCGCAAGCCATTGGTCAACTGCGACATGCAACAACCGCGAACGCAGTTGATCAAGTGCCTGGAGCCCAACCGCCGGGTGGAAATCGAAGTGCGTGGGCTTAACTGAGCCGCGCCGCAAAAACCGGTCGCCGGGGCCTCACAGGATGAGGCCCGGGCGGCGGCAAGCTACCTCTGCCGGCGCGCCCGGCGAGGTCAAAACCAAGGGGCGCATGAGCAACCCTTTACATGTTGTTAATGGAGAGTTTCACAATGGCATTTGACGCGTATATCCAAATCGACGGCATCCCAGGCGAAGTACTGGATGAAAAACACAAGGACTGGATCGAAGTGCTGGGCTACGAGTACGGCGCCACCCAGGCTACGTCGGCAACCGCCAGCTCCTCGGGCGGTGCGTCCTCCGAGCGCGTTGCCCTGAGCGACTTCAAGATCCGCAAGGCAGTCGACAAGGCATCGGCCAAACTGTTCGAACACTGCTGCACCGGCAAGCACATCGCCAAACTGAAGCTGAACGTGAACCGCGCCGGTGGTGACAAGGTCACCTACCTGACCATCGACATGGAAGAAGTGGTGGTCTCTTCGGTCAAGTTTGTCGCCGGTGGCAACCAGAATGGTGAAGACAAGGCGGTCAGCGACCTGCCGGTTGAAGAAATCAGCTTCAACTTCGCCCGCATCAAGACCACCTACACCCAGCAGAACCGCACCGACGGCCAGGCCGGCGGCAACATCGTAGGTGGCTGGGACCGCACCGCGAACAAAGTGTTTGCCTAAGCACGTACCGAACCATGGGCCGCTTCGGCGGCCTGTGTTCCGCAGCGCGCCGGGTTTTCCGGCGCGCTGTTCACTAGCCATGTCCAGAGTGTTCTATGCCTGAAATTCTCAATGACCTCTCGCTGGCCACACTGGTCGCCCCTATCGAGGGTGGCAGTGGCGAAGACTTGAGCTTCTCTGCCTTGTTCGATCAGATCAAGGAGGCACGCCGGGCGGACCCTGACTACCTGACCCAGGGCGACTGGCAAACCGACTTGAAGACTGCCGACTGGGAGCAGGTGATCAACCTGTCGGCTCAAGGGCTTGCGCAGCAAAGCAAAGACCTGATGCTGGTGGCCTGGCTCTGCGAGGGGCTGGCCCAGCGTGAACACTTCGAAGGCATCACCTTTGGCCTCGAGCTGACCGAACAGCTCCTGGTTGCGTTCTGGGAAACACTGTACCCCACCCTCGAAGACGGCCTGGACGAGCGCGCGGCGCGACTGTCCTGGCTGAAGACCACGCTCACCGACATTGCCGGTGGCTTGCCCATTATCCAGGGGCAGAATTTTGGCGTGTTGCGCTATGACGAATCACGCCATGTAGAGAACCTCGCCTTGCAAAACCCCAAGGCGATGCAGACAGCACTGAACGAAGGCAAGATCAACGCCGAGATCTTCCAGCGCTCGGTAGCGCTTACCGACACCGATTACCTGCGCGCCAAGGCGCAGCAGATCGCTACCAGCCTGAATGCATGCAAACGCCTGCAGGCCAGCGCCGACCGCCTGTTCGGCCACGAGGCGCCCAGCTTTGCCAGCCTTGCCGACATGCTTTCGCGTGCCAGCCAGCTGGCGGAAAAACTGCTCAAGGACCGCGGCGTAGAGCTACACCCCGCCATCCCGGAAGAAGCACAGCCACAGGCCATGGCTGCCAACCTCCACGAAGCAGGTGAGCCGATGAATGCCACGCCCCCGACGACCGCGCCAGCAGCCCTGCGCACCACCCCGCTGACCCGCGACGAGGCATTCACCATGCTTGCGGGCATCGCCCAGTACTTCAAACAGAGCGAACCGCAAAGCCCGGTACCCTACCTGATCGAACGTGCGATCAAGTGGGGCAACATGCCGTTGGAAGGCTGGTTGAGTGACGTGATCAAGGACAACAATGTGGTGGACAACATCCGCGATGTGCTGGGCACCCGCTAGGGGCTGCAATAAAAGCCTTGAGACGAACGTCAGGTAAGGCGAAGACAGCCGGCGCCCTGCCACCCCACCGGCTCTATCAGGTAGATTCCTTGACTGCTGCCCACGCAAGGGCGCTGCAATTGCTGTTAACTTGAGCGCACTGCTCAGCTTCAGACAAGGACTGCTTCATGCCTCCAAGCCCGACCACCCCAAGCGGTTTCATCCGCGTCCGTGGCGCCCGCGAGCACAACCTGAAGAACATCGATGTCGATATCCCCCGCGACGCCTTGGTGGTGTTCACCGGCGTGTCCGGCTCGGGCAAGTCCTCGTTGGCGTTCTCCACGCTGTATGCCGAAGCCCAGCGGCGTTATTTCGAATCGGTCGCGCCCTATGCCCGGCGCCTGATCGACCAGGTTGGCGTGCCGGATGTCGATGCCATCGATGGCCTGCCGCCGGCGGTGGCCCTGCAGCAGCAACGCGGCACGCCGAGTGCACGTTCCTCGGTGGGTAGCGTGACCACCTTGTCCAGTTCGATCCGCATGCTCTATTCCCGCGCTGGCCATTACCCGCCCGGGCAAGCGATGCTGTACGCCGAAGACTTTTCTCCGAACACGCCCCAGGGCGCTTGCCCGCAGTGCCATGGCCTGGGCCGTGTCTACGAGGTGACCGAAGCGACCATGGTCCCCGACCCGTCGCTGACCATCCGTGAGCGTGCGGTGGCGGCGTGGCCAATGGCCTGGCAAGGGCAGAACCTGCGCGACATCCTGGTCACGCTGGGCTATGACGTCGATATCCCTTGGCGCGACCTGCCTCAGGCGCAGCGCGACTGGATCCTGTTCACCGAAGAGACGCCCACCGCCCCCGTGTACGCCGGCCTGACTCCGGCGCAGACCCGCGAAGCGCTCAAGCGCAAACTCGAGCCCAGCTATCAAGGCACGTTCATGGGTGCCCGGCGTTACGTGCTGCATACCTTCATGCACTCGCAGAGCGCGCAGATGCGCAAGCGTGTGGCCCAGTACATGCACCCCAGCACCTGCCCGCTGTGCCAGGGCAAACGCCTGAAGCGCGAAGCGCTGGCCGTGACCTTCGCCGGGCTGGACATCGCCGAACTGTCGCACCTGTCGTTGCAGGCGCTGGCTGAGGTGTTCCGCAAGGTGGCGGCAGCCGACTACCTGACCCAGCAGCAGGACGAGCTGACACTGGAAAAACGCCTGGCGGCCCAACGCATCGCCAAAGAACTGCTCGAACGCATTGATACGCTGCTTGACCTCGGCCTCGGCTACCTGGCCCTGGAGCGCAGCACCCCGACCTTGTCTTCTGGTGAACTGCAACGCCTGCGCCTGGCCACCCAGCTGAATTCGCAGCTGTTTGGGGTGGTTTACGTACTCGACGAGCCGTCGGCCGGCTTGCACCCGGCCGACAGTGAAGCGCTGTTCGAAGCCCTGCAGCGCCTGAAATAGGCTGGCAACTCGGTGTACGTGGTGGAGCATGACCTGGACACCATGCGCCGCGCCGACTGGCTGGTGGATGTAGGGCCCGCTGCCGGCGAACACGGCGGCACCATCCTCTACAGCGGGCCGCCCGCCGGCCTGGCCGAGGTGCAACAGTCATGCACCCGCACCTACCTGTTCGATGCCCCGGTACAGGCCACACGCGCCCCCCGCCAGGCCCGCGACTGGCTGAAGCTTGAAGGCATCACGCGCAATAACCTCGATAACCTGAGCGCCGCATTTCCGTTGGGCTGCTTTACCGCCGTTACCGGTATTTCCGGCTCGGGCAAATCCAGCCTGGTCAGCCAGGCCCTGCTGGAACTGGTGGGGGCACACCTGGGCCATGCCGAGCAACGTAGCGAGCCCGAAGCGCAGAGCCTGGAAGACGAACCTGAACAGACCAGCAGCGGCCACGTAAGCGCCGGGCTTGGCAGCATCAAGCGGCTGGTGCAGGTTGACCAGAAGCCGATCGGCCGCACGCCGCGCTCCAACCTGGCCACCTACACAGGCCTGTTCGACCACGTGCGCAAATGCTTCGCGGCTACCGAGCAGGCCAAGGCACAGGGCTTCGACGCCGGGCGCTTTTCCTTCAACGTTGCCAAGGGCCGGTGCGCCAACTGCGAGGGAGAGGGTTTCGTCAGCGTCGAGCTGCTGTTCATGCCCAGCGTGTACGCGCCCTGCCCGACCTGCCAGGGTGCCCGCTACAACCCCGAAACCCTGGCGGTGAGCTGGCAAGGCATGAACATCGCGCAAGTGCTGCAGTTGACCGTCGACCAGGCCCTGCAGGTTTTTGCCGAGCAACCGCCTGCCCGCCGTTGCCTGCAGGTGCTGCAGGATATCGGCCTGGGCTACTTGCGTCTGGGCCAACCGGCCACCGAGCTGTCCGGTGGTGAAGCGCAGCGGATCAAGCTGGCGACCGAACTGCAGCGCATGGCCCGCGGGGCGACCCTGTATGTGCTGGATGAGCCCACCAACGGATTGCACCCGCAGGACATCGACCGGCTGCTGGTACAACTGAACCGCCTGGTAGAAAGCGGGCATAGCGTGGTGGTGGTCGAACACGACATGCGAGTGGTGGCGCAGAGCGACTGGGTGATCGATATCGGGCCGGGGGCTGGTGATGCCGGGGGCAAGGTGGTGGTCAGTGGCACGCCGCAGGTGGTGGCGGCATGTACCGACAGCCGCACGGCGACGTTTTTGGCAAAGGCCTTGTAACCCCTGCGCATTGCCAGTTTCCTGGGCCGCCGATTAGAATGCGATCAATTCTTGATTGCGCTCACGCTTCCGGAGCCTCGCGCCCGCCATGCCACCCGCCGAACCTAGCCTCAACCTGCAGGTCCAGACGCTGTACACCGAGCACCATGGCTGGCTGCAGGGTTGGCTGGGCCGTAAACTGGGCAATGCCTGCGATGCCGCCGACCTGGCTCACGACACGTTCGTGCGCCTGCTCAGCCGCCAAGGCAACCCCTACTTTGGCAACGAACCCCGGGCCTTGCTTACTCATATAGCCAAGGGCCTGGTGGTCGACCGCTGGCGCCGCCAGGATGTCGAGCGGGCCTACCTGGAGGCCATCGCCCATTTGCCGCAACCCGAGGTGCCTTCGCCGGAAACGCGCTGGCTGATCCTTGAAACCCTGTACCGCATCGACGCCATGCTGCGCGACATGCCGGCGCGGGTACGTCAGGTGTTCCTGCTGTCACAGCTGGACGGCCTGACCTACGCCCAAATCGCCGAACAGCTGCAGGTTTCGCTGATCACGATCAAGCGCGACATGCGTACGGCATTCCTTGCCTGCCTGAGCATCGAGTGATGGTGCAGCGCATTGACCCGCTGATCCTGGGCGAAGCGGCTGACTGGCTGGTGCAGCTACAATCGGGCACCGCCACTGAGGCCGACCACCGCGCCGTGCAGGCCTGGTGCAAGCGCAGTGCCCAGCACGCCCAGGCGTGGCAGCGTGCAGAGGCCATCCTCGGTGATTTCCGCCGCCTGCCCACACCGGTTACCGGTGAAACCCTGCGCCGTCTGAGCCGTAACGGCGCGGTAAGCCGTCGCCAAGCGCTGCATCGCCTGGGGCTGTGGCTGCTGGCAGCACCGGCAGCCTGGCTGGCCTGGCGCGAAACGCCGTGGCAGCAATGGACCGCCGATGCGCATACAGCGGTGGGCGAACAACGCACGTTGACGCTTGTCGACGGCAGCCAGGTGCTGCTTAACACTGACACCGCCATCGATATCACCTTTGACGCGCGACAGCGCCGCATTGACCTGCTGGCGGGCGAAATTCTACTGACCAGCGCCAAAGACCCTGCGACCCCGGCCCGGCCACTGTCAGTGCGCACCCCGCATGGGCAGGCAACTGCCAGGGGCACTCGCTTCAGCGTGCGTATCCATGGCCCGCTGACCCAGGTCGCCGTCCTGGAAGGCGCAGTCGACACTCGACCGCTGCATGCCGACAGCCTGTTGCTCAAGGCAGGCGAGCGCAGCGCTTTCGATGGGGACCGGGTGCTACCAGCCTCACCGCTGGAAACCGGTGACCTGGCCTGGGAGCACGGCATGCTGCTGGCTCGCGACATGCGCTTGGCCGACCTGCTGCAAGAGTTGGCCCGCTATCGCCCCGGCGTGCTGCGCTGCCACCCGGCAGTGCGAGAGCTGAAGGTGTCTGGCGCATTCCCGCTGGCCGACACCGATGCCAGCCTGCGGCTGCTGAGCGACACCCTGCCGGTGAACATTCAGGGCATGACCCGCTACTGGGTAACTGTGGAGCCACACGTGTGAAGCCCTGGCAACGCTCCCGGTGATCGCGCCAAGCTTCAACGTGTGAGCAGGACAGTTGTTCCCACGATGGGCAGCACGATTGATACCTTTTCCTGCGTCGTCCGGTGATGAGTGCAGAACCTTCATTTCTGCACCCACAGGACCCACGCATGACGCCTCGCCAGCCGTACCGCTTGCCTTTGAAGGCCCTGAGCCTAGCCATCGCCATGGCCGCCCTGGCCCCCACCGCGATGGCAGCCGACACCTCCGCGCGCACTTATCACCTGGCCGCAGGCCCGTTGGCCGATGTACTGGCGCGCTTTGCCGCCAACGCCGGGGTGGCGTTGTCATTCGACCCGGCCCTGCTCAGGGGCGTACAAAGCCAAGGCCTGGAGGGCAGCTACAGTATCGCGCAAGGCTTTGCCCGTCTGTTGGCCGGCAGTGGCTACAGCCTGATCACTACCGACAGTGGCGGTTATACCTTGGCGCCGACGGTCGACCTGGGCAATGCCGTGGAACTGGGCGCGACCACCATCAACAGCGACCTGGCCGCCAGCACCGATACCTGGCAAGGTGGCCAGGTAGCCCGTAGCGCCCGCCTGGGCGTGCTGGGCGACCAGGCAATCAGCGACGTGCCGTTCAGCGTTACCAGCTATACCGCCAAGACCATCGCCGACCAGCAGGCCCGTACCCTGGGTGACGTGCTGCTCAATGACGCGTCAGTGCGCCAGTCGGCGGGCTTTGGCAACTTTTCGCAGGTGTTCACCATTCGCGGTTTGCCGCTGAACACCGACGACATCAGCTATAACGGCCTGTACGGGGTGCTACCGAGGCAGATCGTGACGACCGAGGCACTCGAGCGGGTCGAAGTATTCAAGGGTTCCAGTGCTTTTCTCAATGGGGTCGCGCCACAGGGTAGCGGCATCGGAGGGGCGATCAACCTGGTGCCCAAGCGTGCCGAAGATAGCGCCACGCGGCATGTCACCCTCGACTACGCCACGGGCGACAACGTGGGTGGCCACCTCGACCTGGGCCAGCGTTTTGGTGAAGACAACCGTTTTGGCGCCCGCATCAACCTGGCTCAGCATGACGGTGGCAGCGGCGTCGATGACGAGGCCCAGCATTCCACCCTGCTTGCCGTAGCCCTTGACTACCGTGGTGAACGGCTGCGCCTGTCCACCGACCTGGGTTACCAGAAAGAGCGTATCAACCAGGGCCGTGCGGTGATCTACCCCACCGGCGACAAGATTCCCCGGGCGCCATCGGCGCGAGACAACTACTCGCAGGCCTGGAGCTGGTCGCAGCTGGAAGACACCTACGGCATGCTCAACGCCGAGTACGACCTGAACGACGCCTGGATGCTGTATGCCGGCGCCGGGGCCAAGCATACCCGTGAGAACGGCGAGTATTCCTCGCTCTATGTCAGTGACGGGAATGGCACTGCACGCGGCGGGTTCCTCTATGCGCCCCACGACGAAGACAACAAGAGCGCCGTCGCCGGCGTCAATGGCCGCTTTGCCACCGGCCCGGTCAGCCACCGGGTCAATTTTGGCCTGTCCGGCCTGTGGGGTGAGCAGCGCTCGGCCTACGAGGCGCTGGCGGCCAGCAAGCGTTATGACAGCAACCTTTACAACCCGGTCAAGGTGCCGCGCCCGACCGATACCTATTTCGGCAGCGATTTGCACGACCCGCGCATCGTCGGCAAGAACCGCAACAAGAGCGTCGCGTTGTCCGACACCCTGGGGCTGCTGGATGACCGCGTGCTGTTGACCGTGGGCGTGCGCCGGCAGTCGATCAGCGTCGACAGCTGGGCGACTGCCACAGGTGTGCGCAACACGCCTTACGATGAGTCGATCACAACCCCGGTGTATGGCCTGGTGATCAAACCCTGGGAGCATGTGTCGTTCTATGCCAACCGCATCGAGGGCCTGGCCCAGGGGCCAACGGCACCATCGAGTGTCAGCAATGCCAACGAAGTATTCCCGCCCAAGCGCAGCAAACAGGTAGAGGCCGGGGTGAAGCTGGACTGGAACAGCTTTGGTGCGAGCCTGGGCGTGTACCGTATCGAGCAGCCCAACAGCGTGACCTATCGCGCTCCCGGGGCAGCGCTGGACACGTTCAGCATGGACGGCGAGCAGGTCAACAAGGGGGTGGAGCTGAACCTGTTCGGTGAACCGCTAGACGGCTTGCGTCTGCTGACAGGCGCGGTGTTCATGCACACCGAACAGAAAAACACGGCCTATGGCAGCAACGACGGCAACCGTGCTGCTGGCGTGCCGCGCTTTCAGTACAACCTGGGCGCCGACTGGGATGTGCCCGGTATCGAAGGCGCCGCGCTCAGTGCCCGGCTGCTGCGCACGGGTGGCCAGTATGTGAATGCGGCCAACAGCCTGAGCATCCCCGCCTGGACCCGGGTGGACCTGGGCGGGCGCTACCGCTTCAAGCTCGACGACAAGCAGGTGACATTGCGCGCCAATGTGGAGAACGTGGCGAACAAGGCGTACTGGGCTTCGGCGTCGACCTCGAACAACTACCTGACGCAAGGTACGCCGCGGGTTTTGCGCTTGTCGGCCAGTGTAGACTTCTAAGACGCCTTGATGAGCAAGGCTGAACGCTGCAGCGTCTAAAGTTCCTGCAGGGTGCCCCGGGTGCATCCGCAGAACATGATGTGATTGCCACTGGCCTTTCACGGACAAGCCCGCGAAAAGGCCAGAACAGGCTTACATCCACCAAGCCAGCACCACCGGCAACCAGGCAAACGACAGCACCGTAGAACACATCACCAGGTTCGCCACCTGCTCTGGCTCACGGTTGGCCCGCACCGCCATCAGGTAGTTGAACACGGCTACCGGCATCGCCGACTGCACCATCAGCACCGCACGCTCCAGGCTGTCCATACCCAGTACCGCGCCCACTGCCCAGCCCACCGCAGCCCCCAAGCCAATGCGCAAGCCGCCCAGCAGCATGCCGCTGCCCACGTGACGCAGGCGAATGCTGGCCAGTGATACCCCCAGGGTCAGCAGCATGAGCGGAATGGTCATGCCGCCCAGCAGGTCTGCGGTGTTGGCCAGCCAACGCGGCAGTTGGAAATCGAGAAAAATGATGGGCATGGCGCCGGCCAGGCTGATGACGATAGGGTTGCGCAACAGCGCCTTGAGCGAAGCCGCCGTGCCGGAGATGGCCATGCCGATGGTGAACTGCACGATCGACAGGGTCAGGAAGAATGCCACGGCCAGGGCCAGGCCATGCTCCCCGAAGGCATACAGACTGATCGGCAGGCCCATGTTGCCGGTGTTAGGGAACATGAACGCCGGCAGCAGTACCCGCCAGTGCATGCCCGACGCGCGACACACCAGCAAAGCAGCCAAGGCCATCCCCAGAGTGCACAGCAAGCAGGCCACGGCCATGCTGGTAAAGGCATTCGGGTCCAGCTCGGTACGGCTGAGGGTGGACAGTACCAGCGAAGGTGTGCCGACGGTCATTACCACCCGGGCGATGAAGTCAGTGGGGTAATCCAGGCCCTTGCGGGCCCAGGCAAAACCAATTCCGGCGACGATGAAAACCGGGGCCAGGACTGCGAACAGCGACGCGAACATGGGGGCCTTCCTTGGTGGGGTTCAGCATTATGCAGCACTCAGTGAGATTACCGGGCCGATTTCAACGCACGCAGGAGCCGCCATCGAAAATGTCTGTGGAAGACATGTTCATGTCGCGCTGAGACTGCGGCGTCTCGTCGCACACCCGAGCCCCTTGGGCAAAAGCGTCCAAGCCCGTAGAATCCCGCTTCCTTTTCGCCCGTCGCCTTGAACGGTGGCAACCAGCAGCAATGACAGAGTCAGCGCCTGAACACATGAACGCACATGTGAAGTAGGCTCAACCCTCCCCGCCCGGCCCATCTCCCATAGCGCCCAGCGGTTGAGTCTTGCCCAGGTCGCATCCGTGTCGCCACTCGCCCCTTGCCGGGTCGAGCCGGTGTGCGCGCCGAGAAGGTGCTCATTCCGCTCATCCAACTAGAGGTACGTATGTCTCCGCGTTTGCTGGCCATGGCGCTGGCGCCCCTGCTCGGGCTGTTCATCATTGCCCTGGGCAACGGCTTCATGTCTTCCCTGACCACCCTGCGCCTGGGCGCCGCCGGTGAGTCTGCAACCACCATTGGTATCGTCTCGTCGACCTACTTCATCGGCCTGACCCTCGGCGCCATCTTCAACGACCGGCTGATCCTGCGCATCGGCCACATCCGCGCCTACACCAGCTTCGCCTCGCTGATCGCCGTGACCATCCTGCTGCAAGGGTTGTTCTACGAGGTCACCTGGTGGTCGGTGCTACGCCTGATCAACGGCTGGGCCGCAGTGGGCGTGTTCCTGGTGATCGAAAGCTGGCTGTTGCTGGCCGGTGACGCAAAGATCCGCGGCCGCTTGCTGGCGCTGTACATGATCGCCTTCTACGGCGCCGGGGTGATCGCCCAGGCTGGCCTTGGCGAAATCACCCAGCTGGGCGATACCGCCCCGTTCATGCTGGCCGGCGTGCTGGCCGCCCTGTCGGTGTTGCCGATCGTGATCCTGCCGCGGGTGTCGCCGCTGCTGGACCAAGTCGAACCCCTCAAGCCCCGCCAGTTGCTGGGCGTGGCACCGTCGGGCCTGGTCGGCTGCTTCGGCTCGGGTGTAGCGATTGCCGGCATTTATGCGCTACTGCCACTGTACTTGCAGCGCATCGGCCTGGAGGTGGGTGAGGTCGGCAACATGATGGCCTGGGTGATCCTTGGCGCGATGCTGCTGCAATACCCGGTCGGGCGCTGGTCCGACCGCAAGGACCGCCTCGATGTGCTGCTCGCGCTGGCCGCGTTGTGCGTTGTCCTGTCGCTTGTAACGGTGTTCCTGCCATCGGACTCGTTCCTGCTGCCGGCCATGCTGTTCCTGCTGGGTGGTGGCGTGTTCACCCTGTACCCGGTGGCGGTCAGCCATGCGGCCGACCGCGCGCCGTCCGATGCGCTGGTGCCGATGATCCAGGGCCTGCTGCTGATCAACTCGCTGGGCTCGGCCATGGCACCGGTGGCCATTTCGCCGATGATGACCGAGTTTGGCGAGGCTGGGCTGTTCTGGGCGTTTGCCGTGGTCAACCTGGCCATGGTGTGCTTCTTCATGTGGCGCCGCGGCAAGCGCCCGGCGGCAGAGCACCCGGCGCCGTTCACCGCTTCGACCACCTTCTCGCCAACCGGTGCCGAGTTGCGGGTGACCGAAGACCTGATGCATGCGGCGCAGGAGCATCCGCCGCTGGAGCCGGTCGAAACCCCGGCGACCGCACAGCGCTCGGAATCCTGTTGATTGCCACTCGTCGCCCAGAAGGCACCCCGCCAGCAGCTGCCAGCCAAACGAATGACAGATCTTGCACAAAGGAGAAGTCCCATGATCCGCATTCGCCCGCTGTCCCTGAGCCTGGCGCTGGCCCTGACCAGCCTCACCGGCGCTGCCTTCGCCGCCACCGACACCCATACCGACAGCCATCCGCAAACTGACCAATCCGGCGGCAAGACCGCCGGTGAAGGCAGCAGCGTCAACAGCCCCGGTAGCAGCAAAGGTAACGACAGCAGTGACACCGGCAGCAACGCCGATGCCGCCGACGGTGCCTCTGGCGGCTCCAACAGCACCGGCGAAGCCACCGGCTCTGGTGCCGGAGCCAGCGGAGGCACTGCCGAGGACCAGGACAGCCGCTGAAGCAGACCTGGGCTAGACTGAGCCGTGACGCCCTGCCAAGGATTGACCATGCACCTCAGACACTGGCTGTTCGCTGCTTTGCTGCCCTGCACAGCGTTGGCCGCCGCAGGCGGCCAAGGCGCGATGTCGGTCAGTTCCTCGTCTTTCACCGATGGCGGCGTCATTGCCCTGCAACAGGTCGGCCAGGACCCGGCATGCGGTGCCGGTGAAGAGCGGACCCCGCAACTGAGCTGGGACAACCTGCCCGCAGGTACGCGGTCGCTGGCCCTGATCATGTTCGACCCGGACGGTGGCAAGGGTGTGGGTGTGGTGCACTGGGTGGCCTACAACATCGATCCCGAACACGATGGGCTCAAGGAAGGCACGGCGGGGTTGAGCGGGCCCTACGTGACAGTGGGCCGCAACTCCCGTGGCACCCAGAGCTACCGCGGCCCCTGTCCTCCCGCCGGCGACAACCCCCATCATTACGCCCTGACCCTGATTGCCACCGACCTGCCCTTGGGTACCTTGCCCGAGGGGCTGGACCGCAGCGGCCTGCTGCAACTGCTGCAAGGCCACGCCCTGGGGGCGCAGAGCCTGGTCGGGCGCTACGGCCATTGAACCAGTCAGTACAAAAATAAATGATCGGCCCCATAGCATTTATCCATTGAATGGCCCGCACGAACTGAAGTAAGCTCGGGCTCATTCACTGGAGAGCAACATGCCGAAACACACCCGCAACCACGCCAACCACACCGGTCGCAGCCTGCGCCCTGTGCTGGCCGTTGCCGGCTGCGTGGCACCTGCCAGCTATTACTTTGGGTATTGGTTTAGCCACTAGGCGCCGATACCCACCCGGCGTCCACCTTCGAGGGGCCGCCGAACATGAGAATACTCAAACCCCCGGTCGGCCTCCCGACCGGGGGTTTTGTTTTTCAGGCCTTTGACCAACACAGATTCACTTTGAGGACAGATTCATGAACTACGCCACTTATTACTACGCAAACACCTGCGCCTGGCGATTTAGCCAATCCCGTTCGGGCCAGCCTGCCGCCTCCGATCGGTCTTCTACAGGTGGCAATGCAGCAGCCAATACGAATTCAACGATCTGTCGAACACCTCGATAGGGCCGACCATGCGGGCTTGAACCCGCTGTCCGCCCAGGGAAAAACGCCATGCACGCTTCCAGCCTCGCCCTGCCCCTGACCCAGCCGCAAGCGGCCAACACCACTGTCAGCAAACGCCTGCCCAGCCCGCACCTGCTCAAGCAGCAGATGCCACTGCCCAGCGAACTGGCCCAGCAAGTCCAGGCCCATCGCCAGGCCATCCGCAACATCCTCGAAGGCCGCGACCCGCGCCTGCTGGTCATCGTCGGCCCCTGCTCGATTCATGACCCACGCTCGGCCCTGGAATACGCCGACCGCCTGGCCGCCCTTGGCCGCGAAGTCAACGACAAGCTGCTGCTGGTGATGCGCGCCTACGTCGAAAAACCGCGTACTACAGTGGGCTGGAAAGGCCTGGCCTACGACCCGCACCTCGATGGCAGTGACGACATGCACTCGGGTATCGCCTTGTCTCGCGGGCTGATGCTGAGCATGATCGAACGCGGCCTGCCGATCGCTACCGAGTTGCTGCAACCGATGGCCGCCGGCTACTTCGACGACCTGTTGGCCTGGGCGGCGATCGGCGCACGCACCACCGAATCGCAAATCCACCGCGAAATGGTCAGTGGCCTGGAGCTGCCGGTCGGCTTCAAGAACGGTACGGACGGCGGCATCGCCATCGCCAGCGACGCCATGCGCAGCGCGGCCCACCCGCACCGCCACTTCGGTATGGATGCTCAGGGCCACCCGGCGATCATCGAGACCTTGGGCAACCCGGACACACACCTTGTACTGCGCGGCGGCCACAAAGGCCCGAACCATGATGCCAATAGCATCGCCATGGCCCGCCAGGCGTTGGCCAAGGCCGGCCTGCAGGCACGGATCATGGTCGACTGCAGCCACGCCAACAGCGGCAAGGACCCGGCGCGCCAGCCAGCGGTCTTCAATGATGTGCTGGAACAGCGCCTGGCCGGCGACCGTTCGCTGGTCGGCGTCATGATCGAAGGGCACTTGTTCGATGGCTGCCAGGCGCTAGGCAAGGGCACACTGAAATACGGTGTGTCGATTACCGACGGCTGCCTGGGCTGGGGCTCGACCGAAACCCTGTTGCGTGAGGCGGCACAAAAACTGTAGGCCGAAGGTTGTAAGCCTGGCGAGACATACCCCGGACAAGTGCGCTAGGCTTGCCTTTTTACCCCCAAGGAGCAGTACCCATGGCCCGTGCAACCGCCCGCCACATTCTGGTCAGCAGCGAAGACAAGTGCAACGAACTCAAAGCCCAGATCGAAGCAGGCGCCGACTTCGCTGAAATCGCCAAAGCCAACTCCACCTGCCCGTCCAGCCGTCAGGGCGGTGACCTGGGCTCGTTCGGCCCAGGCCAGATGGTCAAGGAATTCGACACCGTGGTCTTCAGCGCACCGGTCAACACCGTGCAAGGCCCGGTGAAGACCCAGTTCGGCTACCACCTGCTGGAAGTGACCAGCCGCCAGGACTGATTCACCCCTCCCGGTGATCAGCCCCCCTGTGGGAGCGGGTTTACCCGCGAAGAGGCCAGACCAGACAACCTCGTTGCCTGCTCCGACGCATTCGCGGGTAAACCCGCTCCCACAAGTATTGTGGGGGCTTGTATTTTCGTGCATGGGCTTTACGGTCCAGGCCGCTCCCACCCACGCCCTCACGGTCTACGGCGAAGCCCCCCGCTACGCCGCCAGCTTCAGGCATTTCGACTATGTAAACCCCGACGCCCCCAAGGGCGGCATCTTGCGCCGTTCGGCCATCGAGATCGGCCAGTTCGACCATATCCTTCCCTATATCGACAAAGGCATCGGTGTCAGCGAAGTCGATGGCCTGCTGTACGCGCCACTGGCGGTACGCTCTTACGATGAACCCTATACCGTTTACGGCCTGATCGCCCGGCGCATGGAGCGCGGCCCCAATGATGAGTGGCTGCGTTTCGACATCGACCCACGCGCCACCTTCGCCGATGGCAGGCCGGTGCGCGCCGAAGACGTGCGTTTCACCTTCGACCTGCTGATGAGCAAGGGCAGCCTGAAGTACCGGACCCAGTTCGCCGACGTGGCCCGCGTGACCGTAGAACGCCTGCACAGCGTGCGATTCGACTTGAAGCCCGAGCACGGCCGCACCCTGGCGCTGGACCTCGCCAGCCTGCCGGTAATGCCCGAGCACGACCTGCAGCAGCGCGACTTTGCCAACGGTGCCGGCTTCGACAAGCCAGTCGGCAGCGGGCCATACCGCATTGGGCGCATCGACAACGGCCGCAGCATCACCTTCGAACGCGACCCGTCATGGTGGGCACGTGACCTGCCCGCCAGCCGTGGCCGCTACAATTTCGACAAGCTGCGCATCGAGTACTTCGGCGACACCGAAGTGGCGCGCCAGGTACTCAAAGGCGGTGGCTACGACTACAACCGCGAGTTCTCCGCCACGGCCTACACCTTGGGCTACAACGGTGCGCAACTGGACGACGGCCGCCTGCAGCGCGCCCACCTGGGCCCGGCCAAACCGCAGGTGGCCCAGGGTTTCGTGTTCAACCTCGACCAGCCGCAGTTCAAGGACCGCCGTGTGCGGCAGGCGCTGGGTATGTTATGGGACTTCGAGTGGAGCAACCGGCAGATGATGCGCAACCTGTACATCCGCCAGCAAAGCGTGTTCTCCAATACGCCGTTGGCCGCTCGCCAGTTGCCGGATGCGGGCGAGTTGAAGCTGCTCGCCCCCTTGCGCGGCCAAGTGCCAGATGAAGTGTTCACCACGGTGTTCACTGCCCCGGTCACCGATGGCTCGGGGATCGTCCGTCAACAGCAGTTGCAGGCCCTGGCCCTGCTCGAACAAGCCGGCTGGCACCCCGAAGGCGACCGCCTGGTCAATAGCCAGGGCACGCCGCTGGCGTTCACGTTCCTCAATGGCCAGGCGGGCCTTGAACGCCTGCTGCTGCCGTGGAAGCGCAACCTGGCCCAGATCGGCGTGACCCTGAATATCCGCAACGTCGACTCGGCCCAGTACGTCAACCGGCTGATGGCGCGCGATTACGACATGATCGTCACCGGCTACCCGGTCACCCTGTCGCCGGGCGCCGAGTTGTACAACTACTTTGGTTCGGCGGCCGCTCACGACCCCGGCTCGAACAACCTGATGGTTTTGCAGGACCCGGCCGTAGACCACCTGATCGACGGCCTGGTCCGCGCCGACACCCAGGCCGACATGCTGCGCCACGCCCATGCCCTGGACCGCGTGCTGCAATGGAATTACTACTGGATCCCCAACTATTACCCGCCGGGCAGCTCCACCGTCTGGTGGAACCGCTTCGGTCTGCCCAAGGTCCAGGCCACCTATGACGAGGGCCTGGACACCTGGTGGGAGGTAAGCCCTACCCCGCTGACCAACGCGCAGATGGCCGAACGCCGGAAGGCCTCGCCATGACCGCTTATATCCTGCGCCGTCTGTTGCTGATCATCCCGACGCTGCTGGCAATCCTGCTGGTCAATTTCGCCATCGTCCAGGCCGCGCCGGGTGGGCCGGTGGAGCAAGCCGTGGCGCGCCTGCAGGGCATCGGTGGCGGCGCACCCGGCGCGCGAGCCGAAGTGGTCCATGGCGAATCCCGGGCCACACGCGGCCTGGACCCGAAACTGATCGAAGAAATCAAGCGCCAGTATGGCTTCGACAAATCCGCCCCCGAGCGGCTTTGGTTGATGCTCGGCCAATATGCCCGGCTGGATTTTGGCAACAGCTTCTTCCGCGGCGCCAAAGTCACCGACCTGATTCTCGACAAGTTGCCGGTCACCCTCTCGCTGGGCTTCTGGGCCACGCTGATCACCTACCTGGTGTCGATTCCGCTGGGCATCCGCAAGGCGATGCGCCACGGCAGCCGCTTCGATGCCTGGAGCAGCGCGTTGATCGTGATCGGTTACGCCCTGCCTTCGTTCCTGTTCGCCCTGCTGCTGATCGTCCTGTTTGCCGGCGGCACTTCGCTCAACTGGTTCCCGGTGCGCGGCCTGGTCTCGGACAATTTCGACGAGCTCAGCCTGCTGGGCAAGGTCGCCGACTACTTCTGGCACCTGGTGCTGCCGGTTGCGGCCCTGGTGATCGGTGGGTTCGCCACCCTCACGCTGTTGACCAAGAATGCCTTCCTCGACGAGGTTTCCCGCCAATACGTGGTCACTGCCCGGGCCAAGGGCCTCAGCGAACGCCGCGTGCTGTATGGCCATGTGTTGCGCAACGCCATGCTGCTGGTGGTGGCCGGGCTGCCACAGGCGCTGATCACCGTGTTCTTTGCCGGCTCGTTGCTGATCGAGGTGATCTTCTCGCTCGATGGCCTGGGCCGCATGAGCTATGAGGCCGCCGTGTCGCGGGATTACCCGGTGGTGTTCGGCACGCTGTTCATCTTTACCCTGGCGGGCCTGCTGATTCGCCTGATCGGGGACCTGTCTTACACCCTGCTCGACCCGCGCATCGACTTCGATACGAGGGCGCACTGATGCTATCGCCCCTGTCGCGCCGTCGCCTGCAACGTTTTCGCCGCCACCGCCTGGGCTGGGTGTCGCTGTGGTTGTTTGCCGGCCTTCTGCTGCTCAGCCTTTGCGCCGAACTGGTGGCCAACGACAAGCCACTGCTGCTGGGCTACAAGGGCAATGTGTACGTTCCGGCGCTCAAACGCTACACCGAGCAGCAGTTCGGCGGGCAACTGCCGTTTCAGCCCGACTACCGCAGCGCCTATGTGCGCCAACTGATCGCTGAACAGGGTGGCTGGATGCTGTTCGCACCTATCCCGTTCAGTGCCGACACACCTAATTACGACCTGCAGGTGCCCACCCCCAGCCCGCCCAGTGCCAGCAACTGGTTAGGCACCGACGACCAAGGCCGTGACGTGCTGGCGCGGGTGCTTTATGGCACGCGGGTATCGCTGCTGTTCGCCTTTGCCCTGACCGTGGTCAGTGTGCTCATTGGCGTGGCGGCGGGCGCCCTGCAAGGCTACCACGGGGGCTGGGTCGACCTGCTCGGCCAGCGCTTGCTGGAAGTATGGTCGGGGTTGCCAGTGTTGTATCTGTTGATCATCCTCAGCGGTTTCGTCGAGCCGGATTTCTGGTGGCTGCTGGGGATCATGGCGCTGTTCTCCTGGCTGACCCTGGTCGACGTCGTGCGCGCCGAGTTCCTGCGTGGGCGCAACCTGGAGTATGTAAAGGCAGCGCGGGCGTTGGGGTTACCGGACAGTCAGGTGATGTTGCGGCATATCTTGCCCAATGCCATGAATGCCACGCTGACCTATGTGCCGTTCATGCTGACCGGGGCGATCACCACACTGACCGCGCTGGACTTTCTGGGCTTTGGCATGCCAGCGGGCAGCGCCTCGCTGGGCGAGCTGGTGACCCAGGGCAAGCAGCACCTGGAGGCGCCGTGGCTGGGCTTTACCGCGTTCTTTGCGCTGGCGGTGATCCTGTCACTGCTGGTGTTTATCGGGGATGCCTTGCGTGAGGCGTTTGACCCCCGACGATGAGTTTTCAGGCCTGCCCTTTTCGCGGGCTTGTGCCAATACATGATTCAGGATGTTCACCCATGCACGACAGCGACAGCCTCAAGGACTACCCCCAGGTACGGCAACTGGCGATCCGCTCACTGTTCGAGATCATCGAGCAGTCCAGCGAGGGCACGGTGATCGTCGACCGCCAGGCACGCATCGTCTGGATGAACGAACGCTACGCCCGACGCTTTGGCCTGGCCGACGCTGCCAGTGCCATCGGCCAGCCGTGTGAAACGGTGATCCCCGGCAGCCTGATGCGCGACGTGGTGAGCAATGGCCGGCCCATCCTGCTGGACATGCTCGACACGCCGAACGAACCATTGGTGGTCATGCGCCTGCCCATCCACGATGACCAGGGCGCGCTGATCGGCGCCATCGGCTTTGCCCTGTTCGACGAACTGCGCAGCCTGTCGCCGCTGCTCAAGCGCTACGCCAGCATGCAGCAGGAACTGGCCTCGACCCGCTCGCAACTGCGCGCCCGCCAGGCCAAATACAGCTTCGCCCAGTTCGTCGGCAGCAGCGCGCCCAGTCTGGAAGCCAAGCGACGCGCCCGGCGTGGCGCCGGCAGTGATTCGCCCGTATTGCTGCTGGGCGAAACCGGCACCGGCAAGGAGCTGCTGGCCCACGCCATTCACGCAGCATCAGCACGGGCACACAAAGCTTTTGTCAGCATCAACAGCGCAGCCATCCCGGAGACGCTGCTGGAAGCCGAATTCTTCGGTACTGCGCCGGGTGCCTTTACCGGTGCCGACCGCAAGGGCCGCAGCGGCAAGCTGCAACTGGCCGAAGGCGGCACGCTGTTCCTCGACGAGATCGGCGACATGCCGCTGGCCCTGCAGAGCAAGCTGCTGCGGGTGCTGCAGGAAAAGGAATACGAACCGGTCGGGTCGAACCAGATGCTGCGCAGCGATGTGCGCATCATTGCCGCCACCTCCATCGACCTGCAGGCTGCCATGGCCCGCGGGGCCTTCCGCGCCGACCTGTATTACCGGCTGAATGTGCTGCCGATCGATGTTCCGCCGTTGCGGCAACGGCTGGAGGACCTGCCCGCGCTGTGCGAGGCCATATTGGCTGAGCTGGGCAGCCAGTACGAGCTGGAAGCTGAAGCGCAGCAACTGCTGGCCAGGCATGCGTGGCCGGGGAACATTCGCGAGCTGCGCAATGTGCTGGAGCGCGCGACCCTGCTGGCGGATCAGCCCCGGCTGGGGGTTGCGGACCTGCGTGCGGCATTGGGGCCATTGAGCCCGCTGGCTGAAGCGCCCGTGCGGCAGAGCTACCGTGAGGCCTGCGAGGCCTTTGAACGCGGCCTGATTGCCGGGGCGCTGGCCGAACAGGGAGGAAAAGTGCCAGAGGCAGCGGCAGCCTTAGGGCTGGGACGGTCGACGCTGTACAAGAAGATGGCGGCACTTGGTCTCTGATTGGAGACTTTTGTTTCTGATTTGAGATTACCGCCAGAGCTGCGCCCTTTAACACAGGAAAGCCATCGATGGGCTGTAAGGCAGCCCATGGCGTCTCTGATTGTAGACACAGACTTCTAACAAAACCCTTTAACCCTTACAAATCAGCCAGTTACATACTTGGCACGATTCCCGCTATCTCCTGCTCAACGATAAAAACAAGACTCACCCAGGAGACCCACCCCGATGACCGTGCTCATCGCACTCGCTGCTTTGGCCTTGCTGATGCTGGCCGCCTACCGCGGTTACAGCGTAATCCTCTTCGCCCCCATCGCCGCCCTCGGCGCTGTCCTGCTCACCGACCCTGCCGCCGTCGCCCCTGCGTTCACGGGGGTGTTCATGGAAAAAATGGTCGGTTTCATCAAACTGTACTTCCCGGTATTCCTGCTGGGGGCGGTGTTCGGCAAGCTGATCGAGCTGTCCGGTTTCTCCCGCTCGATCGTCGCCGCGGCCATCCGCCTGCTCGGCACCCGCCAGGCGATGCTGGTCATCGTACTGGTCTGTGCCCTGCTTACTTACGGCGGTGTTTCGCTGTTCGTGGTGGTGTTCGCGGTGTACCCGTTCGCCGCCGAAATGTTCCGTCAGAGCAATATCCCCAAACGCCTGATCCCGGCCACCATCGCCCTGGGCGCATTCTCGTTCACCATGGACGCCCTGCCCGGCACCCCACAGATCCAGAACATCATCCCCAGCACCTTCTTCAACACCACCGCCTGGGCCGCACCGTGGCTGGGCCTGATCGGCACGCTGTTCGTGTTCTTTACCGGCATGGCCTACCTGCAGCGCCAGCGCAACAAGGCCCAGCGCGCCGGTGAAGGTTATGGCACCGACTTGCGCAACGAACCGGAAACCGCTGCCGACCTGAGCCTGCCCAACCCTTGGCTGGCGCTGTCGCCGCTGATACTGGTGGGGGTGATGAACCTGGTGTTCACCCACTGGATACCGCATTGGTACGGCCCCAGTCACAGCCTGCAATTGCCAGGCATGAGTGCACCGGTACAAAGCGACGTGACCAAGCTGACGGCCATCTGGGCTGTGCAGGCCGCGTTGCTGGTGGGCATCCTGATGGTCCTGGTGTGCGCCTTTGGCGCCATTCGTACACGCCTGGCCGAAGGCACCAAAAGCGCGGTGGGGGGTGCCTTGCTGGCGGCCATGAACACCGCTTCGGAATACGGCTTTGGCGCGGTAATCGCCTCTCTGCCGGGTTTTCTGGTGCTGGCCGATGCCCTGCGCAGCATCCCCAACCCCTTGGTGAACGAAGCCATCACCGTGACCTTGCTGGCCGGCATCACTGGCTCCGCTTCGGGCGGCATGAGCATCGCCCTGGCAGCCATGGGCGACACGTTCATCGCCGCCGCCCACGCGGCCGATATCCCGCTGGAAGTGCTACACCGGGTAGCCGCCATGGCCAGCGGTGGCATGGACACCCTGCCGCACAATGGCGCGGTGATCACCTTGCTGGCGGTGACCGGCCTCACCCACCGCGAGGCCTACAAGGACATTTTTGGTATTACCCTGATCAAGACCCTGGCGGTGTTCGTGGTCATCGCCACGTTCTACGCCACTGGCATCGTCTAAGGAGCATTGCATGACCCTTGAAGGCAAAACTGCACTCGTCACCGGTTCCACCAGCGGCATTGGCCTGGGCATCGCCCAGGTATTGGCCCGGGCTGGCGCCAACATCGTGCTCAACGGCTTTGGTGACCCGGGCCCCGCCATGGCGGAAATTGCCCGGCACGGGGTGAAGGTTGTGCACCACCCGGCCGACCTGTCGGATGTGGTCCAGATCGAGGCTTTGTTCAACCTGGCCGAACGCGAGTTCGGCGGCGTCGACATCCTGGTCAACAACGCCGGTATCCAGCATGTGGCACCGGTTGAGCAGTTCCCGCCAGAAAGCTGGGACAAGATCATCGCCCTGAACCTGTCGGCCGTATTCCATGGCACGCGCCTGGCGCTGCCGGGCATGCGCACGCGCAACTGGGGGCGCATCATCAATATCGCTTCGGTGCATGGCCTGGTCGGCTCGATGGGCAAGGCAGCCTACGTGGCAGCCAAGCATGGCGTGATCGGCCTGACCAAGGTGGTCGGCCTGGAAACCGCCACCAGTCATGTCACCTGCAATGCCATATGCCCGGGCTGGGTGCTGACACCGCTGGTGCAAAAGCAGATCGACGATCGTGCGGCCAAGGGTGGCGATCGGCTGCAAGCGCAGCACGATCTGCTGGCAGAAAAGCAACCGTCGCTGGCTTTCGTCACCCCCGAACACCTCGGTGAGCTGGTACTCTTTCTGTGCAGCGAGGCCGGTAGCCAGGTTCGCGGCGCCGCCTGGAACGTCGATGGTGGCTGGTTGGCCCAGTGACGGGCGGCCTGGGCCTGGCGACGGTCGCGCATTCGTTTATCAGCAAGGAGGCCTTATGCGCCCTACCCCAATGACCGCGATTCTGGCCCTGAGCCTGGCCGCCGCCGCACCTGCGATGGCCGCCAGCCTGAAGGACATCGCGCCCTACCCCGAGGCGGAAAAAGGCTTCACCCGGCAGGTTATCCACCTGCCGGCCCAGGCCGACGAGTCGGCCTATAAACTGGAAATCCTCGCTGGCAAGACGCTGCAGGTCGACTGCAATCGTCAGCGCCTGGGCGGCAACCTGGAAGCACGCACCCTGGAAGGCTGGGGCTACAATTACTACCGCCTGGACAACGTCAGCGGCCCGGCCAGCACGCTGATGGCCTGCCCGGACGGCAAGAAGACCGAGGCCTTCGTGCCGGTGGTCGGCGATGGCTTCCTGCTGCGCTACAACAGCAAGCTGCCGGTGGTGGTGTATGTGCCCAAGGATGTCGAAGTGCGCTACCGCGTGTGGTCGGCATCGCAGGATGTGCAGAAGGCTAAAGTAGAGTAGGCAGGACCGCTTTCTCTGCAGGGTCAGCCTCTTCGCAACACGAGGCTGATCCTGCCCTGAGCCTGCTTTTGTTCCGGTAAAGGAGATTCGGCATGAACGATGTGCTCTGGCGACCGTCCACAACGCAGATCGAGGCCAGCCGGATGGATGCCTTCCGCCGCCGGGTCAACCTGCGCTACAACCTGCAACTCAACGACTACCAGGCCCTGCACGGCTGGAGTATCGAGCAGCGCCCCGCCTTCTGGCAAACCCTTGCCGAGTACTTCAACGTGCATTGGCATACCCCACCCAGCCAGGTGCTCAGCGAAGGGCCGCAAATGCCCGATGCACAGTGGTTCGCCAATGCCACCCTGAACTTTGCCGAACACCTGCTGCGCCGCCGTGACGACCGCCCGGCCGTGGTCGCCGTACGCGAAGATGGCCAGCGCGAAGTATTCACCCATGCCGAACTGGCCGCACAGGTGGCCGGGCTGCAAACGGCATTCAAGGCTGCAGGTATCGTCCCGGGCGACCGGGTAGCCGCCATCATGCCCAATACCTGGCAAACACTGGTGGCCATGCTCGCCTGCACCAGCCTTGGCGCGGTCTGGTCTACCTCCTCGCCCGAGTTCGGCGTGCACGGCATCATCGACCGCTTCGGCCAGATCGAACCCAAGCTGCTGATCGTCTGCGCCGGTTACCAGTATGCGGGCAAGGCCATCGACCAGGTGACCAAGGTCAACCAGGTGTGCGCGCAGTTGCCTGGCCTGGAGCAGCTGATCGTGGTGCCCCATACCCGCAAAGGCACGCGTGCCGATGAATTCCAGGCAGCCAACGTCAGCCTGTGGAATGACTTCTTCCAGCCCGGCGGCGAGCCCCGTTTCACCCCGCTGCCGTTCGACCACCCGCTGTACATCCTCTATTCCAGTGGCACCACCGGCGTGCCCAAGTGCATTGTCCATCGCGCCGGAGGCGTGCTGTTGCAACACCTCAAGGAACACGGCCTGCACAACGACCTGAAGGCCGATGACGTGCTGTTCTACTACACCACCTGCGGCTGGATGATGTGGAACTGGCTGGCCAGCGGCCTGGCGGTGGGTGCCACGCTGGTGCTGTACGACGGCTCGCCGTTCCACCCAGGCCCCGGGCGCCTTCTGGACCTGATAGAGGCCGAAGGCATCCACGCCTTCGGCACCAGCGCCAAGTACCTGGCGGCACTGGAGCAGGCAGGCCTGGAACCTGCCAACAGCCACTGCCTGACCAGCCTGCGGCTGCTGCTGTCCACCGGTTCGCCGCTGTCACCGCACAGCTATGACTATGTATACGACAAGATCAAGGCCGACCTGTGGCTCGTGTCCATGTCGGGCGGCACGGACATTGTCTCCTGCTTCGTGCTGGGCAACCCGACCCTGCCTGTGCGTCGCGGCGAAATCCAGTGCAAGGGCCTGGGTATGGCGGTGGAGGTGTGGAACGAGCAGGGTCAGCCCGTGGTGGACGAAAAAGGCGAGCTGGTGTGCACGCGCAACTTCCCCTCGATGCCACTCGGTTTCTGGAACGACCCGGACGGTCGCCGTTACCACGATGCCTACTTCAGCCAGTTTCCGGGGGTGTGGGCCCAGGGCGACTACGCCGAGCAGCGTGCCAGCGGGGGCATGGTGATCCACGGTCGCTCCGACGCCGTGCTCAACCCGGGCGGTGTGCGCATTGGCACGGCGGAGATCTACCGCCAGGTGGAAAAGGTCGAACAGGTTGTGGAAAGCGTGGCCATCGGCCAGGACTGGAACGGGGATGTGCGGGTGGTGCTGTTCGTGCGCCTGCAAGACGGCCTGCAGCTGGATGAAGCCTTGCGCCAGCACATCCGCCAGGTGATACGCCAGTACACCACGCCCCGCCATGTGCCGGCGGTGATCGCCCAGGTCAGCGACATACCGCGCACCATCAGTGGCAAGCTGGTGGAACTGGCGATTCGCGATGTGGTGCATGGGCTGCCAGTTAAGAACACCGATGCCCTGGCCAACCCGGCGGCGCTGGAGCAGTTTCGCGATCGCGCAGAGCTGAAGAGCTGAAGAGCTGACATTCATCGCGGCCATTTAGGCGCGATCGCTACAACAGGACTCAATCAGGCATAATGCCGCCTTTGTCCCCGATGCACAGGTAGCCCATGAAAGCCCAAGCCCGCCACATTCTGGTCAAGACCGCTGACGAAGCCGAAAAGCTCAAGCAGCGCATCGCCAACGGCGAGGCTTTCGACGTGCTCGCGAAAAAGTGCTCTCTTTGCCCATCGGGCAAGCGCGGTGGTGACCTGGGCGAAATTCGCCCGGGGCAGATGGTCGGCGCCATCGACCAGGTGATCTTCAAGAAGCCTCTGCGTGTGGTACACGGGCCGATCAAGAGCAAATTCGGCTACCACCTGGTGCAAACGTTCTACCGCGACTAACGCGCTAGCCCTTTGCCACCTGACATTTTTGCCAGTTGTGGTCGTGACGCACTCCTCTATACAACCCCGGTAACCCTGTGCACCACGCGTGGTGCGCAGGTCTCCCTGGAGAATGGAGGATTTCCTGATGCGTCTACGCCTGATGCTGACCCTGGGTTCGCTCCCGCTGCTGGGCATGGCCTCGCCCGCTGCACACGCGGCTTGTACCTTCTCACCCGGCCCGGGTAACGACACCTACACCTGTGACAGCGGCACTGCGCCCTCGCTGGTGGACACCAGCGGTGATAACCGCCTGGTATTCCCGGCATCCGGTAGCGGCGCCATCACCGGCGACGTAACCTTCGGCGCCGGCAAAGACAGCATCGACATGGCCTCTGGCAGCGTCGGCGGGAACGTCAACCAAGGCGCTGGCATCGATGACTTCGTCATGAGCGGCGGCGTCATCGAAGGCAACCTCAACCAGGGTGATGGCCTGGACACCTTTCACATGAGCGGCGGCTGGATCAAGGGCACGTTCGACAGCGGCGACTATGCCGAAATGGACGACGGGCGTATCGGCAACGTCAACATGCGGCTGGACGAGAACACCTTCATCATGCGTGGCGGCAGCGTCGACCGGAACGTCATCACGGCCTTCGACAAGGACTACATCGAAGTCTTCGAGGGCAACATCGGTGGCAACATCAGCGTCAGCGGTGGCGACGACCAGGTGCTGGTGCACGGTGGCCAGGTTGGCGGCGATGTGTTGCTGAGCACTGGCAACGACCGCTTCACCTGGGACGGTGGCCGTATTGGCGGGCGCGTGGATGCCGGGCCAGGTGATGACACGGCACTGCTCAAAGGCCTTACGCCCGAGGTGCTGAATATCACGTTGGACGGCGGCGAAGGTAACGACAGCCTGACGTTCGATGCCAGCCAGCCGGCAGGCGGTGCCCACTATGTGAACTGGGAGCGCGTGGCGCTGAACAACGGCAGCCGGCTGGCACTGGATGACACGCTGGTACTGGGCGACAGCAACAGCAGCACGGGCAGCCTCGCCCTCGACGCCAGCAGCAGCATCACGTCACGCCAAGGGGTGATCACTGCGTTTGCCCCTGGCCAGCGCGCCGCAATCAGCAACGCAGGCACACTTGACCTCACCGCCGGCAATGATGCCATGGGCCACTTGCGCATCGAGGGCGATTACACCGGCAACAACGGCACCCTGCGCCTGAACAGCGTGCTGGCCGGCGATGGCGCTGCTTCCGATCGCCTGGTGGTCAGCCGCGGCGCCATCGCCGGCTCTACCCAGGTGCTCATCAACAACCTCAACGGCGCAGGTGCGGCGACTGCCCAGAACGGCATCCAGGTGGTCGAAGCCCGTGACGGCGCCACCAGCACGGCCACCGCCTTTGTTCAGACCCAAAGGCTATCGGCCGGTGCCTACGACTATCGGTTGTTCAAAGGGGGCGTCACTGCCGGCAGTGAAAACAGCTGGTACCTGCGCTCGACGCTGGTTGCGCCACCCGCTCCAGCCCCTGTGCCGGCACCGGGCGAGCCGCCGGTGATCGCCCCGGCCGTCACCCCGCCCGTCGCTGCTCCTGCGCCCGGCCAGGCCGAGCTGCCTGCGCCGGTGCAGGGCCAAAGCCTGCCGCTGTACCGCCCCGAGGTCCCGGTGTATGCCGCAGCGCCGCGGGGGGCCGCGATCATCGCCCGCCAGGCACTGGGCACCTTCCACCAACGCCAGGGCGACCAGCTGTTATTGCAGGGTGAAAGCGCCCTCCCCGCCAGCTGGGGGCAAGCCTACGGCGGCACGCTGCGCCAGCAATGGAGCGGCACGGTCAGCCCGAGCCTGGATGGCGACCTGTACGGTTTCAAGGTGGGCCAGGACCTGTATGCCAAGGTTGGCGACAACGGTTACCGCCAGCATGTTGGTATCTACGTAAGCCATAGCCGCCTGGACGCCGACGTCAAAGGGTTTGCCCTGGCCGTTCACGACCGCAGCGTGGGCGACCTGAAGCTCGATGGCGATAGCGTGGGCACCTACTGGACGCTGGTCGGGCCACAGGGCGCGTACCTGGACGCGGTGTTGCAGTACACCCGCCTGGATGGCCGCGCCCGCTCCGAGCGTGGCGACACGCTGAACCTCGACGGCCACGCCTGGACAGCTTCACTGGAATCGGGCTACCCCATCACCCTGTCCGAGCACTGGCGCGTGGAACCGCAAGCTCAGCTGATTGCGCAAAAGGTCGCGCTGGAAAGCGCCCGCGACAGCGTCTCGCGCATCAGTCATGACGCCCAGGTCGAGCTGACCGGCCGCCTGGGCCTGCGCCTGGAGGGTGCGTTCACGGGGAGCAGCGGGCGCCTGTTGCAGCCTTTTGCGCAGGTCAACCTGTGGCACGGCGACGGTGGGCGCGACACCTTGACCTTCGATGACGCTGACAAGATCAAGACCGATTACCGCTATACCTCAGTGCAACTGGAAAGCGGTGTGGTAGCGCAGGTCAACGAAGCGCTGAGCCTGCATGGCGGCGTGCAGTACACCGCCAACCTGGACAGCCGCCAGCAGGAAGCCAGCGGCGTGAACCTGGGCGTGCGCTGGCAGTTCTAGCGGCGCGCCGCCAGCAGACCCAGACCTGCGCAGCCCAGCAAGGACGCGCTGACCCGGTTGAACATTCGGCGTGGGCCGGGCTGGCTGAACCAGCGCTGCATGTAGGCGCCCAGGCCTGAGTAGATGGCGATGGCCGCCCATTCCAGCAGCAGGAACAACACACCCAGCCAAAGGAACTGCTCACTCACCGGGGTGCTGCTACCGACCGAGACGAACTGCGGCAGGAAGGCGGTAAAGATCAGGATGGCCTTGGGGTTGCCGGCCGCCACCCAGAACTCCTGGCGCGCCAGGCGCCAAGTGCCGCCTGGGTGATCGCTTGCCACCACGGTCTCGCTCACGGGTGCGCGCCACAGTTGCCAGGCGATGTAGAACAGGTAGGCCGCGCCCACCACCTTGATAGCCAGGAACAGGTATTCGCTGGTATGCAACACCACTGCCAGGCCCATCGCTGCCAAGGCGATCATGCCGCAGAAGGCAAGGATACGGCCGGCGCCGGCCACGCAGGCGGTGCGCAGGCCGTAACGGCTGGCGTTGTGCAGTGACAACAGGTTGTTGGGCCCAGGCGCCATGTTCAAGGCGAAGCAGGCGGGGATGAAAAGCAGCAGGCTTGAAAGGTCCATTCTCGTTTCCTCTGACAACAGCCCTCTATTTCGGCGCGTTCCGGGCCCTGCGGTCAAGTAACAGCCAGCGATAAAAACTGTACGGGTTCACGGTACCTGTTACCCTGCCGGCAATACCGAGGAGCCTGTAATGCCCCGTTCCCACGCCGACCTGTGGCGCGATCCGGCCCTGGCACATGTCGAAAGCCGGCGCGCCTGCCACAGCCGGGCCTGCTACAAGGCCCACAGCCACCCGACGTTTTCCATCGGTGCGGTGGATGCTGGCCGCAGCCATTTCACCGGGGCTGCCGACGGGCAGCAACACTTGGCGCCCGGCACGCTGGTACTGGTTCCGGCCCACTGCGTGCATGCGTGCAACCCGGCCCCCGGCCTGGCGTGGAGCTATCAGATGCTGCATGTGGATGCCGACTGGCTGACGCAGTTACGCCTGGAGTCGGGCCTTGGCGGTATCGAAGCCGGCGAACCGGTGCGTATCTGCAGGGAGGCCGAGGTATATCGGCAGTTCTGCGCGCTGAACAGGTTGCTGTTTTCCAGTGCCTGCAATGGCGAGAAAGATGCGGCGCTGATTGCCTTTTTGGGGGACCTGGATTTTTCCGCGCACCCACCGCTGGCAGCGGCCCCCGGCCTGCAAGCCGCCACCTTGAGCGGGTTGCTTGCACGCATCGAACACCAGGACCCTGCGCAATTGAGCCTGGAGGTGTTGGCGCGGGAGGCCGGGCTTGGGCGCTATCAACTGATCCGCGCGTTTCGAGCGGCTACCGGGTTTACCCCGCATGCCTACCTGCTCAATGCCCGGGTCAATCGCGGGCGGCAACTGTTGAGTGAAGGGCTGGCCCTGGCGGAAGTGGCCTACCAGCTTGGCTTTGCTGACCAGAGCCATTTCCAGCGGGTGTTCAAGGCCCATGTGGGGGTTACGCCGGGGCAGTACCGCGGAAACTGAAGGCTGCTGCAGGTGCAATATTGTTCAATACGCCAGAACGGGCCCGGCAGCAGACTGCGGTTTTTTCCGTAGAGCAGCCCCCAATGCAACAATTCATGATCATCGCCCTGGCCCACTTCCTTGCCCTGCTCTCACCTGGCCCGGACTTTTTCCTGGTCGCACGCAACGCGATCAGCAGCGGCTGGCGCATCGCCAGCGGCGCCTGCCTGGGCATAGCGCTGGCCAATGGCGCGTTCATCGTCATCGCCTTCACCGGGCTTTCGGTACTGCAGCAGGGCAGCCTGCTGTTCAGCGCCCTGCAACTGGCCGGCGCCAGCTACCTGCTGTACATCGGCGTGCTGTTCCTGCGCCATGCCGGGCAAACCAGCCTGGGCACAGTCGCCGGCAGCCAGCGGGTGCATGGCTGGTGGCGCAGTTTGGGCATGGGCTTCTTGTCTGGCATCCTCAACCCCAAGAACGCGCTGTTCTATGCCAGCCTGGCCAGCATGGTCGCCAGCGTCAGCCCCGGCTGGAAAACGGCCTACGCGCTATGGATGTTCAGCATCGTCCTGCTCTGGGACTTGCTGGTCGCCGTGGCCATCGGCAACCAGCGGGTACTGCGGCGCTTCGCCCGCAGCCTGGCGTGGCTGGAGCGGGCCTCGGGGGTCATGCTGGTGATGTTGGCGGGGGCGTTGTTGCTGCATCTGGCCCGGGGCTGACTTGTTGCAAGGTGCGCATGTCGACCAAGGTGAAATGGCCGCTGGCCCAGCCCCCCGTGTCCAGGTGCCACACATTGCCCAGCAGCTTGGCCTCCAGCACCGGGGTGTGGCCGACCAGCAGGGCTCGCAGGCCCTGCACCGGTTGGGTGTCCCCCTCTTTCAGGCGCCGACGCGACCACTGGCACACTTGGCGCACTTCAGGGTCGTCATCCAGTTCCAGCCAGGAGCGTAAGTCTGTCCAGTCGGCAAACGGGCTGTCTGCATGCAGCAGGCCTACCAGACCGTCTGCACTCTCCACTTCCATGGCAATCGGCAACTGCTCGAAACGCTCCACGAAACGCAGTTGCTCGCGCCGCGGCAAGTCAAGGAACCAACCACCCCCGGCGGCGCGGTACATGCCCAGGTCGAGCCGCCCACCGCGCACGCGGGTGATTGCCAAGGCCTCATGATTGCCCTGGACGGCATGGAACCAAGGCTGGGCCAGCCATTCCAACGCTGCCTCGCTGTGCGGCCCACGGTCGACCAGGTCACCCACGCTGAACAGGCGGTCCACCGCCGGATCGAACCCTACCGCATCCAGGCATTGTTGCAGGCGCTGGAAGTGGCCATGGATATCGCCCACGGCCAGATCCCGTCCCCGGATATTGGCGATCATCCGCCGAAACCGTGCCATTACAGTGTTCCTCCGCTGGTAGCACCCTGCCCGGCTTCGCGCGGGCCGTGCGCATGGCGCTGTCACTGGACAGCATGGCACAAGGTACCGTGGCTGCGCAGGTTGGGAGGCGTTTTGCTGCGCACCCCAGGCTTCCTGAAAAACCCTTCACTGGAATAGGCGTTGGTGCCGGTAGTATGCTCGGCCCGTCAATCTTCACCAGGGAATGGTTCTGATGAAACTGTGCGCCGTACAACTGGCGTCGCTCAAGGGCGATTTGCCAGGCAACCTCCAGCGCCATCTGGTTTGCATCGAGCAGGCTGCGGCCCTGGGTGCCGAACTGGTGGTGTTCCCCGAGCTGTCGCTGACCGGCTATGAGCCGAGTGTGGCGCGCCAGGCCGCCCTGCCCGTCACCTCCGCGCGCCTGGACCCGCTGCAGGCAGCCTGCGACCGCTTGGGCATTACCGTTGCCGTGGGCCTGCCATTGCCGACGCCCGACGGCCTACGCATCGGCATGCCCATCTTCTGCCCTGAGGCGCCGCGCCAGGTCTATGCCAAGCAGCGCTTGCATGATGATGAGCTGCCTTACTTCACCCCAGGTGATCAGGCATTGCTGCTGGAGGTGGGTGAACACCGGGTGGCGCCGGCGATCTGCTACGAATCGATGTTCCTGGCGCATGCCGCCGTTGCCCGCGAGCGCGGTGCCGACCTGTACCTGGTCAGCGTTGCGAAAACCGCCAAGGGTATCCGCGAGGGATATGCGCACTACCCAGAGGTGGCACGCGAACTGGGCATGCCGGTATTGATGGCCAACTGCGTGGGGCCGGCCGACACTTTCATTGGTGCTGGCGGTTCTGCAGCATGGGACAGCCAGGGGCACTTGCTGGCCAGCCTGGATGACCACAGTGAAGGGCTGATCGTACTCGACACCCGCAGTGCCAGCGCGATCACCCTGCCCTTGAACCCGTACCTTGCATGATCTATCTGTTTCTAGCGTTGCTGAGTTACGCCTGCACCTACTGCCTGGTCGGTTTGCTGATTCAGGGTCAACTTGCCGATGTGGCCGAGGGTTTGCGCCATCGGCCCGATGCGCCTACGCCCGGCGAGTACCTGCGTGAGGTCGGGCCCCGCGCACGTCAGGCCCGGCGGCAATACACCCTGATCGCCGGTTCGGTGCTGGCCGTGCTGGCCTGCCTGATCGCCAGCGGGTTCGGTTGACGCCTTACAGGTCCAGCGCCAGGCTTTGCCGCCCTTCCAGCGCCAACAGATACTGCTTGGCCGCCAGGCCACCGGCAAAGCCGGTCAGGCTGCCCGACGCGCCGATTACCCGGTGACAGGGAGCAACGATCGAAATCGGGTTGCGGCCATTGGCAGCGCCAACCGCGCGTACCGCCCTGGGGTTGCCGAGCTGCCGTGCAATGTCGCTGTAGCTGCGGGTTTCGCCGAACGGTATCGCCAGCAATGCGGCCCACACCTGGCGCTGGAACTCAGTACCGGCAAAGTCCAGTGCCAGCTCGAAACGCTGGCGCTTGCCGTCAAAGTACTCGCCCAGCTGGCGAGCGGTTTCCCGCAATACCGGGCACTGGTCGTCCCGGTGCAGTGCGCCCAGGCGTACGCGGTTTTCCCGCTCCTCTTCCCACAATACGGCTGCCAGGCAATTGCCACGGGCCACAAGGGTCAGCATGCCGACGGGCGATGGCATGATCGTGAATGCGCTGGACATAGCGGGCTCCTGCAAGTTGCGATCGGCCCACTGTACGCATCCACAGTCTTTCATGCACCCGCTTTCTTGCTCAGTTCATTGCGCAGCCGGCAATGTGCCGCGCCTGGCTGAGCGTGACCTTGGGTATCAGCTCAGCGGGAATACGTGATGTTGCCGACAGGTTGTAGACGTGGAAATGCTCGCTGACCACTTCCCTGGCCATCAGCTTCAACGACGGCAGGATGCGGCTGTCCCAATGCTGGTCGAGTCCGCACGGCGAAGACGGGCCCTGGCCGTCCTCGTAAAAGCGCCCGACGCTCTGGTCGAGGTCTACCCCCACCAGCAACACTTGCTCGAAGCCCAGGTGATAGGCCAACTGCAAGGCCACATAAGCCACCGTGCGGGCATCGAAAAAGCCATGGGCCATGTCTTTACTGAAGGCGATCGAGCGGCTGCGTTTGCTCCACAGTGCCCGGTTGCACACGCAACTGTCACCATGGCCGCGCAAACCGTCCAGCAGGCTCGGCATATCGGCTTTGTGCAAGGCATAACACTGGGTGTGGGCTGGCACATCGGCACGCGCATACTGCTCAGGCCACAGGGCCAGGCGTTCGCTGTCGCGCACGGCAGTGGCGAACAAGGCCGGCTGTTGCTGGCAAAAGCTTTTGTCGGTGCACACGTAGAAGAAGGGTTTGATGCCGTGTTCGGCGGTCATGGCGACCGACCCGTTCATGGCGATGATGGGCAAGTGCGCAAACTCGCCCAGCGGAAAATGTTTGGCAGAAGCGCCGGAGGCAAGGATCACCACGGGGCCCTGCTGGGAATTGCGACACGCCTCGAAACCGGAGAACGCCCCGCGTTCAGCGCTTGGCTGCGAGGGAAGTGTGTTCATCAATGGCATCTTCAACTGGACAGTACAAACCACACTACTGATCCGTGTATATGCCGTGGCCGCTTTTACCTAACTTTACGTCGGTGAACTTAAGTCAACCGCCATTCCCTTGTTTGGCGGGGTTTTGGGGCTGCACACTAGCAAAGATCACGCCAGCAACAAGATGGGGCTAAGGGTGCCTGGCCAATGCAGGCTGGTCCAACTGCACACCTTCATGACAGACCACCAAGGCCAAAGGTTGTTCCCCCCACTGTGGATCAGGAATACCGATCACCGCGACCGAGGCGACGGACGGGTGCTGGCTGATCAGGTTTTCCAGCGCCACCGAACTGACCTGCGGGGTGCTTCGCATCGGACGACAGCGGGTTTTCATTTGATGACAGTACTGTCGACCCACCGGCGTTCGGACCAGCGCCTTTATTCATGAGGCTGCTTGATGGTTACCTCTTGCGAGACTAATACTTAAATCTCTGCCTGGGGAGGCACGAAAAATGCAACCAAGATTCGTTATCGTTCCCGCTGTGCCGATCGAAAAGGAATCGTTCCGCGTTGGCAGCCGCTACTACGCCGCTACCGTGTGTGGAGGGTTCGACATTTATGACAATCAGGCAAAGGAGCGGCTCAAACCCAGCTATCCGAGCCGAATGGAAGCGCAGGTGAAGTGCGAACATTTGAACAAGCGGGATGAGTTGGGGTAACTGCAGGCGATCGGGGCGGCACAACCCGCTCGGGTCACTGATTCAATCCAGGCATTGCCTGACAGCCTGGCGTAACTTGTCGCCAGACAGAAAGCTGCCCTTGTAGAAGGTCGCGCGGCTGCCCTCGTGAGCGTCAACCACATCAAGCACATCGTCGCTTGCCACGGCGCTTGGCGCCGTGAGCCGGTAGCCGTGGGCTATCGACTTCTGCGTGGCCTGTGGCGCCAGCGCCTGCCATTTCGGCAGGACACAGGCGGCGTACTGCTGCGGCGATTTCCTGGTCAGTTGGCTGGCAGTGGGTTTGCCGGGGGTTGCGCAACCGGCGAGGCAGGCAACCAACACAGTAGCGATAAAAATACGAAAGTCAGGCATTTGCAATCGGCCGTTATGGATAGGCTGCATTTTAACGGGGGTGACGTCGCGTTACCAATCAACCAAAGTCTTGCTGCAGGACGGCGCCCAAGCGGGATCCGTGCAGCGCACCTGATATTTCTGCCAGTAGCAAGGTCACGCTGCAACAGTGAAACTGCCCATGGCACATCACACCACGACTCGGCAGGGGCTTCAGACTATGCAAACCAACGCCAACAACACTCAGTTCTTCTATCAGAATGGCAAACTCGTCACCCTTAAAACCGGTGAACAAGGCCGTAGCATCTTTCGCTCGCCGGACGTACCACTTGCCGAGCGACAATCAGACGACACCGACGCCGGCGGATTGCTGGCAACTGACGACAAGGGTTCGGTGCTGCAGGTACAGCAGAAAAGCTGAAGTCCTCATGATGCTCCGGCACCATTGCGAACCAAATGCGGGCTCAGGGCTTGGCTCCCCTGTACAAAACGATGGCTGCTATATCCAGGGCCAGCACACTGCCGACAATCACGAACATGATGTACAGATCTTCAGAGAGCATTGCCGTATCCCCCAGATGCACCGGTTTCAAAAGGGGTAAGCAAATACTGATCCAGTCAGTGCATCAGGAATGCGAGCTGGGACTCAGCTGAACTTCAACTTGACCACTTTGCTCAGCGCCCAGCCACTGAAGACATAGAACGCATCCAGGTAGAAGCGCCCTGCATAGTTGGGCAACGGTGATTGATTCAACAGCACATCCGGCTCGGGCGCGGGAGGAAACAGTGCATAAAAGCCGTTGGGCAGAACGGCCAGTACCAGCAATAACAGGTAAGTCGAGGCTTGTAGCAGGGTGGCACGATTACTGGATCTGGCGGACCACTTCAGCCCGTAGTAGGCAACCAGGCCGGCAACAGGCAAAACCCAGAAATGCGTCGGAATCCCAATGAACATTTCGGCAACTACGCTTCTTGCTTCCACCTGCGACTCTCCATCCAAATACAACGAATATTACGGGCGGGGCCGGCAAATGCAAAGCAACGCTGCTCAGGCCATACCGGCTCCACCCGCCCTTTTTTGAACGTTGCCGGGCAGGCGATGGGCACACAAAAAGCCCGCTCTCGACGGCGGGCTATTGGTGTGGGGGTTGGATGATTACGCTTTTGAACACATCAGTGCAGCATCCAGCAACCTGCCATGGTCGTACCAGGCATCACGTTGATAGGCCGTGAAGTGGCGCTCGCTTCCCGTGCCCCGCAACTCTACAAGACCTTCTGCCTTGTCGGGGTCAGTGCTTTCGACGAAAAGCCTGACCGCGTTATCACCCTCGACTTCATAGGTTTTCACATTCCCTTGTAGCTCGCCTTTGACGCAGCCCAGATAAGCGGGTGGGCTTTTCACGGTGGTGCCAGCGGTATAATCGTGGCTGTCACGCACATCAGGGTTTTGTGCGCAGCCTGCCGTGAACAACGTGGCTACCCCGGACACAAGTAGTGCGCCTGCTAGCGATCTTGAGTTTCTCATGCGACACGCTCCTGCAGCCCCATCGAAAACTGGGAAATGTTGCCAAGCAGCCTGCCCTTTTTTTGGTTTTGGTGTGCCCATGTTACTGCTCAACTACAACAGGGCATCAGGTTTGTTTGCTATATAGGGTTCGGGGCGTTTCCCTCACGCCCTGCCTTGCCCCCGATTACGAGTAAGGCCTACCCATTACCGGGGTCAGGGGATGGCGTTGAGAAACACATAAGTCGCCGCCAGATCGAGTACCAGCACAGCAACCACGCTGAAAATCATGTAATAGCGGTCATCCTGAGTCATTTCTGCGTACTCCGCATGATCAATGTCTCAGGGGTCACAGCAATTCCCGTTCCAGCGCCCTGATGCAGCCCGCTGACACTGCGCCAGCCCAACCGCGCAATCGCGCAGTCAGTCCTTGATCTGGCATACGCCATTGGCTTTGTTCTTACCGGTATACGAGACGTCAGGCGAGCCGTCCGGGTTGATCGACAACGATACCGTTACCCCGCCACCTTTGGCCTCGAAATAGTTGTCATTGAATTTCTTCAGCGTGGCTTCCTTGCCGTTGATGTAAACAGGCCCACCTTTATCGGCCTGGACCTCGATATTGCCGGGGCATGTAGCGTTCAACAGCGGAATACCGGCGTGGGCAGTGCCCGATGCGGCAAGCAACAGGCCTAGTAACAAACGCTTCATTTGCAGTGTCCTCGTGGGGTTGTCGGGGTGCGCGCGTTAAAGCAGTCCTGCGATGACGAAGAGTCTCATCGCTCGTTCGAGATGGTAGGCAAGCACATGCAGGGTCATCTCGCTACGCATTTTTTTTCATTCCGTGCATCCAGTCCACCCGTTGGCGGGTATTGCTAGTGGGCGGCCTTTGACTGCCCGGCCCAATGACTTTCAGGAGCACTGCCCATGAACTTCAAATACTCCGCCTGCCTGCTTGCCTGCAGCCTCGCCCTTGCGCTGCCGCCCGCCCTCGCCCAGACCGCGCTGCCAGACGCAGTCAAAGTCCCTGATGGCCATCGCGTCCTGCTCGAAACCGTCGGCGTCGGCGAGATCACCTACGAGTGCCGCGACAAGGCCAACACCCCCGGTCAGACCGAATGGACTTTCGTCGGCCCCAAGGCAGTGCTCAATGACCGTACCGGTAAACAGGTGGGCGACTACTTTGGCCCACCCGCTACCTGGCAGGCCAAGGATGGCTCGAAAGTCACAGGCACCCAGCTGGCAGTGGCACCGGCGGACAAAGGCGCCATACCCTATCAACTGGTCAAGGCCAACCCGGCCGAAGGCAAAGGCGCCATGCAAGGTGTCAGCTATATCCAGCGCCTGGCCACCCGCGGCGGTGTGGCGCCGTCAGTCGATTGCACGACGCAGAACAAAGGTGCCAGGCAGGTCGTCCAGTACCAGGCTGACTATGTGTTCTGGACAGCCAAGTGACACGCACCTGACCCAACGCCCTGCGAGTGATGATCTACGCTCGATGGCAAGCCCCCCGGCTGGATGGCCGGGGTACTTGCCTTACACAAGGAAGCCACACACGTTGAACTCGCCGGCCGCCCCCTTCGACTTCCACCGCTGCCTGTTAGCCTGTGCACAGGGTGACCGGCGGGCCCTGCAGGCGCTCTACGATCACGAAGGCGCGCGCCTGCTGGGCGTTGCCCGGCGTATCGCACGTGACGACGCCACCGCAGAAGATATCGTCCACGATGCGATCATCCGCATCTGGACCCGCGCAGCCAGCTACGACCCGGCGCGCGGCTCGGCTCGAGGCTGGATCTACAGCATTACCCGCCACCTGGCGCTGAATTCGATACGCGATACCCGCCGTGAAACTGTACTGACCGATGCCGACACCGAAACTGCATCAACATTGCACGGGAGGGTTGATGACCTTGACCTCTGGTCCGGCTCAGCAAAGATTTACCGTTGCCTGGAACAACTGCAGCCCGCACCGCAACGCTGCATCCTGCACGCCTACGTGGACGGCTGCAGCCACGCCGAGATAGCCGGTTTATTGGGTGCGCCACTGGGCACCGTCAAGGCCTGGATCAAACGCAGCCTCAAAGCGCTACGGGAGTGTCTGGAATGAAGCCCGATTCTGCCGAAGAACTGGACAGCCTCGCCGGGGAATACGTGCTGGGGACCTTGTCGCCGGAGCAATATGCCGCAACGGCCGAACGCCTGCGTACCGACCCCGCGCTTCGCGCCGCCGTGGATGCCTGGGAGGCCCGGCTGCTGGAGCTGACCGCGCTGTCTACCCCGCAGCCCCCTAGCCCCCGCCTGTGGCGCCGTATCCAGCGCAGCCTCGACGAGCTACCCGCACCGCGCATGCAGGCTCGCTGGTGGCAACGCCTCGGCCTGTGGCAAGGGCTCAGCGCCGCGGGGCTGGCGGCAAGCCTGCTGCTGGCGTTTACCTTGCTGACCACGCCCCCCTCTACCACGGAATATCTGGTGGTGCTGGTGGCGCCGAACAGCCAGGCCCCCGGCTGGGTGGTGCAGGCCAGCGACAGCCACATGATCGAACTGCTGCCGCTGGGTAAGGACAAGGTCCCCGACGGCATGGCCCTGCAGTTCTGGACCAAGGGCGAGCAATGGCGTGCCCCGGTTTCGCTTGGTCTGGTCAAACCGGGCGAACCCTATCGAGTTCCGCTGGAAAGTTTGCCACCCCTGGAGGCCAATCAACTGTTCGAGCTGACGCTGGAGAAAGCCGGTGGCTCGCCGACCGGTCTGCCGACAGGGCCGGTGAAGTTCATTGGTCGCGCGGTGAAAGTGATATGACACGACAGGGCCGCAGAACGCGACTGCGGCCTTCGCAAGGCTGGACCTATGGTCAGGCGCGGATCACCTCAAGGCGATCCCGCCCAGCCTCTGTGATGGCGTTCTCTCCTTCATCGCTGATGCGATAACGTCCTGACACCATTTTGGTAATTGAGAACCGGACCAGCCCACTTTGGGACAAGGCTTGGCCTGCTTCGAAGCTCATTGCCTGCTCCAGGTCGAAGATCTTGATTTCTCCGATTTTGTAGCGTGCAAACGCGACCAAGGCGTTATCCAGTTCTTGTTGACTGATCGTTGTAGCGACGTCCATTCGACCTCCCAGGTCATGAGAGCCCCGGTCCGTGGGGTTGGAGGCAACGAACCGGGTGGCTTGTTGAAGGCGGACCGTACTATGCAGTCACGGAAGTTGCTACTGGCTTTCCATCCATGCTGGATGGGTAGGCAGCACGACATCCACCACACCTACGGTCACTTCAGGCGCCGTCGCCGCATGCCCCGCGCCACCTGCTTCGCGGGTAGACGCGCTCGGAGATCCGACCCCTGCGCCCTGCTCAGACCATGCTCATCGCCGCACGCAGCGCCAGCAGGTAGGTTTCGACACCAAACCCGCAGATCTGCCCGCGCACCACCTCGGCAAATACCGAGTGATGGCGGAATGGCTCCCTGGCATGAATGTTGGACATGTGCACTTCAACCACCGGCACTTCGATAATGGCCAACGCATCACGAATGCCGTAGCTGTAATGGGTCCAGGCACCGGCATTGATCAGCACGGCATCCACCCGGTCCTCATAGGCCTGATGGATGCGCTCGCACATGGCGCCCTCGAAGTTGCTCTGGAAGCTCTCGACCTGCGCCCCCAGCTCCTCGCCCAGGGCCTGTAACGCCTGGTCGATGTCGGCCAGGGTCGCTGTGCCGTACTGGCGCGGGTCGCGCTTGCCGAACATGTTGTGGTTGATGCCATGCAGCATCAGTACATTGGCGACCATCGACCTACTCCAAGGGAATCGTCAGCTGATTGATCACCGCACGTGTGTCGGGCCGCACCCCGCGCCACCAGGCAAACGCCTCGGCGGCCTGCTCCACCAGCATGCCGACGCCATCGGCCAGGCGCGCCTGGCCCTGCTCGCGAGCCAGGCGCAGGAAAGGCGTGAGGCCTTTGCCATAGGCCAGCTCGTAGGCCAAGGCCGCCTCGCCCAGCACATCAGCCGGCAGGGGCGGCAAGTCCGCGGTCAGGCTCGCCGAGGTGGCGTTGACGACGATGTCGAACGATTGCCCTTCCAGCGCTTCGTAGCGGCTGATGCGCAGACGCGAGTGATCGAGCTCGTTACGCAGCGCCAGCGCCTTGGCCATGTCCCGGTTGGCGATCACCAGCTCGCTAGGCCCCGCCTGCAGGAACGGCAGCAACGCCCCGCGCACCGCGCCGCCAGCACCCAGCAGCAGCACACGGCGGTTGCGCAGCGGCTCGCCAAGGTTCTCCTCGATGTCCCGCAGCAAACCGATGCCATCGAAGTTTTCGGCGACGATGCGGCCATCCTCGAACTTCAGCGCATTGGCCGCCCGTGCCAATTGCGCCCGCTCGCTGCGCCGGTCGGCCAGCTCGAAGGCACGCAGCTTGAACGGGGCGGTGATGTTCATGCCCTTCCCGCCTTCGCTACGAAACTGCAGTACCTGGGCTTCGAAGTCGTCCAGCGAGCCTTCGATAGCCCCGTATTCCAGCTGCTGGTTGCTGGCCTGGGCGAACAGGCCATGAATCAGCGGGGACTTGGTGTGGTTGATCGGTCGGCCGATCACTGCGTAGCGGTCGCTCATCGTGCATCTCCGTGGGTAAACAACACGCCATCCGCCTGCAAGGCAGTGATTTCTTCAGGGCTGAAGCCAAGCCCGGCGGCCACTTCGGCGTTGTGCTGGCCAAGGTCCGGGGCTACTTGGTGAATCGTGGTATCGCAGTCGGAAAAGCGGAACGGCAGGTTGGCCAGGCGCAGCGTGCCGTAGCGTGGGTGCTGCTGCTCGATGACCATGTTGCGTGCCTGGATCTGCGGGTCGGCCAGCACTTCATCGATGCGTTGAACCTTGGCACTGGGGATGTCGATGCCATCGAGCAACGCCAGGATCTCGGCCACCCGACGCGCGCCAACCCAATCGCGGACCACCGCCAGGATCGCCTCGCGGTGGGCGTTGCGGCCGTTGAGGCCGTGGTAGCGGCGGTCGCTGCCGAACCCGGGCGGGCCGCCGTTGGCTTCGAGCATGGCCGCGAAGCGCTGCCAGGCATCGTCGACCTGGGCGGCGATCACCAGGTCGCCGTCGGTGGCGCGGAACACGCCGTACAGGGTCGAGGTGGGCATGTCGTGGCCGGTCTGCTGGGGCAACACAGTGCCACCGGACAGCGTGTAACACTGCACTGCGTATTCGTGCATCGACACCAGGGTGTCGTACAGCGCCATGTCGATGTGCTGGCCACGGCCACTGCTCACCCGGCCGAGCAGCGCGGCATTGATCGCCGCCACCGCGTGGATGCCGGTGTACATGTCGCCCAGGGAAATACGCAGCAGCGGCGGTGCCTCGCCCGGCACGCCCACCATCTGCATGATCCCGCTCTTGGCCTCGGCGATCAGGCCGAAGCCGGCGCGGTGGGCGTCCGGCCCGGTATGGCCGTAGGCGGAAATCGAGCAGTACACCAGGCGCGGGTTGCGCGCCGACAGCTCGGCGTAGCCCAGGCCCAGCTTGTCCAGGGCGCCGGGGCGGTAGTTCTCGATGAACACGTCGGCCGAATCGGTCAGGCGCTGCATGAACGCCTTGCCGCGCGGGTCCTTCATGTTGACGCTGACGCCCTGCTTGCCCATGTTCAGCTGCAGGAAATAGCCGCTCTGCTGGTCGTCCAGGGTGAACGCATGCTGGCGGCCAGCGTCGCCGCTACCCGGCCGCTCGACCTTGATCACCTCTGCGCCAAGCGCCGCCAGGCAACGGCCGACATAGGGGCCGGCGAGGAAGTGGCTGTAGTCAACGACGCGGATACCCGCCAATGGCAATGTCTGGCTCATGCTAATGCCCTGCGCGGCACCATCAACCGGTGCTCGCCACGTTGCACGACTTCGCCGTGCTGGTTGATCAGTTCCGAAGGCAGCACCACGATGCCCCAGCCAGGTCGGCTGTTGCTCGGGCGCATCGCACCCACCCGCATGCGCACATGGAGCACGTCGTTGACCTTGATCGGCAGCACGAAGTCCCAGGTCCAGCCCAGCGACATGCCCGGCAGGAAGCGGTACTCGCACTGGGTCTTCAGGCCGTCGGCGATCGACAGCCCGAACAGGCCGTGGGCGACCAGGCAGCCAAAGTGGCTGGCGTTGGCGTAGGCCTCATCGACATGCACCGGGGTGTGGTCGCCGGTGAGGTCGGCGTAGGCCAGGATGCGTTCGCGGGTCACGGTGTAGGTCGGGCTGATGCACTCATCGCCTTCGCGGGCATCGTCCCAGTACTTTTCAATCACGCTCATGCCTGCACCTCCGCGCGCGGGTCGATGGCCAGTGCCTGGGCTACGCATTTGGCCGGCAGCGCCTGGATGAACTCCACCGCCAGGCCATCAGGCAGGCGCAGCCAGTTGCGGCCCTGGGGCATTTCGCTGACGCCAAAGCGTTGGGCGGCGGCCAGCGCCGCTTCCAGGTCTTCGCACATGATGCCCAGGTGCGCCAGGCGCCCTTCCGGGCCAGCGAAGTCCGGCTGGTGAATGAACTGCAGGCCGCCGAGTGTCCAGTACTGCGCCGGTTGCTCGACGTCACCCTGTACTTCACGCATGGTCATGCCACACACCTCGCTGAAAAAGCGGATATGCCACTGAATGTCCTGCACCCAGAACGCCACGTGTTCGAGGTAGGCTTTTGGCTGGCTCATGGGGTTTCTCCCTTCTGATGATCGGCCATGGCGCGCTCGATACCCTTGATGCAGGCCACCAGGGTCGCGTTGACCGGCGTGGCCACGCCATGGCGCTGGCCCCAGCGCACGACGGAGCCGTTGATGAAGTCGATTTCGGTGATCGAGTTTTTTTCCAGGCTCTGCAGCATCGAGGTGCGGAAGCTCGCCGGCAGGCCTTCGGCGGCCAGTGACCAGGCAGCCTCGGGGCTGGTCAGGCTCAAGCGGATGCCGGCGCGCTCGGCCACGGCGATGGCCTCGGCCACGGCGGCCTTGGCGGTGCTTTCCAGCAGCGGCTCGCTGTACAGCTGGCCGTAGCTGAGCCTGGTGATGCCGCTCAACGCACCGGTGGCGACGTTGACCAGCAGCTTGTCCCACATGGTGCCGAGGATGTTGTCGCTGACCGTGGTCGCCAGCCCGGCATTGTTGAACGCTTCGGCGATGGCCTGCACGCGGGGCGTCAGCTGGCCGTCGAGCTCGCCGATGAAAGTCTGTTTGCCGGCCACACCGGCGCGGATCGAGCCCGGCGCGAGGAGCACGCCGCCGACATAGGTCTTGCCAGCCAGCACCCGCTGGCGACCCACCACTTCGGCCAGGATGTCCTCGTGGCCGAGCCCGTTCTGCAGCGACAGCACCAGCGTCTGTGGGCCTATCAGCCCGTGGGCACCGGCGATGGCCTCGGCAGTGTGAAACGACTTCACCAGCACCACCACCAAATCGGTCACGCCAACGTCTACGGCTTCGATGGCCGCCTTGACCGGTACATGGCGCTCGCCCCGTTCGTCCTGCACCCGCAGCCCATGCTGGTTCATCGCCTCGACATGCGCGCGGCCGCGGTTCAGCAGCCAGGTTTCATGCCCTGCCTCGCTCAAGGCCGCGCCGATGGCGCAACCCAGTGCACCGGCGCCCAGAATGCAGATTTTCACGTCGCAGACCTCCTGTGATTTGCGATCACCTTATGCAGCGGGGTTTATTTGCGCTATACAATGCCCTCAATACCGCTATTGAGAATTCCAATAATGACTAGCCTGGAGGCCCTGCCCGAACCCAAGCTGCTGCAGCTGTTCGACGTGCTGTACCAATGCCGCAGCGTGACCCGTGCCGCCGAACAGCTGGGGCAGAGCCAGCCGACCATCAGCATCTGGCTGGCGCGCTTGCGCGAGCAATTGAACGACCCGCTGTTCGTACGCACGCCGGGCGGCATGGCCCCTACCCCGCGCACCGATCAGCTGATAGGGCCGTGCCGCGAGGTGCTGGAATCGCTGCGCCGGCTGACCGCCTGGGAGCCGCAGTTCATCGCCGCCACAGCGCAGCGGCGTTTTCGCCTGTGTGTCAGCGATGCCAGCCACATCACCTTGCTGCCCAGCATCCTCAACCATCTGCGCAGCCATGCGCCGGGCATCCGCCTGGAGGCGGCGCGGATCGACGGCAATACCGAGAGCGCGCTGGAATCGGGCGAAGCGGACCTGGCCATCGGCTTCGTGCCCTGGTTGGGCGGGGGGATGTATCAACAGGTGCTGTTCGAGCAGGACTGGGTGTGCCTGAGCAACCCGCAGCATCCGCGCCTGGGCGATGGCATGAGCCTGGAGCGGTATCGGGCCGAGGGGCATGTGCAGATCAGTTTCGGCACCGGGCAGAAGCTGCTGGAAGCGGGATTGGCGCGGGCCGGGATCGAACGGCGGATCATGCTCGAGCTGCCAGCGTTTCTCGGGCTGGGGAAGATAATCGGGACTACCGACCTACTGGGCACCTTGCCGCGGCATATCGGGCAGACACTGGCCGATATGCATGGGCTACAGGTGCATGACTGCCCGTTCGAAGTGGAGGGATTCACGGTCAAACAGCATTGGCATGCCCGATACCATCAGGACAATGGAAATCGATGGTTGAGGGAAGTCGTTCGCGGATTGTTTCAGTAAGCCAGCCAAGCAGGATCACGTTTCGACTTAGATAGCAGAGCTGATTCAAGCCGACCGCGCAGGCCGCAAGGCTACCTTGGCGATGGACGGTTTTGGGTCGTGAATGGGCATTCACGACCGGCCGCCTTCGGTCCATAGCTGACATTCGCGGATGCCAATCAACGGCTAGGATCGCCCTCCAAAGTCAGCGCTACTCAGGACGGGTCCAATATCCGTCGAGCCAATATGGCCTAGTTCGAAGTCGCAATCTTGGTTCTGTCAGGCAGGGCCATGCATAACTACAGTGGGCACCGACAACACCTTTCCACTGCGAGCAACCACCCATGAAAAGCCGTATTGATTACTTCAAACTGTCCCCTCAGGCCTCCAACAAGCTGGTGGAGCTTACCCTGCACCTGAGCAAGAAGCCGCTGCTGGCCGAGCTTGCTCACCTCGTCATGCTTCGGGCTTCCCAGCTTAATGGCTGTGCGTTCTGCGTGGATATGCATGTGAAAGAGGCCAAGATTCATGGCGAGCGCGAGTTGCGTCTTCACCACGTTGCCGTCTGGCGTGAGTCGCAGCTGTTCTCGCCTGTCGAGCGCGCCGCGTTGGAGTGGGCCGAAGCCCTGACCCAGTTGCCACCCCATGGCATTCCTGAAAGCGTGTATGCGAAAGTGCGTGAACACTTTGCCGAACAGGATTTGTCGGATCTGACGTTCCTGATCGTCGCGATCAATGGTTGGAATCGCCTGAATGTGGCCTTTCAGACGATCCCGGGTTCGTCCGATGAGGCATTCGGGTTGACCAAGGCCAACCTCAACTGAGCATCCTGCTGATCAAAGCGCCAAGCTGCTCGCTTTGGGCAGCCGTGGCGCAGTTTGTAAAGCTCAGCAGCAACCCCGAATGACGTTGAGACGATAAGTACCAGCGCGACAATGCCTGTACTGACATGCCCCTTGCCAACAATTGCTCGGCCAGGGCAATGTCGTTTGTATCTTCCGGTAAACGCAACAGCAAATGCATGCCGCCTGGGGAGCGATCTACCTGAACGCCCTTCGGCAGAGTCCGCTCCAGCGCTTCAATGGTTATCACCCTGCGCTCGTTATAGAGCCGGCGCATGCGCTGAATATGGCGGGTGAAATGACCCTCTGCGATGAACGCCGCCACCAGGGCCTGGGTAATGGAGGGTGAACCGGCGGAAAATAACGTCCGACCCACGCGTTCAAACGCCGCTACCTGCGCCTGGGGCACCACCAAGTACGCCAGGCGGATACCGGGAAACAGCACCTTGCTGAAGGTGCCGGCATACAGAACCCTCCCATTGCGATCCAGACTGGCGAGCGCTGGAAGCGGACGACTGACATAGCGATACTCGCTGTCGTAGTCGTCCTCGACAATCCAGGCGCCGGTGCGGGCCGCCCAATCCAGGAGCAGCTGCCGTCTAGGCAGCGATAAGGCCATCGACAGCGGGCTCTGATGCCCCGGTGTCACCGTGGCTACCTGCGCAGGCTTGGATGTAGCGATAGCCTGTTCCACATTCATCCCATCACCATCCACTGGGACTGCCTCCAAGCCCATCCCGAACTGGCGAAGTACCTGGCGTGTAGTGGGATAACCCGGGTCTTCCACCCAGGCGCACTCGCATGACTGCAACAACGTCTGGGCGACGAAGGACAGGCTGTGTCGCCAACCACTCGTGATAAAGACCTGATGGGCACCGCAATCGATACCTCGGGACATCTGCAAATACGAGGCGATGGCGCTGCGCAATGCCGGCAGGCCGTGGGGCGCCGGATAGTCCAGATCGCCCAGACGCATGCCGCGTAGATATCGAGCACCGAGACGTGCCCATATTTTTCGCGGAAATGCATCCAGTGCTGGCACACCCATCTGGAACGGCAAAAGCTGTAGCGGTCGACGTATGACGTCAGAATCCTCTATCACTTCCAGCATTGGGGTCACTGCGCTGACCGACCGTTCAGGCGTGCGCAACTCGGGATTGACCACCGTGCCTCTCTGTCCGAGCGCCAGGAGGTAGCCCTCACTGGCAAGTAAGGAATAGGCAAGCTCGACGGTGCCGCGCGCAACGCCTAATTCCTTTGACATGGCGCGCGCTGATGGCAAGCGATCACCAGGAGATAGCGTGCCGGCAGCGATGGCGGTCAGCACTCGGTGGTAGAGCTGACGATACAAAGGAGAGTTGGATCGCTCATCCAGAGGGGCAAAAGAAGGCGAAGATGAAGTCGTCATGGCCTAGTTTATATTCCATTTCTTGGCTCAATCAAGTGGGCTAATCCTAGTTCAAGATAGCGCCAACACCTACTCACGGAGGCTGGCGTTCATGACACTCACTCCTCACCCATTCATACCCAGCGTGCTAGATCTGGCTGACGCCAACCTGCGCCCTCTGGATACCTCTCACGACCTGCATGCCGCGTTCCCGGTGATGCAGCAATTGCGCCCCCACCTGGCTAGCGAAGCCGACTTCATCAGCCGTGTCGAGCGTATGCGCACCGAGGGATATCTTCTGGTTGGTGCCTTCGACGCAGGCAGCTTGGTGGCACTAGCCGGTTACCGCCTCCAGGAGAATCTGGTCTACGGCACATTCCTGTATGTCGACGACCTCATAACTGCTGAAACCCAGCGAGGTCATCAATGGGGAGCGCGGTTATTGCAGGCCTTGGAGCGGTTGGCGCGCGCCAGTGGCTGCGCCCGCCTTGTGCTTGATACCGGGTTGGCCAACGCCGGAGCCCAACGCTTCTACTCCCGTGAAGGCATGCACAACAGTGCACTGCGCTTTCAAAAACAGTTCGATGCGCCATGACGCTCGCCGTTATCAAATTGAGGCAATTACATGACTTTGCACAAGCAGCCCATTGTTCCGTTGAGCGTTCTTCGCCTTGCCGCCAGCCCCAATGGTGACCGTTCGGAAAGTCTCAAACTGTCCCAGCAAATTCTGTTTGCCTTGGCCCTCCATGCAGGCAGACGCGGTATCGAAGTGACGGATTTCGATCTTCACACGTTAGCTCCAGTCGATGCCTCATACGCGCAGACTCTGGCCAATCCAAGAGCGGTCTCAGCGGAAGAGCAAGAGGGGACGCTGAACCGTTCGAACACACTCATCGGCCAATTGCAGGCGTGCGACGTACTGCTGATTGCCACGCCAATGCACAACTACAGCGTGCCCGCCCCGCTCAAGGCCTGGATTGATCATGTAGTGCGCGTGGGCAAGACTTTCCTGAGCACCGATAAAGGGAAGGTCGGTACGTTGGTGGATCGACCGGTCTATGTCGCTATTGCTTGCGGGGGCTACATCAATGGCCCGAGTGCCCGACAGCCCGATTTTCTGCGCCCCTACCTGACTGCCGTCCTTGCGACCATCGGCCTCAACCAAGTGCATTACTTCAACGTTGAAGGTACTGCCAAGGGGAAAGCGTCCCTGGATGCTGCGAGAGAGCGTGGATACGGTGAGGTACAGGCCTTCTTCTCCAATGTCACTGACACTTTGCAAGGACAACACCTATGAGTCGCCTCAATTGGTTTGCAGCATCGTCCGGCGCCGCCAAGGCCCTCGGGGGACTGCATCATTTCGTAATCACTGGGACAGACCTGCCATCCTCACTGATCCATCTGGTTTTTCTCAGGGTTTCTCAACTCAACGGTTGCGCACACTGTATTGATCTGCATTCACGCGATCTGATCAAAGAAGGCATGTCGGTGGACAAATTGCTGCTGATACCGGTGTGGCATGAAGCACAGTATCTGTTCTCGGAGCAAGAGCGCTCGGCATTGGCCTGGGCCGAGGAAGTTACGCGGGTAAGTGAGACTCACGTCTCTGATGAAGCCTATGCAGCCGCATCGGCGGCATTTGCAGAAAAGGATCTGGTCGACCTGACAACGGCGATTGCCGCAATGAACGCTTTCAACCGTATGGGTGTCAGTTTCCGGGTACGGCCTGCCGCCAAGGCTTGATGGCTATGTTGGGGCCGCGCAGCGGCCTTGACTACAGATGTCCGGTCATCTACGACCGGCAGCTGTCGGCGCCATACCTGCACTTCGTCAAGGGCGGCCCCCCTGATACTGGACCTTGGGCAATTGGCTTTGCGGTTGACCGCTACACCTGTCATTGGCTTTACACATGCGCCCGGTCGACATGCAGGCGATTGCGGCCCGCTTGCTTGGCGATATAGAGCGCCCGGTCAGCGCGTCCAATTAGCGATAGCGGGCTGTCGAGGGTCGCTCCATCATAGCAGGCGATGCCGATACTGGCGGTCACATGCCCAAAAGGGCTGCCTTCATGAGGGACAGGTTGCAAGGCCAGGCGCTCAAGCATCAACCGGGCAACGACAGCTGCTCCGTCGATGTCGGTATCGGGCAGGATCACGGCCATTTCCTCCCCCCCGTAGCGCGCCAGCAGGTCGCGAGGGCGGCGGATGCAGGAACTGAGCAGGTAAGCCATCTGCTGCAGGCAGGCGTCGCCAGCCGGATGCCCATAGGTGTCGTTGTAGCGTTTGAAGTGGTCGATGTCGATCATCAGCAAAGCCAGCGGGGTCCCGTTGCGACCGCTGGCACTTCACCCATCGTGGCGAAGCACTTGAGGTTGCAATCAAAGGCAACGTCACCAGCAACAACAGCGAGGCCATTCGTGAAATGGTCCTCGGTGGCCTGGGCATCTCCCTGTCTGCGCAATGGCTGTTTGCTGCGGACTTCGAGCAGGGTGGCGTGTGTAGCCTGCTCGACGAATACCAGACGACCGCGCTGCCGGTCAGCGCCGTGTTCAGCCGTGAGCGGCGCCGCTCGGCAAGGACGATGGCGTTCATCGATTTTCTTCGGGAGAACGTGTAGGCCACCCCGATGAGGCGCAGGACCTTGCTCATTCCCTGGCGTGCAAGTCGGTCGACCAGGCGTCACACCGTTCCCTGCTGCAGCCATTGCTTCGGGCTCGCACCCACCTTGCGGCGAAAGGTTCGGGCTAGCGCAGAAGGACTTTCGTAGCCGACCTCATCGGCGATCAGGGCAATGGGGCGCCCTTCGCGAAGGCGTTTTTGCGTCAGACTGATGCGCCAGTTCGCCAGGTAGTCCGCAGGCGTAATACCCACGATCTCGCGAAAGTGCGAAGCGAAGCTTGCCCGCGACATGCCCGAAAGATTCGCCAGTTCCGCCACGGACCAATTGCGCTGCGGCTCATCGTGGATCCCCACAAGCGCGCGAGACAGCTGAGCGTTGGCCAGACCTGCCATCATTCCCGAGGCGATGCTGCGGCTGGCGATGAGGTGGCGAAGCAGCTGAATGATCATCAGCTCGAACAAGCGATTGAGAATGACATCACGACCACACTCATCTCCAAAGGCTTCTTCGAACAGCCAGTCAAGGGTGCCATCAAGGCCTTGCAATTCGCCGAGGGGCTTGATGATGAAGTCCGGCAAAGCCAGGGTCAGCGGATTGTTGGCGCCGCCATCGAATTGCAGGGTGGCGCAGACTAACTCCGCTTCATCGGCGTCGGTGGCCAGCAAGTGATGCTCCTGCGGGCGCACCGCCAGAATCAGGGTGGGTTCGGTCAACTCGATACGCTGCCCACGCTTGTCCTTGAAGGCCAGACGCCCCGAGCGCAACAGATGGGCGTGCCCGACACTGTGTTGCCCAAGGTGGGTCGTTCCACAGAACCCACCCTGGTGAAACGCACTAGCGTGCAGGTTGAAGTGCTTAAGTAGTGTCGACAGTCGGTCCATAGCGCACTCAGGTTTAGACGATCTGTTGCATAACTTCGACGATCTGAAGCCGAAAGAAAAGTCTGCCTCTCTAGTATGGACCCCAAGCTTGATAGACAAGCCGGTTACTCAACCTATTGGAGAACGACCATGACTCGTATTACCGCTCTCTCGCTGGACCAGGCGCCTACTGGCTCGCGCGCAGCTCTCGAAGGCATTCAAAAAGGTCTCGGCTTCATTCCCAACGCATTCAGGACCCTGGCGCACGCTCCGGTCGCGCTCAATGGTTACCTGGGCCTCGCCCAAGCGTTGGGTAAAAGCTCACTGAGCGCCGCCGAGCGTGAAGTCGTTGCCCTCGCCACCTCGGAAATCAACGGGTGCGACTACTGTCTGGCCGCACACACCTTCTTCGGCGGCAAGGCGGGTTTGAGCGATGAGGCCGTAAGCCAAGCCCGAGCCGGCACACTCAGCGCGGTTGCCGCACTGGCGCAGCAGATCACGGCAAGGCGCGGCCAGTTGAGTGACGAGCAGATCGCTGCCGCGCGTGAGGCAGGGCTTACTGATAGCAAGATCGTGGAGGTGGTGGCACAGGTCACGCTGTTAACCCTGACCAACTACCTGAACAACATCGCCGCTACCGATATCGACTTTCCGCCATCGGCAAACTAGGAGGGTAACCGCCATGAGCCCTGTGACTATCTATACCACCCCGCACTGCCCATACTGCCTGAGCGCCAAGCGACTGCTGTCGAGCAAGGGCATCACCCCTGACGAAATCAACGTTGAAACGTCACCCCTGCACCTGGCGGAAATGATGCAGCGATCCCAGCGCCGAACTGTCCCACAGATATTTGTTGGCAAGGTGCATGTCGGCGGCTTCGATGACTTGGCGCGTCTTGACCGCAAGGGCCAGCTCGAGGCATTGCTTCACGCTTGAAGCGCAAAGTGCTCCGGCATGTGAGCCCATCCGGAGCACTATTCATGTTCACTCCATGCCCATGCCATACGTACCCACCTGCACAGCCGTTCTATCGCCCGCGCAACAGCACAGCGGCCCTTACCCGCTGCCTGCCGAAACTGCTCATGCGCTGAAATTCGGCATGGCTTACTGGCAGATGCTGGCAGTCCAGGATGCGTTTTTGGCGGCTGTGATCCACATCAGGATCATGCAGGTACACGAATTCGTCATCGCAACCCGTGACCAAGATCCAGTGCGGGGCTTTCAGACGAGTGAAACGGTAGCTGCTAATCAGCACCACCGGCCTGAACCCGTCTTGCAACGCTGACCGCACATCAAGGCCGGGCGCCAGCACCTGATGCACGTCGGTTTCGGCCAACGCCCCGGCAAAGCCGTCCTCGACCAATTGCATTACGTCTTTTTTCTGCGTGCTGCGTACTCCATCGAGGAACAGCGATCCAGGCTGGCTGACCACCATGCACACCTCGAACCCGCGGCGCCAGGCCGCCAGTGCAAGCCCCTGCGGGCTGCAACCGCCGTGCCCTGCCGTCATGAAGATGGTGGTCGCTTCTCGCCACAGTTGAATTTCCTCGCTGCGGTGCATGGCCCGCGCCCGTTCGACCGCAGCCATGGCCATCAAAAGGCAGGCCGCTCCGCAGGTGAACTCGGTCGTTTGCGCGTAGTACGGCACTTGCCGTGCAGGGGGCGGAGCGCTGCGCAGGATACGCTTCTCGAAACGCAGCGCCTGGCTGTGGTCTTCGTAGTAGTTCTCAACCACGGCGAAGCGTTGATAGCCATTGCTTTCGTACAAGCTGATGGCCGCAGGGTTGTCCGCGCGCACCTCCAGGCGCAGCCAGGCGCAATTACGCTCAAGCGCACTTGCCTGGGCCTGCTCCAGCAACTGCTGGCCCAACCCATGGCCGCGCCAGGCAGGGCTTACGGCAATTGAATACAGACGGGCAAGTGACGTGCCGCGATGGAACAGCAGCAGCGCGTAGCCCGCCAGATGCCCCTGTTGTTCAGCGACAATAAGGCTGGCATTGGCGCGTCGCACCATCCAGTTGAAATTACGCGGGCTCAGGCGGTCGAGGGTGAAACAGTCCTGCTCCAGGGCAACCAGCGCATCGATATCGGCCACCGATGCAAAGCGAAAATCAAAAGCCATGGCAACACCGTAATGTTTGAGTAACGAACCGGGACAGGTCGGGAAACCCGTGATTTATTGAAGGGGCGTCTTCTTCAACAGGGATCGAATACTCATGTCAGCGGTGCAAGCCAACGTGGCCGAAGTATTGGCCAAAACCGAAGTTTCCACAATAACCCTCTCCGAGGAGCCACCCAGTAAGCGGAGCGCCGGTAACCGCTTGCTGATCGTGGTGGAGCGCAAGGAAGACTGGGCCAGCTACTTTCCCAGCGAGAGCCTGATGCTGGCCCAGGATTACTTTGAACACAGCGACGACGTTGCGAGGCGTACGCAGGTAATCAACCTGTGCCGCAGCTACAAGTATCTGGGGCAAGGCTACTACTGCTCGCTGCTCGCCGAGGCACGGGGCCACAAGGTGTTCCCGTCGGTGCGAACCATCAGCGAGCTCACCCGCAAGGCGCTCTATGGCGTGGGGCTGGATGACCTGGAACGCACGCTGGAGCGAGCCCTGGCCGATCACCCCTATGGCAGCACCGAGGCTTTCACCCTCACCTTGTATTTCGGGCGGACCGCCATTGAACCCCTTCAGGATATCGGTCGACAGCTGTTCGAGTCGTTCCCCTGCCCTGTCTTGCTGGTGGAGTTTCGCAGGCGTGATACCTGGCAGATCGATGGGATCAAGGCCGGCGCGCTGCACAAACTGCGGGATGAGCAGCAGTACTTGTTTGCCAACGCGCTGGATGCCTTCAACCGCCGGACGTGGCGTCAGCCCGCCTCCAAACGCCTGGCGCGGTTCGACCTGGCGATTCTGCATGACCCGGCCGAGGCGCTGCCACCGTCCAATCCTGAGGCGCTGGAGCAATTCATCGAAAACGGTAAACAGCTGGGCATCGATGTAGAGCTGATCGAAAAGAAGGACTATGCACGCCTGGCCGAATTTGACGCCTTGTTCATTCGGGAGACCACGCGGGTGGACGACCATACCTATCGCTTTGCCAAAAAGGCCGAAAGCGAAGGCCTGGTGGTGATCGACGACCCCTCCTCCATCCTGCGCTGCACCAACAAGGTGTACCTCGCCGATCTGCTCAAACGCCACAACCTCGGCGCACCGGCCACGGAGATCCTGTACAAGGACCGCCCGCAGGAACTCGAACTCGTGGGCCGGCGCCTCGGTTTTCCGCTGGTGTTGAAGATTCCCGACGGCTGCTTCTCGAAAGGCGTGATCAAGGTCGCCGACGCCCAGGCACTGGCCTCGGCGGCACAGGAGCTGTTCGAACACTCGGTACTGCTGCTGGCCCAGGAGTACTGCTACACCGAATACGACTGGCGTATCGGCGTACTCAACGGTGAGGCGCTTTACGCCTGCCAGTACTTCATGTCCAAGGGCCACTGGCAAATCTACAACCACAAGGCCCAGGCCGGCGAAGTCAACGGCCTGTGCCGCGCGGTCCCGGTGGAACAGGCACCACCCGAAGTCGTAAAGCTGGCCGTCGACACTGCCAGGCTCATCGGGCAAGGGCTGTACGGTGTGGACCTGAAGCAGACCGGCGACCGTGTACTGGTGATCGAAGTCAACGACAACCCCAACCTCGATGCCGGCACCGAAGACGCCGTGCTGGGTAACGCGCTTTACCAGCGAGTGCTGCAGGCTTTCGTGCAGCGGCTTGAACGTAAACACCTCGGCCAGGCCTGGTAAACGATGATCGAATACTACCTCGCCGTAGACGGTGCCCTCCTGGAAGCCCCCGAGGAACGAGCCAGCGTCTGGTTGTGTGTCGCGCCGGACGCAACGGAGCAATCCCGGTTGTGCGAGTGCCTGGGGGTCAGTGCCCAGTCGCTGGAGTCCTCCCTGGACCCGGATGAAGTGGCGCGTATCGAGATCAAGCCAGATCACCTGTTCCTGATCTGGAAGCGCCCGGAAAGCTTCGATGGCCGGGTATTCAATGTCTCGTCATTCGGCGTTGTACTCAGCGAAAAGCGCCTGGTGGTGATCTGCGCCGCCAACTCGCTACTCGCCGGGGTAGACCGGCAGGCCGGCATGAGTACTCCACTGGATGTGCTGATGGCGATGCTGGCTGAAAGCGTGCATCACTACCTGGGCCACCTGCGGGTGGTAAAGCAGGTGGCCCGCGAAATCCAGCTGCAGTTCGATCGGTCCATGGACAACCAGCACCTGGTGCAGATGTACAGCCTTAGCGAAAGCCTGGTGTATTACGTCAACGCCATTCAAAGCAATGGCGCCGTGCTAGCCCTGCTGCGCGGCCATGGCCAGAAACACGGCTTCGGGCCCGAGCAACTGGAAATGCTGAATGACCTGATCATCGAAAACGAGCAAAGCTACCAGCAGGCGAAGATCCATGCCCAGGTCTTTACCAACCTGATCGAGGCCCGCGGCAACCTGGCCAACAACGGCATGAACCACGCGCTGCGCAACCTGACCATGATCAATGTGGTGTTCCTGCCCTTGAACCTGCTCGCCAGCATCGGCGGCATGTCGGAGTTCAGCATGATGACCGCCGGCATGCCCTGGTGGTTGACGTTCCCCACGCTGCTGCTGGCCATGGCGGTACTTGGCGGGGCCATGGCCGTGGCTTTACGGCGTATGGCATGACCCGCCGTGCCAAGAAATAGTGTCAACCTGTACCCATCAACCCGCAGGACGAGACCATGGAAAATTCGGACATCGGATTATTTATGCTGGCGCTGATTGCAATCACAGGCACCCTGATAAGCCTGTTTGAACACCGCGCCGTACGCTCAGAGGAACCCAGCATCAAGCAGCCGGCAACCAAAGTTCAGCGGCGTCCTTGAAAGTGAAATGGCGACCCACTCGCAAACTGGCGCCAACGTGCTCGAGAACAGCCATCCACATCGGTCGAGGTAACAGTGCCCCAGGGCGGGTCGCATTGCCTGGCCTGCCTCAGGGACAGGGCGCAACGACAGATGACACCGGGTCAAGGAAGATCAGTTGCAAGGGCTCCGCCAACAGCTGTTCGGCCTGCTCGGCAAACCGCTGGAAATGAGCGGTGGTCAGGTGCGCGTCCAGGGCCTGCTGGTGGTCGAACGCCTCGCGCATGTAGAACGTCCCAGGCTCGTCGCTGCGTTCGAACAACATGTAGTCGCGGTTGCCGGGCTCCGCCCGAGTCGGTTCGATCAATGCCAGCAAGGCCGCTTTCAGCTTTGGTGCCTGGCCTGGCTTGGCCTTGAGGATGGCGAGGGAAACGAGGGGGTAGTCTTGTCGGTTCACATAAAGCTCCTGATCAGTGGCAAAGAGCAGGCGCGGTATTGCCTGCTTCAATGTGTGCATGAGTTTCACCGGGCGTAGCGCCGGGAATGTGCGCGGCGCGGAGAAACACGGTTCGTTCAAGCATGCTCATGGCAGACCGGATCAACCGGTCCGCCGTTGTCTGTCAAACAGGTTTCAGAAGCCTTCCAGGACGATCTTGCCGCGCGCCTTGCCACTCTCGACCAGCGCATGGGCACGGCGCATGTTGGCGGCATTGATGGCGCCGAAATGCTCGCCCAAGGTGGTACGCAGGATGCCTTGATCGATCAGCCCGGCCACGCGCTCGAGCAGCTCGTGCTGGCGCACCATGTCGTCGGTTTCGTAAAGCGAGCGGGTGAACATCAGCTCCCAGTGCAGCGACAGCGACTTGCGCTTGAGCGGCATGACGTCCAGGGTCTGCGGGTCGTCGATCACGCCCAGGCGACCTTGTGGTCGCAGCACTTCAACCAGTTGCGCAAAGTGTTGATCAGTATGGGTAAGGCTGGCGACATGGCTGACCGACTCGATCCCCAAGGCCTGCAGCTGCCCTTGCAGCGGCGCACTGTGATCGATGACGTGATGGGCGCCCAGTTCGCGTACCCAGTTGCTGGTCTCGGCGCGGGAGGCCGTGCCGATAACCGTCAGGCGGGTCAGTTGCCGGGCCAACTGCACCAGCATCGAACCGACGCCACCGGCAGCGCCAACGATCAGCAGGGCATCGCCCTCCCCGCCGCCCTCCGCGATCCCCAGGCGATCGAACAGCAGTTCCCAGGCGGTGATGGCCGTCAGCGGCAGCGCGGCTGCCTGCGCCACACCCAGGCTGCGCGGTTGATGCCCGACGATGCGTTCGTCAACCAGGTGATATTCACTGTAGCTGCCGGGCCTGGCGATGGAGCCGGCGTAGTACACCTGGTCTCCGGGCTTGAACAGGGTCACCTGGCGCCCGACTTCGCGGACGACACCGGCCGCGTCCCAGCCGAGTATTTTCGGCTCTCCCGTGAAAGTTCCCGCGCGTACCTTGGTGTCTACGGGGTTGACCGACACGGCTTTGACCTCGACCAGAAGGTCCCTGGGCCCAGGGCTGGGCTTGGGCATGAAGATGTCCTGGAGAGACGCAGGGTCTTCGATAGGCAAGCCTTTGTGGATGAAACTGATCGCTTTCATAGGCACTCACTGCTGAATGTGGTTTGATTTGGCATCGAGTCTGGCGTGCCAGGCGTCCGGGAAAAACGGGCCCTGCCCGTCAACACTTTCATTGCAGGAGTGATAATGATCCGTCTCGACGACCTGGGTATCTTCGTTCGCAGCGCTGCGCTGGGCAGCTTTACCGCGGCAGCCCACGAGGCCGACCTGCTACCTGGCCAGGCAGCCGAGGCAGTCAAGCGCCTGGAGCGTGAACTGGATGTGCGATTGTTTGCCCGCACCACGCGCAGCTTGCGCCTCACAGCCGAAGGCGAGCAGTACCTGCCCTCGGCCCTGATCGCCCTGGAAGCCCTCAGGCACGGGCGCGACAACCTGCGTCAGGAAAGCGCCCAGCTCAGCGGAACGTTGCAGGTGGCCGCGCCCTCCGATCTGGGGCGCAACGTGCTGCTGCCCTGGCTCACGGCGTTTCGCCGAGAGCATCCACAGTTGAACCTGCGCTTGTTTCTCTCCGACCAGATCGCCGATCTTTTTCGCGATCCGGTAGATATCGCCATCCGCTATGGCCTGAACGCCGACGCCAACTATATAGCCCTGCCACTGGCACCTTGGAACCGCAAGGTGCTGGTGGCCTCGCCCGAGTACCTGGCGCGGCAAGGCACCGTCCAAGCCCCTGAAGATCTGCTCGAACACCAGTGCCTGCTGTACATGCAGCAGGGGCGGGTCTACGACAAGTGGCAACTGGGAACGCAGACCGTCCAAGTGCGTGGCGCCCTGCTCTGCGACGACGCCGATATCGCCCGGCGCTGGGCCGTGGCCGGCGAAGGGATAACCTACAAGTCCTGGCTGGATGTGAGCGACGATGTGCTGGCGGGAAGACTTGTCGTGCTCATGCAGGATCACCCCGGGCCCGCCATGCCACTGAGCCTGGTGTGCCCGCACCGCAAGCAGCTGTCGCCTGCGGTAAGGCACCTGCACGCCTGGTTGTCCAGCCGCTTCGCCGAACTGGAGCGCGACTGATCAGCGCGAAGCCAGCCACTCTGATCGAAAGCACGCCGGCGCCCCGCTTGCACGCAATCGAATAATTTCAAGCGCTGCTTGACCAGGGAGAACGATCGTTCTACTCTGGCTACATGGATAAGCCAATGACCGATACACGCGAAAAAATCCTGGCGACTGCCGAGAAGCTTATTTACGAAAACGGGATTCACGCCACGGGCATGGACCTCTTGGTAAAGACCTCGGGCGTCGCCCGTAAGAGTATTTATCGCTATTTTGCGAATAAAGACGACGTAGCAGCGGCGGCACTCAATGCACGCGATATACGCTGGATGACGTGGTTCAGAAGTGAATGCGAAAAAGCGCAAACACCAGAAGCACGCATCCTTGGCATTTTTGATGCCCTCAAAAGTTGGTTCGAGTCAGACGGTTTTCGCGGATGTGCTTTTATCAACACCGCCGGAGAGGTGGGTAACGCAGACGATCCTGTTCGACAGATCGCAAAACTGCATAAACAAAAGCTGCTGGACTACACGCTAGAACTGACCAGCGAATTAGGTGTTAACGATCCGACTGGCTTGGCCAAGCAACTCCTTTTGATTATAGAGGGCACCATAACCGTGGCCCACGTCATGGGTGATCACACCGCGCTCGACAGTGCGCGGGAAATCGCAAAGGTCTTGCTCAAGGACGTGCAGCGCGCAAGCGCTTAAAGTTAAAGAAATACCCACCCAACTGAACCATCCAAAAGATTGGAGGCACCACCATGTCCAACGAACACACTCGTCCGCCACTTCCTCCTTTCACTCGCGAATCGGCGATTGAAAAGGTCCGACTCGCTGAGGATGGCTGGAATACCCGCGAACCCGAAAAGATTGCGCTGGCCTATACGGTGGACACCCAATGGCGTAACCGTGCCGAGTTTGCAAACAACCGTGAAGAAGCTCGGGACTTCCTAACTCGCAAGTGGAAGAAAGAACTGGACTATCGGTTGATCAAAGAGCTCTGGGCCTTCACCGACAACCGCATCGCGGTCCGTTACGCCTACGAGTGGCACGACGATTCGGGCAACTGGTTCCGCTCCTATGGCAACGAAAACTGGGAGTTTGAAGCCGATGGCTTGATGCACCGCCGTTTCGCCTGCATCAACGACATGCCCATCAAGGAAAGCGAGCGCAAGTTCCACTGGCCACTGGGTCGCCGTCCGGATGATCACCCAGGGCTGACTGAACTGGGCCTGTAAGTCAGGTTAAACCTGATCCTTTTACATAAAGGATCAGGTGTTTTGTGCAACCCAGCCCGGGGGCAGACGGCGGGGGCTATACCCAGCTGTTTGACTGGGCACGTCGCTGTGCTTAGGCATATTTCCTGGCCCCGTAAACACAGATGACAGCCCCCATCGTCACGATCAGCATCGTCCAGCTGACATGCTCGTGCAGAAGCAACGCTGCCAGCCCAAGCCCCATGAACGGCTGAAAGAGTTGCAATTGGCCCACTGCCGCAATCCCCCCCTGGACGAGCCCTCGGTACCAGAACACAAACCCGATCAGCATGCTGAACAGTGAAACGTAGCCAAAGCTGAACCACGCAGGGGCACTTACCCTGGCAAAGTCATCAGGGGCTGGAAGATTGACCACCGTCAGCAGCAGCATGAACGGCAACGCTACCAGCAACGCCCAGCTGATCACCTGCCAACCACCCAATGTCCGCGAGAGGCGCGCTCCTTCGGCATAGCCCAACCCACAGACCACAACCGCAGCCAACATCAGCAGATCGCCCACCGCCGACGCCTCGCCTCCATTCATCAACGCATAGCCAGCGACCAACCCGGCACCTGTCAACGAGAACAGCCAGAACAATGGCCGAGGTCGTTCACCGCCCCGCAGAACCGCAAATCCTGCAGTACACAATGGCAGGAGCCCGACAAAAACAATGGAGTGAGCAGAGCTTATGTGCTTAAGGGCAAATGCTGTCAGTAGCGGGAAACCGATAACAACGCCGAGCGCTGTTACGGCCAAGGGCGACAAATCCCGCCGTTTGGGTCGAGGCTGGCGTAGCACGATCAGAAAAAGTGCGCCCAGCATGGCGGCAATTGTTGCCCGGGCACAGGTGAGGAACGTCGGTTCGAAGTCGGCCACTGCCACTCGGGTTGCCGGCAACGAACCCGCAAAGATGGCGACGCCTATGAAACCGTTGATCCACCCGCTTGCTGATTTTTCCATCGGTAAGTCCTCGATAAGCCAAGGCTCAGTACATCACCGACAGGCTCACCCAGGCCATGTACAATCCAATACACTTCAACCAAACTGTTATGCATATGACTCCAGCACAGTTGAGGGTGCGATGAAACGGGACGGAACGCGAATTCGAACAGTCATGGGTGAAATCCAGTCGCGGATAGCCTCTCGAACCTACACACCTGGCGCGAGAATTCCCTCGGTGCGTGCGATGGCTCAGACCATGCAGGTGTCGGTTTCTACGGTGCTTGAGGCCTATGAAAGGTTGATGGCAGAGGGTGTACTCAATTCTCGTCCTGGCTCCGGCTTTTACGTAGCCGGGCCAGTGGCGCCCTTGGTACTCACCGAACTCGGCCCAAGGCTTGATCGTGAAGTGGACCCGCTGTGGATCTCGCGCCAGTCTCTTGACACCGCTAGCGATGCATTGAAACCAGGGTGCGGGTGGCTACCTGCCTCCTGGATGTTCGAAGCCGGCTTGCGCAAAGCGCTTCGCACCGTTGCCCGTTCCGACACGTCGAAACTGACGGAGTACGCCTCACCACTTGGGCATCTGCCGCTCAGGCAATTCTTGTCACGGAAGCTGCCAGGCATCGGGATCGAAGCCCCTCTTGAACAGATCATGCTCACTGAGTCCGGCACCCACGCCATCGACCTGATCTGCCGTTTTCTGCTGGAGCCGGGGGACACTGTGCTGGTCGACGACCCCTGCTATTTCAATTTTCACGCATTGCTGAAAGCGCACAGGGTGAACATCGTAGGCGTTCCCTACACCGCGACGGGCCCGGACATCGATGCTTTTGGCGCTGCCCTGCTCGCGCATTCTCCCCGGTTGTACATAACCAATTCAGGTATCCACAACCCGACCGGCGCTACCCTGTCTCCGGTCACGGCACACAGGTTGCTGAAGCTGGCCGACAACTCCAGCCTGGTGATTGTAGAGGACGACATTTTCGGGGATTTCGAGAATGCGCCAGCGCCACGGCTGTCTGCCTTCGATGGCCTCTCTCGTGTCATCCAGATCGGTAGCTTTTCCAAGACCATCTCTGCTTCGATTCGATGCGGCTACATCGCGGCTCGCAGTGACTGGATCGAGAGCCTGGTCGATCTCAAGATTGCGACCACATTCGGGGGTGGCCGCCTGGCCGCGGACATCATCCATCTGGCGATTACCGATAGCGGGTACCGGAAACACGTGGAAAGTGTTCGCCTCAGGCTGGCAGAGGCTATGGACAGAACGGTGGCGAGGCTTCAAGCCATTGGTATCAAGCCCTGGATAACGCCCCAGTCAGGCATGTACGTCTGGTGCCAACTTCCTCAAGGCAAGGATGCAGCAACGCTGGCTCGGGCTTGCTTGAATGAAGGTGTAGTACTGGCGCCCGGAAATGCGTTCAGCCAGTCGATGGCTGCGGGTGATTTCCTCCGTTTCAATGTCGCCCAATCGGCTGATGCCAAAATTTACGAAGTATTGAAACGGACACTGAGCGCTTAGTGGCGAAACTTCCTGTTTAACCACGTCAGCTCATTCCGCCCACCCACGATGAACGCCCTGTTTCGAGGAGGCGACGCTGTCGCTTCCTCGAAAAAGAACAAGGCGTTTCAGATAGCGCAATGAGGGCGACATCAGCACAAATCAGGACACCCAGGATTCCACTTCTTCTGCCCCGTACTGGGCTTTCCATTCCTTGAGCAGCTTGTGGTTGCCACCCTTGGTCTCGATGACCTCTCCATTATGCGGGTTCTTGTACTGCTTCACTTGCCGAGCACGGCGTGGGGCTTTCTCTGTAGCCGCAGGAGCTGCGGAACGGCGACTGGCCTGAGGATCCAGGATGTTGATGATATCGCGCAGGCTGTAACCGTATTTGCTTAGCAGGTCACGCAACTTGGTCTCGAACTCGATCTCTTTCTGAAGCTCACCGCTGCTTTTCATGGCTTCCAGTTCGGCCAACTGGGCCGCCAACTTCTGTTCAAGCTGTCTAAACTCTGCCAAACGCGACATGTGCATACTCCTGAATACGTGGATGCTGTTTAGAGAATCCTAACGCAGTTCAAGTTCAAACCAAAATTAAAAATCAGCGGCAAAGATCTACCGTCAGCTCGACGACATTGGGTATATCTCCTTCTTGGCGCTGTATGAAATACCTTGATACTCGGTAAGGCCGCGTTGAAAACAGCCTCGGAATGCTCAAATACAACCCGTAAACTCCGCTTCCTCGGCTGTTTTCGCCTTGCCTGAACTTCGTCTCAACGCTGTTCATACAGACACTAGAACTCCACCTTCCCCCGCCCCGCCTTGACAGTGCTCCGCCTGGCTTTTCCTTCGAGGCGGCGGGTCTTCGAGCCGAGGGTCGGCTTGGTGGGGCGGCGTTTCTTTTCGGTCTTGCCTGCGGTGATGATCAACTCGGCAAGACGCGCCAATGCGTCAACACGGTTCTGCTCCTGGGTGCGGTACTGCTGGCCCTTGATGATCAACACGCCGTCGCCGGTGATGCGACTGTCACGCAGCGCCAGCAGCCGCGCCTTGTAAAACTCGGGCAACGATGAGGCCTGGATGTCGAAGCGCAGGTGTACCGCGCTGGACACTTTGTTGACATTCTGCCCACCCGCGCCTTGCGCGCGGATGTATGTGAGTTCGATTTCGGCATCTGGCAGATGCACGTTATTGGAGATAGTCAGCATGATAGGGCCCTTGTCATTGCCCATTATCACAGACTGCGCCGCTCCCCCATAGCACAATGCAGGGTTCTTTGAATCAGTGCGCAAGCCGACCCAAGCGAGCCCTCCCCTCGTCGGGGCCCTGCACTTCATGCCAGCCAGCGGTAGCACGCGTGCGCCATCACAGCGTTGCGCTCTGCTTTACCGGCAGTTGTACACGAAACGTTGTTCCCACTCCGACCTGGCTTGATACGGTTATCTCCCCACCGTGTTTCTTTACAATGCCATAGGAAAGGGACAGGCCTAGCCCGGTACCTTGGCCGACGGGCTTGGTGGTGAAAAAAGGATCGAAGATTTTCTTGATGTTCTCCGGTGCTATCCCCGCGCCTGTATCTGCAACTTCGATGCACACCCAGGCGCCTTGATGAGCAGTGCCCAATGTGATGGTGCCCCGCTCGGGGCCCATGGCTTGGGCGGCGTTGAGCACCAGGTTCATTATCACTTGGTTGATCTGCGACGGCAGGCATTCGACAGGGGGTAACGGCTGGTACCGTTTTACCAGGTCGGCTTTATGTTTCAGCTCGCTCGCGACGATGTTAAGCGTGGAGTCAATGCCCTGCTGCAAATCGGCTAATTGCCACTGCTGAGCGCTATCAACGCGCGAGAAGTCTTTGAGGTCCTTGACGATATGCGCCACTCGACCGATTCCGTCCTTGGACTCCTTGATGAGGATCGGGATGTCTTCCATGAGGAACTCCAGTTCCGTCTGCTCACGAAGTCTTTGCAAGCGCCCAGTGGTTTCGTTTGCGCCGAGCATCAGTTCGGCCTCGCGATAGGCGTCGAGCATCGCTACCAGTTGCTGGAAGTACCCTCCCAGAGTGCCCAGGTTGGAGGACACGAAACCGATCGGATTGTTGATCTCGTGCGCCACGCCGGCGGCCATCTGCCCCAACGAGGCGAGCTTCTCCGATTGCACCAGTTGGCTTTCCAGCTGCTTGCGCTCCTCGATCTCCTGCTGCAGCGCCTCGCTGGCCTGGGTCAGTTGCTGGGTACGCCGCTCTACCCGCTGTTCGAGCTGGTGCATTTTCAGCGAGGCTCGTTGGGTCATTTCCCACTTGGTCAGCAAGGTGCTGGCCATTTGCTGGACCTCGATGTTGTCGAACGGTTTTTTCAGGATCAGCAAGCGATCGTGGGCCTGCAGCCGGTCGAGCAACTCATCCCAGGAATAGTCCGAGTAGGCAGTGCAGACGACTACCTGCAACAGCGGGTCCTCTTCCCACAGGTGCTCAATGGTCTGAGCGCCATCCCATCCACCTGGCATTCGCATGTCGACGAAGGCTAACGCGTAGGGCTTGCTGGCCTGCAGCGCACGCTTCAGCAGGCCGAGACCTTCCTCACCGCCATAGGCTGAATCGAGTTCGAATACCGGTCGTTCGTTCTTGACCTGCTCGCCGAACAACAACCCTTCCATCTCGTCCAGCTCAGAGTTCTGCGATCTGGCCGGGGCAAGGATCTTGCGAAAGTCCTCGTGGATAGTCGGCATGTCATCGATCAGCAGGATCCGGCGATTGATCATGTCACTCATGCAGGCTCCGTCACCGCGATCAGCGGGATCCTCAGGGTAAAGACAGCACCCAAGCCAGGGCCGTCGCTGTGTGCGGTCAGGTGACCATTCATCTCGATGGCGGCCAGGGCGCAACTGTGCAAGCCGAAGCCATGCCCGTCCTTGCGCGTGGTGAAGCCATGGGCAAAGATCTTCTGCAGGTTTTCAGGGGCAATGCCTTCGCCCTCGTCCAGCACGCTCATTTCCAGCAAGCCCCCCTCAACGATGCGCGTCCTGAGGATCATCGTCCGCGGGTCGCTGCCGGGGCCGGACATGGCGTACTTGGCGTTGCTGATCAGGTTGATCAGAATCAGCAACAGCCGATGCCGGTCGCCCATCACCAGAGGCAGATCTGCGAAGTCGCGCACTACCCTCACTTGATGCCGGGTCAACGCGCCTGCGTTCATGCGCAGCGCGTCCTCGACCAGGTCGTTGACCGACAGCGGCTCTGGCACATTTTTAGCGCCGGCATAGGATTGCTGGGTGGCCACCACTTCCTTGATGTGGTCGATGCTCTTGTTCATTCGTTCCAGCTCGATCGCCATCTCCTTCTGTTCATCGGCAATCGCCTCGGTCAGCTGGTTGAGGTAGCCGGGAAGCAACCGGCCTCGGGGATCCTCGTCGAGAAACCGACCGATGTCAGTGGCATGCTCGCGGAACAGTTGCATGGCCTTGCCCAAACCCTGGGTTTTGCTGCTGCGCAACGTTCGAGCGATGAGATCAGAGGATGTGTTCACACTGTTGAGCACGTTGCCCACATTGTGCAACACATTGGTGGCGATCTCCGCCATACCTGCCTGGCGCGCGGCGTTGAACAGCTCGCTCTGAGCGTTCCGGAGCGCCAGGGTGCGCTCCTCGACCCGCTGTTCCAGGACGTCATTGGCGCTTTGCAATGCGTTGTTGACCCGTCTCACCTCGGCGAAGCTGCGCACCAGCAGCGCAGCCAGGCAAATGACCGAGAACATCAGCAAGCCTGATAGCCATAACGTGTAGAGATGGTTTTTACGGTTGATCTTTTCAACCTGCTGTTGATCCCTGTCCAAAAGGCTGGTGATCGTATCCAGGCGCTCGGCAACCGGAATCGCCTCGATCTGTTCGAGCAGGCGGTTGACGACAGGTTGCTCGCGCAGGATCAACGCCACGTGATTGCTCAACAGATTGAGGGGCGTCTGGAATTCTTTGGGCAGGTTCTCCGTGTTAACAGCCAAGTTGCCTAACCCCACCTCTATCTCGGCAGCCCTTTCCACAGAGGTAACCTGCGCGAACTCCAGGGCACTCAGCAAGAGGTCATAGGTGTCCGTGACGAATACGTGTACCTCCTGCCGATTCGGGGCCAGCATGGTGTTGATCTGGGCCTGAATACCGTCCTCGGCGGTGGGTAGAAATGCCAACGAATTTCGCAGCAAGGCATTGTGCGACTTGAATTGCTCCACGAGCCGAGCCTTTTCCCCGAACGCAGAAAGAAAACCGTCATGGGCATCGCGCCACTGGTCTGATTCATCGCGCCCTTGCTCGGCTTCCCGGCGGTCGAATCGTGCCCATAGCCGCTTCATCTCCTTGAGAGGGATCACAAGTGGATCGTAGTTATGGGAGACGGCTACCCGGGCCTTGAGCACCTCGTTTTCCCATACAGCATCCTGTTGCTTGAGCTGACGAATGAGATCTCGGGATTCGTTGTAGGTCTGGGTCTGCTCTGACCCGGAATTCAGGTACAAGTGCAGCAGCATCGACGCCAGTACAAAGACCAACCCGCTGAATAGAATCAGGCTTGTACGCCGGGAAATCACCCTCATGGCTGACCCGCCTTTTCAGCAGTAAGGGTTTTGAGGAACAGCATGATGAGCCTGCGGTCCTCATCGCTTGGGATTCGTCCAAGCTGATACTGGAACATCACGTCGATCGCACGCTCCAGCGTAGGCGCCGAGCCATCGTGGAAATAGGGCGCGGTCATCGCCACATTGCGCAGGCTCGGCACTTTGAACACACCCCGGTCGGCCTCCTCTGCGGTCACGTTGAAGCGGCCCTGATCCGCCTCGGTGGGGTTGCCGCGGTCAGCGATGTAGTCGCCGAACACGCCAAATTTCTGGAACATGTTGCCCCCAATATTCACCCCTTGGTGGCAGGCGATGCAGCCGTAGTCCTTGAAGCGCTGATAGCCGTATTTTTCCTCCAGGGTAAGCGCCTCGGTATCGCCCTGCAGGTAGCGATCGAAACGTGCGCCAGGGGTAAGAAGCGTCCTTTGGTAATCGGCCAACGCGCTGAGGATGTTGTCCTTTGTCACCGCGTCCGGGTAGGCATCCTCGAACGCCTGGCGGTAACGCACGTCTGCGGCGATGCGCTGCTCGATCACGCGCCAGTCTCCGCCCATCTCGTGAGCGCTGGTGATCACGGCATCCCCCTGCTCCTCGAGTGACTCGACCCGGCCATCCCAGAACTGCCGGAAATTAAGGCTGGCATTGAGTACCGTTGGCGTATTGAGCGCAAGTGGCAGGCCATCTGCACCCATGGAGAACGCCCGGCCATCGACCCCGTACGTGTCCAGACGGTGACAACTGGCGCAGGACAGTGTGCCGTTGTGCGACAACCGCGGATCGTTGAACAACTGGCGGCCCAGCTCGACACGCCCAGGTGCCAGAGCGGGAATCGGAGGCAGTGGCTTGAGCGGCTCGTCCAGCAGCTCGGCCCCGCTGTCCACACTCAGAACGAGTAGCACCCACAGGCTCAGGCAACGTCGCAAGCGCTGCGGGTGAAGAACGGAACGAAAACGACAGGTTGTCTGCGCGAACATCCGGGAGAATCCTTTTCCCTGGGCTTACGGATATACAGAAAGGTGGTGCCATGCCGTCAGGTTAGATGCCTTCCAGACAATTTGCCTGCCACCCGCCACGCCTTGCTCCGACACCTGTCGCGGAAAAATGATCTAGCCTTTGACCTAAGCGCTCGTTGAGCTCGAGTGCCTCCATCGATCGACCGCGTGAGGCCTGCCATGGAAGTGCAACCGAACCCGAACCCACCCTACCGGCCGACCGTGTTGCTAGTGGACGACGAGGAGTCGATCCTTAGCAGTCTGCGTCGGCTATTGCGTGGCCAACCCTATGACGTGAAGCTGGCGACCAGCGGCGAACAGGCACTGGCGCAGATGGCCGAGGGCCCGGTAGACCTGGTGATGAGCGATGCGCGCATGCCTGGTATGGACGGCGCCACCTTGTTGGCACAGATCAATCAGCATCACCCATCGACCGTCAGGATCTTGCTGACCGGCTACGCCGACCCGAGCGCAATCATCAAGGCCGTCAATGACGGTCAGATCCACCGTTACATCAGTAAGCCCTGGAACGACGACGAATTGCTACTGACCTTGCGCCAGGCCCTGGAGCACCAGCATTCCGAACGCGAGCGCCAACGCCTGGAGCTGCTGGCACGTCGGCAGAACGCCCAGTTGAGACTGCTCAATAACGACCTGGAGAAACGCGTTGCAGCCCGTACTGCGGAGCTGCAGCAGACCGCTGACATGCTCGATCTGGCCTATGAAGAACTGAAACACAGCTATGTGACCGGGACTGAAGTGTTCTCGATGTTGGCTAATCTGCGGCTGCCTCCAGCCAAGCAGACCAATCGACAGATCATCGAACTGGTGCGTTGCTACTGTAGGGTCCACGCCTTGGACGAGGCGATCAGCCGCGATCTGGCCATGGCTGCGGCGCTGTACAACATAGGCAAATTGAGTTGGCCGGATAGCATGATCGTTGCCCCTTCGGACCAGTTGATGCACAGCGACCGCGACCGCTATCGCGACTACCCACGCCAAAGTGAAGCGCTGCTGATGACCCTTGAGCCCATGAAAGATGCCGCGCGCCTGATCCTGCATCACCAGGAGCACTGGGACGGCAGCGGTTTCCCCGACCGGCTCAAGGGTGAAGCTATCCCGTTCGGCGCTCGCTTGCTCAAGCTGGCCGTGGACTTCGTTGAGCTGCAACGGGGTTTGATTCTTGAACGGCAGATGAACAGTGACGAGGCCTTGCTCTACCTGCGCAAGTACGCCGGCCGGTTGTATGACCCAGCACTCCTTGAGGACTTCGTCCAGGTTTGCGCCTCGTTCCACAGCGATCTCACCCTGGTGGACCCTGAAGTCCAGGTGTGTACCACCCGTGACCTGGCGCCGGGAATGGTGCTTGCGCGCAACCTGAACGCCGACAACGGCATGTTGCTGCTTAACGCCGGCAAGGTTTTAAGCGCCGCGCTGGTGGAAAAGCTGGTGGCCTTTGAATCGATGGAGGGTGGTAAGTACTGCATTTTCGTTCGGGTCCCCTCGAACGAGCCTATAACGCCTGGAAGATCAGACTTGGCGCCGTGCTGAATGGCGGTGGGGCGTTCATTCAGCCCTGCACCGCCAGGACTGCGCGTACGGCACGCCGTCGCCCCTCCACACCGGCGATACACCCAAGCGCTATGCTTGCTCTGGCAGGAGGGCCGCGCATGTGTGGAAGGTTGAGTCAGTACCGAGGCATACACGACTTTGTCGAAACCCTGAGCCTGCCAGAGGCCTGGCGGAACAACGTCGGCGACCAGCCACTTGGCCGGTACAACGTCGCGCCGACCACGCCGGTGGCACTCTTGCGAGTGGATGAAGCAGGCCCGCGGGCGGACCTGGTGAGATGGGGCTGGCGACCGCATTGGGCGACCGACCGTGCCGCGCCGATCAACGCCAGGGTCGAAAAGGTGGCACACGGCCCCTTCTTCCGGGCGATCTGGCCGCACCGAGGCATAACGCCGATCGACGGCTGGTATGAATGGGTCGATGAAGGCGGACCGAAGAAACAGCCGTACTACATCCGACGCCGGGACGGGCGCCCTTCCCTTTGCGCCAGCATCGGCCAGTTCGCTGGCAGCGAGCATGACGGGTTCGTCATCATTACGGCCGATGCCCAGGGCGGAATGGTAGATGTGCACGACCGCAGGCCAGTGGTTTTGGCCCCAGACCTTGCGCGTGAGTGGATGCAACCCGCGACGCCGGGCGAACAAGCCGAGCAGATGGCGCTCAACCTGGGCGAGCCAGCCGAGGCCTTCGAGTGGTATCGAGTGAGCACAGCCATTGGCAATGTTCGCAATCAAGGCGCTGAGCTGATAGAGCCGCTTCAGTGAAGCGGCTGCACAGATTCGCAGGTGGTCGACCTGCCCGTGGTTGCGGTGGGTCCGATCAGACCTCGGCGAACTCACCTGGCAGCACAAGCTCCGCTTTTCTGACTTTCCACGTACTGTTCAGCCATAACCTTCCCTTCGAGAATGGCTTCTGTCGAAGAGGAGAATGGTCGACTCACACGCAGGGTTCGCGCCGTTGCACCCGGCTTCCCTACCTCGACCAACATCCCCGTGGGAAATTCGACGCTCGACTCCCACAGCACGTAAATCGATGCCTGGTAACCAAGGTAGGAATGCACGTAAAGGTCATGACTGGTGGACTGAAGGCTCATCACTTTCTCCAACTGGGCGCCTCAATGCGCTTTTGATGGAGATACGACTCAAGCGATCTGACGAGCGTTCCGTTTTCCCTGCATCGTTATCCGTGAAGACGCGAGCCTCTGCGCGGGAGTGGTTCAGGCCCTGGTGCTTTGGGCACAGGAAACGCCTTGGCGACCCAGTCGTGAGCACGCTCGAGCGCCCAGGCCATCGCCGCGGACAGTTTCTGTCCACGGCAGTCAGGGTGTACCTCTTCGAGCAAGAGCACGCCTTTTTTCCCGTAGATACCCAGGAAAAGTTGAGTGACGTTTTCAAGTGAGAGTCGGGCTTGGATGTTGATTAAAGTGCCGCAGGGAAGGCGCTCATCGTAGTTGCGGGAATGCAACGCAGAATTGGCCCATTCCCAATAGATTTTACCGCGATTACGCATGGAACGGACCTAGAACTCATATTCTTGACTGGAGAGACAGAATACACAGCTGTTCCAATGAATCCACTGCTTAAGGTGTGTGTTACATTTTTTTACAGCTGCTTTTCGTTTAACAGCCGTGATCGCACCACCAGCCCCCTTCATTCGACTGGAGCATGATCCGGGGAAGATGAAGGTGCGCCGCCAGACTGTTGAGCATCCTTTCGGAACGCTCAAAATCGGAATGGGAAGTACCCACTTTCGCCGACTGAGTGCTCTATACCGCCTGGCTGCAGATTTGTTCGGGCATTGGGGTATCAGGCGGCGCTAGCTGAAGGCCGTACGGCATACCAAGCCCTAATCCGAAAGTCGGTTTACTGCCTTGTACAACGTTAGGTACAATGGCTGCGTTTGCCAGCGACGGCTGGATCCATCTGGACACCTGTGGCCTGTGGCTACTGGAATGACGATTCTGATCCAGCTGAGAGAACACGGTGAGTCAATACGGAGCCGCCGTGCGGGTCGACAGGCTTCACTTTCTTAGAACTTTGGGCGTCACCTGTGGCGGTCCAAAGAGCAACCCTTACCCGGGCAGAGCCTGGAGGATGGACAAATGCACGTACTGACTTTTAGCCAGGCTCGCGCCGAACTGAAGCAGACAATGGATGATGTTTGCCGGGACCATGAGCCCGCCGTAATCACGCGACAGCGTGGCGAACCCGTAGTGATGATGTCTCTGGAGGACTACAACGGGATGAACGAGACCATTCACCTGTTGGGATCGTCCAAAAACGCTTCGCGCTTGCGCTCATCCATCGCTCAGCTCCGGGACGGCCAGGCCTTGACGAAGGAACTGGACCTCAATGAGCAAGAACCAGAAGCAGCGGAACAAGAATGAAGACCGCGACAAGGTAAGCGTGAAGTTCACCAAGGAGGGCTGGGAGGATTACTGTCACTGGCAGAATGCCGACCTCACCATCCTCGGCAACATCAACCGCCTAATTGACGTGTGCCTACGCACCCCCTTCACGGGTATTGGCAAGCCTGAGCCGCTGAAAGGCGATTTATCTGGCTTGTGGTCCCGCCGCATCACCCGTGAGCACCGCCTGGTCTACTTCTTCGAGGCCGGTATGCTCACCGTTCTGCAATGCCGCTACCACTACGACGACTAAAGCACTGTACTGTGCTGTGCGCGAGCCGCCTCCGCCCCTGGCAAAGGGGCGGTCGGTAAACGAATGGACGCGCGCGGTCCTTTTGTAACGGGGCGGCCAAGGGGTCAGCTGCGTGCTCGTTTCACGATGCGGGCAGCCATGAGCGCGGCGCCCGGTATCCAGAGCCCAGGATTTGAAGTGCCTAATCCAACGGCAAGAAGCGCAATTCCGACAGCAAACATAAGCGTTATCCCTCGCTAGGAAAATCCATTTCAACAATCGCCCATTAAAGCACAGGCCGGTCGCAAGAACGGCCAAGGAATCGTCATGCCCGAAACAATTGAGCAGGAGTGACCATGAAAGAACACCATTACGCTGTCACCGTAAATTGGATAGGTAACACGGGTGAAGGTACTGCCAGTTACACGGCGTACCAGAGAGACTTCAACGTGGAGGCTCCAGGCAAGGCACCTATCCTTGGCTCTGCCGACCCAGCCTTTCGCGGGAACCCTGAACGCTGGAACCCTGAAGACATGTTGCTGGCCTCGATCTCGGCCTGCCACAAGCTTTGGTATCTTCATCTGTGCGCAGTCAACAACGTGAACGTCTTGGAATATGTCGACTACCCGGTGGGCCGGATGCTTGAAGGGGATGGCCAGCGCAAGGGCCATTTCAAAGACGCTGAGTTAAGGCCTCTGCGTCTGTCCGAGGGTCTGGCATTGAGATGGGATGCGGTCGACACGGCCAAAAAGACCGCCCACGTTCGAAGAACGATTGCACTGGGGGTTGTGGAGGAACGGACAAAGACGGGGAAGGATAGATTTGTGCTACTCAACGACAGGGCCTTGCACGCCTTGGAGTTTGCCAAGCAGTACGCTGAGCGCCGCAGGCAGGGCAAAGGGCAATTCACTGAATCGCCGTTCGTCTTCCCGCCCGGGAAGAATGGAGAGCACGTCAAGCAGACCTCGGACCTGCACCACCAGTGGCGGCCGATCCTGAAAGGTTTAGGGATCAGGTACCGCCCCCCGTATAACTGCCGCCACACCTATGCGACAATATGCTTAATGTCTGGTCTCAATCCCGCATTTATCGCCCAACAGCTCGGGCATAGCGTGCAGATGCTCTTATCGACTTATGCGCGCTGGATTAACTCGTCCAACGACTGGCAGGAGCTGGAAAAGCTCCAAATTGGTCCGAAATTGGTCCGTAGCTGCGAAGAAGCCACGTAAGTTATTGATAGGTAAGCTCCTTGATCTCCACCGCTAACATCACCATGCAGTTCGGCTCCAAGCCGCTGTTCGAAAACGTTTCCGTCAAATTCAACAACGGCAACCGCTACGGTCTGATCGGCGCCAACGGTTGCGGCAAGTCGACCTTCATGAAAATCCTCGGCGGTGACCTGGAGCCGTCCGCAGGCCAGGTCATGCTCGAGCCGAATACCCGCCTGGGCAAGCTGCGCCAGGACCAGTTCGCCTACGAGGAATTCACCGTGATCGACACGGTGATCATGGGCCACGGCCAGCTGTGGAAAGTCAAAGCCGAGCGTGACCGTATCTACTCGCTGCCGGAAATGACCGAAGAAGACGGCATGGCCGTCGCCGAGCTGGAAACCGAATTCGCCGAAATGGACGGCTACACCGCCGAGTCCCGCGCCGGTGAACTGCTGCTGGGCCTGGGTATTCCGCTGGAGCAGCACTTCGGCCCGATGAGCGAAGTGGCACCGGGCTGGAAGCTGCGTGTCCTGCTGGCCCAGGCGCTGTTCTCGGACCCGGACGTGCTGCTGCTCGACGAACCGACCAACCACCTGGACATCAACACCATCCGCTGGCTGGAAACGATCCTCACGGCGCGTAACAGCACCATGATCATCATTTCCCACGACCGGCACTTCCTCAACAGCGTCTGCACCCACATGGCTGACCTGGATTACGGTGAGCTGCGCCTGTTCCCGGGCAACTATGACGAGTACATGACCGCGGCCACCCAGTCGCGTGAGCAGTTGCTGTCGGACAACGCCAAGAAGAAAGCCCAGATCGCCGAGCTGCAGACCTTCGTCAGCCGCTTCTCGGCCAACGCCTCCAAAGCCAAGCAGGCCACTTCTCGTGCCAAGCAGATCGACAAGATCCAGCTGGCCGAGGTCAAGCCGTCCAGCCGCGTCAGCCCGTTCATTCGTTTCGAACAGGCGAAGAAACTGCACCGCCAGGCGGTGGTGGTCGAGAAAATGGCCAAAGCCTTCGACGACAAGGTGCTGTTCAAGAACTTCGACATCACCGTCGAAGCGGGCGAGCGCGTTGCGATCATCGGCCCCAACGGTATTGGCAAGACCACCCTGCTGCGCACCCTGGTCGGCGAGATGACCCCGGATGCGGGCTCGGTGAAGTGGACCGACAGCGCCGAAGTGGGCTACTACGCCCAGGACCACGCCCACGACTTCGAAGACGACATGACCCTGTTCGACTGGATGGGCCAGTGGACCTCTGGTGAGCAGGTTATCCGCGGCACCCTGGGGCGCATGCTGTTCTCCAACGACGAGATCCTCAAGTCGGTGAAGGTGATTTCCGGTGGTGAACAAGGTCGCATGCTGTTCGGCAAGCTGATTTTGCAGAAGCCGAACGTGCTGGTGATGGACGAGCCGACCAACCACCTGGACATGGAATCGATCGAAGCGCTGAACCTGGCGCTGGAAAATTACCCGGGTACCCTGCTGTTCGTCAGCCACGACCGCGAGTTCGTGTCGTCGCTGGCCACGCGCATCATCGAGCTGTCGGCCGATGGTGTGGTGGACTTCAGCGGTACCTACGACGACTACCTGCGTAGCCAGGGTGTGCTGGTCTGATTGATCGGACGGCCTGGCCATCTCGGATGGCCGGGCCTCTTCGCGGGCTTGCCCGCTCCCACAGGGACCGCACAGGTATTGGACGCTTGTGGGGCCTTGGGAGAGCGGGCAAGCCCGCGAAGAGTACATCCCCATCCCACCTACCGGCACGGCCCGACGAATAATTCGTTAGCCTGCTGTCTTTTCCTTCGCGCAACGGCCATGATGGGACCACGCCCAACCGCCCGCCCGCGAAAGAGCCCATGACCGCGCAACAACCTGCCCCCGCCAGTAACACCCTGCACATCACCCTGCAGATCCTGTCGATCGTTTTCTATACCTTCATTGCGTTCCTCTGCATCGGCCTGCCGATCGCGGTGCTGCCCAGCTATGTGCACGACCAACTCGGCTTTGGCGCAGTGATCGCCGGTGTAACCATTGGCCTGCAGTACCTGGCCACGCTGCTGAGCCGCCCGTTTGCAGGGAGGGTGGCGGACACCTTGGGAGGGAAACAGGCCATCCGCTTTGGCCTGCTGGGGATTGCCGGTTGCGGGGTGTTGACGTTGCTGTCAGCCTGGACCCTCACCTTGCCGCTGCTGAGCCTGGCACTGCTGCTCGGTGGACGCTTGCTGCTGGGCATCGCCCAAGGGCTGATCGGCGTGGCCACCTTGAGCTGGGGCATCAGCCAGGTCGGCCCCGAACACACTGCCAGGGTCATCTCGTGGAACGGTATCGCCTCCTATGGCGCGATCGCCATCGGTGCGCCAGTTGGCGTTCTGGCCGTGGACGGGCTGGACTTCAGCGTGCTGGGGCCGGCTTTGCTGGTGCTGGCAACCCTTGCCCTGCTGGTGCTTCGCAAGCGCCCCGACGTGGTCGTGGTACGCGGCGAGCGCCTGCCCTTCTGGTCGGCGTTCGGCCGGGTTGCCCCGTGTGGCCTGGGTTTGACCCTGGCCTCGATCGGCTACGGCACCTTGACCACCTTCGTCACCCTGTATTACCTCGAGCGCGGCTGGGCCGGCGCGGCCTGGTGCCTGAGTGCGTTTGGTGTGTGCTTCATCATTTCGCGGCTGCTGTTCGTCAACGCGGTCAACCGCTTTGGTGGGTACAACGTGGCGGTCGCCTGCATGGCCACCGAAGTGCTCGGCCTGAGCCTTCTGTGGCTGGCGCCCTCGCCGCCCTGGGCGCTGGTTGGCGCCGGGCTGACCGGTTTCGGGCTGTCGCTGGTTTACCCGGCATTGGGCGTGGAAGCGATCAAGCAAGTCCCCAGCAGCAGCCGCGGCGCAGGGCTGGGTGCCTATGCTGTGTTCTTCGACATGGCCTTGGCCATTGCCGGCCCGGTGATGGGCGCCGTGGCGGTACACCTGGGGTATGCCTCGATCTTCTGCGTGGCTGCCCTGCTCGCCTTGGCCGGGGTCGGCCTAACGTTGTGGCTGGCGCGGCGCGCCCGTCGCAGCTGAACGCTCAGCCGGCGCTGGCGACCCCAGCGCCTGGCTGAAGAACGCTGCCGTTTCTCGCTGCAGCGAATGATGGATATACCGGCGGTCGACGCCGTCGGCGTCCTTGCACAGCGCCGGCATTCGCGCGTACTGCTCGGCATCGCAGTGGGCCATGAATACGAAATGCCCGGCACCGGCCAACAGGCGGTAGTCCGGTGTGACCGGCAGTTTGCGGGCCAGGGCCTCGGCATTACGGTCTACGGCCACAAGCTGATCGCTGTCGCCACTGTAGATCAGTGCGGGTACCTGCACCCCGGCCAGCGCATGGCGCCCGAACAACAGGCTCAGCGGCGCCATCAACATGACCGCCCCCACTCGCGGGTCGGTCTCGGGCGCCAGTTCGCTGCGGTCGGCAATCAGTATGCCGTGGGTCTTGCAGGCGTCTGCGTCATGCGGACGCTCCAGGCAGTACTGACGCAGACGCTCCAGGTCGGGGCGTGCGCCAGACAGGATCAACGCGGTTTCTCCGCCGGCCGAGTAGCCGATCACACCCACCTTGCCGTCATTCAGATAAGGCCCGACCACTGCATCATCACGCGCTGCGGTGATCGCCGCGCTGACTTGCAACGGCCGTCCATAAAGATTGCTCAGGGTGCCAAGGCGACTGTGGTCGCGCACGTTGTCCCCCGGGTGCACCACCGCCACCACCACGAACCCTTGCCGCGCCAGCGACGTGGCCAGGTAATGCAAGGCCAGTGGGCTGCCCGTATTGCCGTGAGACAGTACCAGCAACGGGAATCGCCCCATGGCGACGGGCGCCTCTTCGGCCACGTCGACGGGATACCCGTCTATACGGCTGATACGGGTTTTGCCAACGGCCGGGTAGAACGCCAGGGCTTGCATCGGGCGGCTATCGACCGGGTCGGTCAAGGTCATAAGGTGCAGGCCGGCAACCCACGGCGCGGCCTCGGCGCGGGCCAACAGGCCGCCGAGCAGGACCAGCGCCAACACGCAGCGTGCAAGGGTCATCGGCCAGCGGTTCCTTGCAGGACGAAGGGATAACCCAGCATAAAACCGGCCGGCGTTGTGCCGGATGAAAACTGGATGAAACCGCCGTCATGCAAGCTGCGCCTGCACCCTGTGCATTTGCGCATTGCGTCGAACCCGTGGCATAGATGCAGGTCAAGGTTTTCACGTGACCGTTTTCGCGCCTTTGAAGGAGATTCATGCATGAGCAAGCCTGCCTACGTGCCACCCAAAGTCTGGCGCAACGACGCAGCCTCCGGCGGCCAGTTCGCCAGCATCAACCGCCCGGTAGCCGGCCCGACTCACGACAAGGACCTGCCGCTGGGCAAGCACCCGCTGCAGCTGTATTCCCTGGCCACGCCCAATGGCGTCAAGGTCACCATTGCCCTTGAAGAGCTGCTTGCCCTCGGCCACGCCGGTGCCGAATACGATGCCTGGCTGATCCGCATCGGCGAGGGTGATCAGTTTTCCAGTGGCTTCGTCCAGGTCAACCCCAACTCGAAGATCCCTGCCCTGCTCGACCGCAGCGTGGAGCCGCCGGTGCGGGTGTTCGAGTCAGGCTCGATCCTGCTGTACCTGGCAGAGAAGTTCGGTGCTTTGCTGCCAAAATCGCCGGCTGCGCGCACCGAATGCCTGAACTGGTTGTTCTGGCAGATGGGGGCGGCGCCTTACCTGGGCGGTGGTTTTGGCCACTTCTACGTGTATGCACCGGAAAAGTTCGAGTACGCCATCAACCGCTTCACCATGGAGGCCAAGCGTCAACTGGACGTACTTGATCGCCGCTTGGCCGAAAGCCGTTATCTGAGCGGCGAGGAATACAGTATCGCTGATATTGCCGTGTGGCCGTGGTATGGCCAGCTGGTGCGCGGCAACCTGTATGACGCCGCGCAGTTCCTGGCGGTTGACGAGTACCCGAACGTACAGCGCTGGGCCGAGGACATCGCCCTGCGCCCTGCTGTGCAGCGCGGTACACGCGTGAACCGTACCTGGGGAGATGAACACAGCCAGGTGCCGGAGCGCCATAGCGCCGCAGACCTGGAAGGTTGACGCAAACCGTGTGGGAGCGGCCCTTGGGTGACTGAAAGGCCGCCCCCACAATGGGCCGTGCAATACCTGCGAATGCCCCCGACAATGCCCCCTTGCATAAAACCATTTGCCCCTGCGCAAACCTGCGTCCGCCAAGCCCTTCTTGTACACTCCTCGCATTAGCCCCCACCTGCACATTTTTTGGTGAACGCATGATCGAGGTAACCGAGGTTTCCATTGCCGAGCTGCGCGACGCGCTCGAGACGGGCCGCACAACGGCGGTCGAGCTGGTCAAGGCCTACCTGGCGCGCATCGACGCCTACGATGGCGCCGACACGGCCACTGCCCTTAACGCCGTAGTGGTGCGCAACCCGGAGGCGCTGAAAGAAGCCGAGGCCTCCGATGCCCGCCGCGCCAAGGGCCAGGTGCTTAGCCCGCTGGACGGCATCCCCTACACCGCCAAGGACAGCTACCTGGTCAAAGGCCTGACTGCCGCCTCCGGCAGCCCTGCCTTCAAGGACCTGGTCGCCCAGCGCGACGCCTTCACCATCGAGCGCCTGCGCGCCGCTGGTGCCGTGTGCCTGGGCAAGACCAACATGCCGCCCATGGCTAACGGTGGCATGCAGCGCGGCGTCTATGGCCGCGCCGAAAGCCCGTACAACGCCGACTACCTGACCGCGCCCTTCGCCTCGGGCTCGTCCAACGGTGCCGGTACCGCCACCGCCGCCAGCTTCAGCGCCTTTGGCCTGGCCGAAGAAACCTGGTCCAGCGGCCGTGGCCCGGCGTCCAACAACGGCCTGTGCGCCTACACCCCGTCGCGCGGGGTGATTTCGGTGCGTGGCAACTGGCCGCTGACGCCGACCATGGACGTGGTGGTGCCCTATGCCCGCACCATGGCCGACCTCCTTGAAATCCTCGACGTGGTGGTAGCCGATGACGCCGACAAGCGCGGCGACCTGTGGCGCCTGCAGCCGTGGGTGCCGATCCCCGCTGCCTCGACGGTGCGCCCAGCGTCGTACCTTGAACTGGCGGTAGATGCCAGCGCGCTCAAGGGCAAGCGCTTTGGCGTACCACGCATGTATATAAATGCCGATCCCGAAGCGGGCACCGCCGAGAAGCCAGGCATCGGCGGGCCGACCGGCCAACGCATCAACACCCGCGCCACGGTGATCGACCTGTGGCAACAAGCACGCCAGGCCCTGGAAGCGGCGGGTGCCGAAGTACTGGAAGTGGACTTCCCGCTGGTGTCCAACTGCGAAGGCGACCGCCCAGGTGCGCCGACCGTGTACAACCGTGGCATCGTCAGCAAGGCATTCCTGCATGACGAACTGTGGGAACTGTCGGGCTGGGCCTTTGACGACTTCCTGCGCGCCAACGATGACCCCAAGCTTAATCGCCTGGCCGATGTCGACGGGCTGAAGATCTTCCCCCACGACCCGGGCACCCTGCCCAACCGTGAAGACGACCTGGCTGCCGGCATGGACGAGTACGTCAACATGGCCAAACGTGGCCTGAAGACCTGGGACCAGATCGAGACCCTGCCCGACGGCCTGCGCGGCCTGGAGCAGACCCGCAAGCTGGACCTGGAAGACTGGATGGACAAGCTGGGCCTGGACGCGGTGCTGTTCCCCACCGTAGCCGACGTTGGCCCGGCCGATGCCGATATCAACCCGGTATCGGCGGACATCGCCTGGAGCAACGGTGTCTGGGTAGCCAACGGCAACCTGGCAATCCGTCACCTGGGCGTGCCGACCGTGACCGTGCCGATGGGCGTGATGGCCGATATCGGTATGCCGGTGGGGCTGACCTTTGCCGGGAAGGCCTATAGCGACAACGCGCTGCTGAGTTTTGCTGCCGCGTTCGAGGCCACCGGCTCGCGCCGGATGGTTCCGCCGCGCACGCCGGCGCTCGGCTGAGTCTTACAGGGCCCGCGAAAGCAGATCGCGAATTTCAACTATATGTGTAAAAATGCACAAACAGTTGATTTTGCGGTCTGCCATGCCTATCCCCCCCAGCGAAGAACGCCAACTCACCCTCACCGTGCTCAAGGCCGCGATCCAGGCACTGGGCAGCGTTGCCGCACGCAACATGGAAATACTCCTGCACGACCTTGACCACCCCGAACACTCGGTGGTGGCGATCGTCAACGGGCATCTTTCCGGCCGCAGCGTGGGCAGCCCGATCCTTGCCGCACCGGAGCAGGACCAGGGTTTCAAGGCACTGATGCAGGCCTCGGCCGACCAGCACGGCCGTGAGCCGGTGGTGCTGCCCGATTACCCCACTACGCTCAAAGGCCGCACGCTACGAAGTGCCACGGCAATCTTCCGTGACAGCAGCGGCCACCCGTTCGCCAGCCTGTGCGTCAACACCGACGTCACCGGCCTGGATGCTGCCATGAACTTTCTCCAGCAGCTGCAGCCGCTGGGGGCCATACCTGCGGTCAACGAACCTGCCGACATGGAGCTGCTGATGAGCGAGATCATCCAGGCCGCCCTGCAGCGCAGCGGCCAGGGGCGGATGAACAAACAGGCCAAGGTCGAGGCCGTGCGCGTCATGCAGGAGCGCGGCCTGTTCATCGTCAAGGGCGGCGTCGAGAAGGCTGCCAGCGCCCTCGGCGTGACGCGCTACACCATTTACAACTACCTCGAGCAACTACGCGGAGCCAGCCAATGACCTTGCACATTCATACCCCCCTGATCGAGTCGCGCCCGCTGTCGTTGGCGGCCGGTCGTAATATCTGGCTCAAGCTCGACGCCCTGCAACCCTGCGGTTCGTTCAAACTGCGCGGTGTAGGCCACGCCTGCGAGGTACACCACGCGCGTGGCGCCCGGCACTTTGTGTCCTCGTCAGGTGGCAATGCCGGTTTGGCAGTCGCCTATGCCGGACGCAAGCTGGGGGTGCCGGTGACCGTGGTGGTACCCGAAACCACCACCGAACGGGCCAAGCAGTTGCTGCACCTGGAAGACGCCAAGGTGGTGGTGCAAGGCAGTTCCTGGCAAGAGGCCAACGCCCTGGCAAAGACACTGGTAGGCCCGAACGATGCCTTCATCCACCCATTCGACGACCCACTGCTGTGGGCCGGGCATGCCAGCCTGGTGGATGAAGTGGCCGAGGCCGGCCTGAAGCCGGACGCGGTGGTGTTGTCAGTCGGCGGGGGCGGCTTGCTCAGTGGCGTGGTGGAGGGGCTCAAGCGCAATGGCTGGGGCGATGTGCCTGTGCTGGCGGTAGAAACCGAGGGCGCGGCGTCGCTGCATGCGGCCATGCAGGCGGGGCATTCAGTGGAGCTGGAGCGCATCGCCTCGGTGGCGACGTCGCTGGGGGCCAAGCGTGTGGCTGATCAGGCGCTGATGTGCGTGCAGCAGCATCCGGTGCACAGCCATCTGGTCAGCGATCGCGCAGCGCTGGAGGCCTGTGAGCGGTTCTTGCTGGACCACCGTGTGCTGGTCGAGCCCGCGTGCGGGGCGGCGTTGGCAGTGGCCTATGATGCCAAGGCTCTGGGCGCCTTGCGCAATGTCCTGGTGGTGGTCTGTGGTGGCGCTACCGCAACACTGGAGCAGATCCAGGCCTGGCTGCAGCAGGCAGACTGAAGCTGCCATCTGTCGGGGGTGATTACGACAGTCACATGCACCTGATCTACTAGGCTCGCCGCAACCGAAAAGGCCCTCGCAATAGCGTCAACCCTGACGAAATGCGTATCCCGCCCTTTCGGTCTGCGGCAAGTGAAGGCACAATGCGTGTCCTTTTTTTGGCCGGCCTGGCCGGGGGCCTTTAAATGATCAAGACGCCGTATTACCTCATCGATAAAACCAAGCTGCTCAGCAACATGGAGAAGATCGCCTACGTGCGCGAACACTCCGGTGCCAAGGCGCTGCTCGCCCTCAAGTGCTTCGCCACCTGGTCGGTGTTCGACCTGATGCAGCAGTACATGGACGGTACCACCTCGTCCTCCCTGTTCGAGCTCAAGCTCGGCCGCCAGAAGTTCGCCGGCGAAACCCATGCCTATAGCGTGGCCTGGGCCGACGACGAGGTCGAGGAGATGCTTGAGAACTGCGACAAGATCATCTTCAACTCGATCGGCCAGCTGCAACGCTTTGCCGAACAGTCCGAAGGCAAGGTGCGTGGTCTGCGCGTCAACCCGCAGGTCAGCAGCTCCGACTACCTGCTGGCCGACCCGGCCCGCCCGTTCAGCCGCCTGGGCGAATGGGACCCGGCGAAGATCGAACAGGTGATCGAACAGATCTCCGGCTTCATGTTCCACAACAACTGCGAGAACGGTGACTTCGGCCTGTTCGACAAGATGCTCACGCACATCGAAGAGCGTTTCGGTCACCTGCTGCACAAGGTCGAGTGGGTCAGCCTTGGTGGCGGCATTCACTTCACCGGTGAAGACTATGCAGTAGACGCCTTCTGCGCGCGCCTGAAGGCGTTCTCGGAAAAATACGGCGTGCAGGTTTACCTGGAGCCGGGCGAAGCCGCCATCACCAACAGCGCTTCGCTGGAAGTGACCGTGCTCGATACCCTGTACAACGGCAAGCACCTGGCCGTGGTCGACAGCTCGATCGAAGCGCACCTGCTCGACCTGCTGATCTACCGCCTCAACGCCAAGATGGCCCCCAATGACGGCGAGCATACCTACATGGTCTGCGGCAAGTCATGCCTGGCCGGTGACATCTTCGGCGAGTACCAATTCGACCGTCCGCTGGCCATTGGCGATCGCCTGTCGTTCATCGACACGGCGGGTTACACCATGGTCAAGAAAAACTGGTTCAACGGGCTGAAGATGCCTTCCATCGTGGTCAAGCAGCTCGACGGCAGCGTCGAAGTCGTCCGCGAGTTCGGTTTCGAAGACTACGTTTCCAGCCTGTCGTAAGACCGGCTTTCAAGTAAGGAGCAAAGGGTAAATTGAAGAAGAACGTTCTTATCATTGGTGCAGGAGGTGTCGCCAAGGTGGTGGCCCACAAGTGCGCGCAGCATAACGACGAACTGGGTCGTATCGCCATCGCGTCACGGAACATCTCCAAATGCCAGGCCATCATCGACAGCGTCAAGGCCAAGGGTAGCCTCAAGGTACCCGCCGACATCCAGGCCTTCTCGCTCAATGCCCTCGATGTCGAGGCAACCAAGGCGCTGATCCGCGAAACCGAATCGCAGATCGTGATCAATGTGGGTTCCGCCTTCCTCAACATGTCGGTGCTGCGTGCTTGCATCGATACGGGTGTCGCCTATCTGGACACCGCCATCCACGAAGAGCCGGGCAAGATCTGCGAGACCCCACCGTGGTACGGCAACTACGAGTGGAAACACCTCGAAGAGTGCCAGGCAAAGAACATTACCGCCATTCTCGGCGTCGGTTTCGACCCGGGTGTGGTGAACAGCTACGCCAAGCTGGCGCAGCAGCAGTATTTCGACAGCATTGATTCGATCGATATTCTCGACGTCAATGCCGGTTCGCATGGCAAGTACTTTGCCACCAACTTCGACCCGGAAATCAACTTCCGCGAGTTCACCGGACAAGTGTGGAGCTGGCAGAACAGCCAGTGGACCAGCAACACCATGTTCGAGGTCAAGCGTACCGACGACCTGCCAGTGGTAGGCTCGCAAAACCTGTACCTGACCGGCCACGATGAAGTTCACTCGATTTCGAAGAACCTCAACGTCCCGAACGTGCGCTTCTGGATGAGCTTCGGCGAGCACTACATCAACGTGTTCACTGTTCTGAAAAACCTGGGCCTGCTCAGCGAGCAACCGGTGAAAACCGCCGAAGGCCTGGAAGTGGTACCGCTGAAAGTGGTCAAGGCCGTACTGCCAGACCCGGCCTCGCTGGCCCCTGGCTACACCGGCAAGACCTGCATCGGCGACCTGGTCAAAGGCACCAAGGATGGCCAGCCGCGCGAAGTGTTCATCTACAACGTGGCCGACCACGAAGAAGCCTACGCCGAGACCGACAGCCAGGGCATTTCCTACACCGCCGGTGTACCGCCAGTGGCCGCTGCCCTGCTGGTCGCTCGTGGCGAGTGGGATGCCAAGCGCATGGTCAACGTCGAGGAGCTGCCAGCCGAGCCGTTCCTCAAGGCGCTGGACGTGATGGGCCTGCCGACCCGCGTCAAAGATGAAAAAGGCGATCGTCCCTGGGACGCTGAAGCCTAAGCGACAAACAGAAGGGGTGCCATGCAGGACCCCTTCTGCTTTCCAGGTCCAGGATCGCCACAGCCCTGAAACAAGCACGTAACCTGTGGGAACGGGCAAGCCCGCGAAGAGGCCGGCGCAAGATCACGCTCTACTTGCGGGCCTCCAGAATCAGGTTGAACGGCGTCTGCGTCGCGCGCCGGAAGCGGCTGAACCCCGCCTCCTCGAAGACGGCCCGCAATCGCGCCTCCCCGGCCTGCGCACCCAACCCCAGTCCCACTTCCTGCGACAACGAATTGGGCGTGCAGATAAACGTCGACGCCGCATAGAACAAGCGCCCGACCGGTGTCAGGTTACCCTCCAGCGAGTCCTCGGCATATGGCTCCACCAGCATGACCGTGCCATCAGCTTTCAAAGCATGGTAGGCATGCCTGGCTGCCCCGACCGGGTCACCCATGTCGTGCAGGCAATCGAAGAAGCACACCAGGTCATGATCATGCCCCGGGTACTCCTTGGCGCTGGCCTGCTGGAAGCTCACCCGCCCCTCCAACCCCGCTTCCCGTGCACGCGCGTTGGCGGTGACGATTGAAGGCTGATGATAGTCGTACCCCACGAAGGTCGACGCCGGAAACGCCTGCGCCATCACCAGCGTCGAGGCACCATGACCGCAGCCCACGTCCGCCACCTTGGCGCCCGCCTGCAGCTTGGCCACCACACCCTCCAGTGCCGGCAGCCAATCCGCAACCAGGAAGGTGCGATACCCCGGCCGGAAAAAGCGCTCGGTACCGCTGAACATGCACGGGTGGTGATCGCCCCAGGCCAACCCGCCATCGCCGCGCATGGCGGCTACCAGCTTGTCCTTGTCATGGAACAGCGCCGCCACCACTGCCGCGCCGCCGGCCATGTAGGCCGGGGAGTCCTCCAGCGCCAGGGCCATGGCCTGTTCTTCAGGCAGCACAAAACGGCCCTTGTCATGGACCATGTAGCCCGATGCCGCCTGGGCATTCAACCATTCTCGCACCAGCCGCGGGTGGCAGCCGGTCTTTTCCGCCAGTTGCTCAGGGGTGACCGCCTGGCTGTCGGCCATGGCCCGGTACAGCCCCAGTTCATCGCCGAGAATGACATTGGCCAGCGTCGCCGCTGCGCCCATGTCGCCCACCAGCTTGCCCATGAAATCGTGAAGCCTTGCCTCGTCCATGACCTGCCCTCCTCTGCAAGAAGGCCATCGCCAACGAGGGACGTCCGCTCCGGGAAGGCGGTGGTCGGTTCAAGGGTTTTCGTTCGCGGTACAACACGCTACCGCGAGCTGTCAGTAAGTTTAGATGCTCTGCCTGGGCGACGTGGAATAACGGCCATATGGCCCACGAGCATTTCCCTCAGGTCACAATTCCTAAACAACGATGTGACATTTTTTTTCAGCTTTCCTATCAAGGAGCTGTCAAATGAAGGTCACGGTTTTCGGAACCGGCTATGTCGGCCTGACCCAGGCAGTGTGCCTGGCCCAGGTAGGCCATTCGGTGTTGTGCATGGATGTCGATGCCGATCGGGTGGCCAGCCTGAGTGAAGGCCATTGCCCGATCTTCGAGCCCGGCCTTGCGCCGCTGCTGGAGAAGAACCTCGCCTGCGGTCGGCTGCGCTTCACCACGGATGCCGCAGCGGCTGCCAACTATGCCCGGTTGCAGTTCATTGCCGTCGGTACTCCGCCGCAAGCCGATGGTAGCGCCGACCTGAAGCACGTTTTCGCCGTGGTCGACAGCATCCTCGAACACGCTGACGGGCCCAAAGTAATCGTCAACAAGTCCACCGTGCCGGTGGGTACGGTACACCGCATCAAGGCACGCATCGCCCAGGCCGTGGCCGATACCAGCCGCTTCCAGGTGATCAGCAACCCGGAGTTTCTCAAGGAAGGGTCTGCGGTGGATGACTGCATGCGCCCCCAGCGCATCATCATCGGCGGCGCAGAAGCGGCCGAAGTGGAGTTGCTACGCGAGCTTTACCTGCCGTTCAACCGCAACCGCGAAAAGTTCATGGTCATGGACGCGCGCAGTGCCGAGCTGACCAAGTACGCAGCCAACTGCATGCTGGCCACCAAGATTTCCTTCATCAACGAAATCGCCAACCTGGCCGAGCACCTGGGGGCCGACATCGAAATGGTGCGCCGTGGCATCGGCTCGGACCCGCGCATCGGTTACGACTTCATCTACGCCGGCTGCGGTTTTGGCGGCTCGTGCTTCCCCAAAGACCTGCAAGCCCTGCGCCACAGTGCCGAGGCGGAAGGCTTCGAGACACAGTTGCTGCGGGCAGTAGAGTCGGTCAACGAGCAGCAGAAGGGCCGGCTGTTCAGCAAGATCCAGCGCCATTACCCCGGCGGCCTGCGGGGCAAGGTGTTTGCCCTGTGGGGGTTGTCGTTCAAGCCCAATACCAATGATATCCGCGAAGCTTCCAGCCGGGTCCTGCTGGAAGCACTGTGGGCCGCGGGCGCGCGGGTGCAGGCTCACGACCCTCAGGCCATGGAAGAAATCCGGCGCCACTACGGCCCGCGTGCCGACCTGCAACTGGTGCCCTGCAAGGACGATGCGTTGCGGGGCGCCGATGCCCTGGTGATCGTCACCGAATGGCAGGACTACCGTGTGCTCAACCTGGACGAGGTGCCGCAGCAGCTGGCCGACCGGGTGGTGTTCGATGGCCGCAACCTGTACGAACCCGAGCACATGGCCTCGGCAGGGCTGGCTTACTACGGCATCGGACGTGGCAAGATTGCGCCAGCTTGACGGCAATGATTACCGGCTGGCCACTCCCTGGCTGTCAGCCGGCCTTATCGACTCAGGGCGCTGCGGACTGACAGGCGGCTCAAGCTGCAGCACCTCGTTGGTATATGCCCACTCCTTCTCTAGCTGATCCGGGTGGTCGTTCAGGCGGATGCCATAGGACGGGATGATCTGTTTGATCTTGGCCTGCCACTCGGGCGACGCCACCTTGTTCTTGAACACCTTGTTCAACACATCGAGCATGATAGGCGCAGCGGTCGACGCACCGGGAGAGGCCCCCAGCAAGCCGGCGATACTGCCGTCCCTGGACGTCACCACCTCGGTACCGAGCTTGAGCACGCCGCCCAACGCTTCGTCTTTCTTGATGATTTGCACCCGCTGGCCCGCCTGCCACAGCCGCCAGTCTTCTTTCTTCGCCTCGGGGAAGTAGGTGCGCAGCGCTTCGAAGCGGTCATCGTCCGATTGCAGCACCTGCCCGATCAGGTACTGCACCAGGTCGAACTCGCGTACCCCTACCCGCACCATCGGCCAGGCATTGTGCACGCTGGTACTGGCGAGCAGGTCAAGCAATGAGCCCTGCTTGAGGAACTTGGTCGAGAAGGTGGCAAACGGCCCAAACAGGATCAGGCGCTTGCCATCAAGTACCCGGGTGTCCAAGTGCGGCACCGACATGGGCGGCGCACCGGTTGCGGCAATGCCATAGGCCTTGGCCATGTGGCGCTGGGCGATAGCCGGGTTGTCAGTGACCAGGAACGAGCCACCGACCGGGAAGCCGCCATAGTTCTTGGCCTCGTCGATACCCGACTTCTGCAGCAGCGGCAGTGCCGCCCCGCCAGCGCCGATGAACAGGAACCGGGCATCGGTGGCTGCCTTGCTGCCATTCTTCAGATTCTTGTACTCGACGTGCCAGGAACCGTCGTCGTTACGGGTGATGTCCTGCACTTCGCTCGACAGCTTGAGATCGAAGTTCGGCCGCGTCTGCAGGTAACCCACATACTGCCGGGTGATCTCGCCAAAGTTGACGTCGGTGCCGATCGGCGTCCAGGTCACGGCCAGCTTCTGGTTGGGATCGCGGCCTTCCATCATCAGCGGGACCCATTTGCGGATCTGCTCGTGGTCTTCGGAGTACTGCATGGGTTTGAACAGGGGGCTGGCCTGCAGCGCCTCGTAGCGCTTCTTCAGGAAGCGGATATTGTCATCGCCCCAGACAAAGCTCATGTGCGGGGTGGTGTTGATGAACGAATGCGGGTTTTTCAGCACGCCCTGCTTGACCTGCCAGGCGAGAAACTGGCGCGTTACCTGGAACGACTCGTTGATTTCAACTGCCTTGCTGATGTCGATCTTGCCGTCTTTTTCCGGGGTGTAGTTCAGCTCCGCCAGGGCCGAGTGGCCGGTGCCGGCGTTGTTCCAGCCGTTGGAGCTCTCCTCGGCCACCTTGTCCAGGCGCTCGACCATTTCCATCGACCAGCCGGGCTCCAGCTCGTTGAGCCACACGGCCAAGGTAGAACTCATGATGCCGCCGCCCACAAGCAGCACATCGACCTTTCGGGTTTCCGCCGCTTGGGCATTGAGCATGCCGATGGCCAAGGCCAGCCCGGCCATCGCCAGTTTTGGCTTGATGGTGATCTTCATAACCTCTCCCGCGCCTCGTTGCTGTCCGTGGTTCAGCCACAAGCTTAGCCGACGCGTTTAGTCGGGTATGACGACGCACAAACACTTGCAATCGGCCACATCTCAAAATACTGTATGAATACTCAGTATCGCAGGTCAGCCACCATGCAACTCATCGCCAAACTCGGCATCCTTGCCGACGCCGCCAAGTACGACGCCTCCTGCGCCAGCAGTGGTGCGCCCAAGCGCAATTCGCGCGGCGCTGACGGCCTGGGTGCCACCAACGGCATGGGTATCTGTCACAGCTATACCCCGGACGGCCGCTGCGTATCACTGCTCAAGGTACTGCTGACCAACTTCTGCCTGTACGACTGCCAGTACTGCGTCAACCGCCGCTCCAGCAACGTGCCGCGCGCACGCTTCAGCCCCGAGGAAGTGGTGCGCCTGACCCTGGACTTCTACCGGCGCAACTGCATCAGCGGCCTGTTCCTCAGCTCCGGCATCATCCGCTCGGCGGACTACACCATGGAGCAGTTGATCCGTGTGGCCCGGCTGTTGCGCGAAGAACACAGCTTCCGCGGCTACATCCACCTCAAGGCCATCCCCGATGCCGACCCGCTGCTGATAGAAGAGGCCGGGCGCCTGGCCGACCGCCTCAGCGTCAACATCGAACTGCCCACCGACGCCAGCCTCAAGCGCCTGGCGCCAGAAAAGCAAGGGCACACCATTCGCCAGGCCATGGGCGTGATTCATCAGGGCCAGCAGGCCGTGGCCAACGAGCCCAGGGCGCCGCGCTTTACCCCGGCCGGGCAGAGCACCCAAGTCATCGTCGGCGCCGACAGCACCGACGACAGTACCTTGCTGCGCAATGCCGAGTCGCTGTACCAGGGCTACGGCCTCAAGCGCGTGTACTACTCTGCCTTCAGCCCGATCCCCGACAGCCCCGGCAGCGTACCCCTCGCCGCACCACCGCTGCTGCGCGAACACCGCCTGTATCAAGCCGACTTCCTGCTGCGTGGCTATGGCTACAAGGCTGGCGAGCTGCTGGGCCACAGCGGTAACCTGGCACTGGACATCGACCCCAAGCTGGCCTGGGCGCTGGCCAACCGCGACGTGTTCCCGCTGGACGTGAACCGCGCCGAACCTGCGCTACTGGCGCGTATCCCCGGCATCGGCCTGCGCAGCGTACAGCGTCTGGTCGCCCTGCGCCGGGAGCGGCGCATCCGTTATGACGACCTGATCCAGCTGCGCTGCGTGCTGGACAAGGCACGGCCGTTCATCGTTACAAGCGACTACCGACCCGCCCAGGCCGAGCTGCGCAGCGGCTTGCTGCGAGCGCGCTTGAGTGAGCCGCCAGCGCCCGTGCAGATGGGGTTATGGGGGTGATCGCACTCGACTGCGACGACCTGTTCGCCACCTGGCGCGAGCAGGCCCGGGGGTTGTTGAGCCATGGCATCGACCCGTCGGAAGTCACCTGGTCGCAAGGCCCGATGGCGGACCTGCTGGCCGTGCTGGCCGTGCCGGCAGCGCCGCCTGACGGGCCGGGCCCTTTCCGGGCCAAAGTCCCGGCCGCACTGCTGAGCCAGTTGGAGCAGGCCTCTCGCTACCGTGGCGAGCAGCGCTGGAACCTGCTGTATGAAGTGCTGTGGCGCGTCGCCCATGGCGACCGCACGGCAATGCTGGCCGGTGACCGGCTGGGCAGTGAGCTGCAACGGCGCATCAAGCAGGTAACCCGCGAGGCGCATCACTTGCACGCGTTTGTACGCTTCGTGCCGTTGCCAGAGGAACTGGCTGAGCACTTGCAGCTGGATCTGGTGGCCTATCACGAGCCGGCACACGACATTCTGCACAGTGCCAGCGCCCACTTCGCCGACCGTCTGGGGCGTTTGCGCTGGTTGATTGCCACGCCACAGGATGGCATTCGCTTCGACGGCCAGTCGTTCGACTACCAGCGACAGTGCCCCGAGCCCTGGCGCCAGTGGGCCCGCAACGCCGAAGACCCCGGCGCCGAACTTTGGCGCACCTACTACCGCCACACCTTCAACCCGGCCCGCCTCAACCCGGATGCCTTGCGCCTGCACATGCCAGGGCGGTTCTGGCGGCATTTGCCGGAAGGCATGCTGATACCGCAGCTTGAAGGCCTGGCGCGCCAAGGCAAACAGCGAGACGGCCAAGCCCTTGAGGTGGCCTCGCAAACCGGCAAGACCATCAGCAAGCCTGCGCGCTCGGTGTAGCTGCGGAGCCTGTTGCGGCCCCGTCGAGACGCAAGGCAGCGGCTACAGCGAAAACATGATGCTCAGCTGAAGAGCCTGGCCAGGCAGGCCAGCTTCTTCTTGTACGAACGCCGTGCCTCCAGTGCCTGCTCCAGGCTCACCGGCAGGAACCGCGCCTGCTGGTTGGGCTGCATCTGCCCGATCAGATCGAGGTCGGCGCTGATCACCGTGCCGATCATGGCGTAGCCGCCCCCCGACACTGCATCGCGATGCAGGATGATCGGTTCCAACCCTGCCGGCACCTGGATCGATCCGATCGGGTAGCAGCTGTCGACGATATTGGAGGGGTCCGACCCCGCACCGAACGGCTGCTCGCGCGGTTGGAAACTCAAGGCGCTGCCGCCTTTGTAGCGATAACCGATGCGGTCCGCTTCGGTCAGGCGGTGGAAGTACAGCCCAGGCACCACCCGCAACACCACCTCCCCCCCCAGGGCCTGACGCAGGGCCATGGGCAAGCTTGCACCGGCACGGGTCTTGCCGCTGGGCACGCCGACCGGCAGCAGGTCGCCCGCCATCAGTTTGCGCCCATGAAAGCCACCCAACGCGCCCAGCGCGTAGGTGGACCGGCTACCCAGTACCTCGGGCACATCGATGCCTCCGGCCACTGCCAGGTAGGCCCGGGCGCCCGCTGTTGGAAAGCCGAAACGCAACACTTGCCCCGCCCGCACGGCAAACGCAGTGTCCGGGCGCTGCTCGCGGCCATCGAGCAACGCTGGCATCTGCGCACCGCACACAGCGACCAGTGCGTCCTGCTGGAACTCCAGCTCCGGCCCCACCAGCGCACACTCCAGGCCCGCAGCGCCGGCCGGGTTGCCCACCAGGTGATTGGCTGCGCTCAAGGCGTACTGGTCGAGTGCGCCGGACGGTGGGATACCCAGGTGGTAGTAACCTTCGCGGCCCAGGTCCTGTACAGAAGTGGACAGCCCCGGTTTGAGTACCTTGATCATGCCAGCACCTCCTGCAACGATTTGGGGTAGCCGACCGGGTCGGCGAGGAAGGCGTCCAGGGAAAACGCCACCGGGCGAATGCGCAGGTCGAAGCAGCCATCCTCCACTTCCGCCACCGCCTGGTCGTAGGTGCGGCGGTCGATAGGCTTAAACTGCACGATGTCACCTGGGCGGAAGAACACCATGTGCTCTTTTAGGTAATTCAAGGTCTGCTGTGGGTCGTAGATCGGTGCCGGGGTGACGCCGAACATCTGGTAGCCCCCGGCCCCGCGCACCGAGTAGATGCAACCAAAGCAGCCGCCATGGCCCAGGGTGAGCTTGGGCGTGTCGGTACGGGGGCGCAGGTACTTGGGCACCTGCAGCTGCCGCTCGCGCTCGACCATCTGGAACATGAACGGCAGGCCGGCGACAAAGCCGACCATCGATACGAACCATGGCGCGCCACTGTGGGCGGCGATGAAGGCCTCGACATCGGCCAGGCCGTTGATGCGCGCGGCGTACTCCAGGTCTGTGCTGGTCGGGTCCTGGTGGCGATCCCGAAAGCGCATCAGGGTTTCATGGGTCCAGGGGTCGTTGTACAGCACCGGGATCTCGATGATCCGCGTCTGCAACGAACGCTCGGCCACCGCCTGCGCCTCGGCGCCGCGCACGGCTTCGAGCAGTGCCTCGGGGGCGATACGGTCCGGGTCGAAGCGGACCTGGAACGACGCATTGGCCAGGCACACATCAAGCACGCCATCCAGGGCCATGCGCTCCACCGCACGGGTGACGGCCATACCCTTGAAAAAGGCCTCCAGCGACATGCTTTCGCTGACTTCGGCAAACAGGTGCTCGTCGGCGCCGAAGCTGTAACGGATCGGGGTTGTAGCAAGCGGTTCGGCCATGACAGTTCCTTTTCTTGGAATCTTTATAGAAAGGCAGGCGAAAACAAAAGGCACGGGCTCCGGCTTGTCGGTTTGCCGGATGCCTGACGGGTTCAGCGCGGTGCCCGCACCACGATGCCGGCCGCATCCAGTGCCTTGCGCGTGGCCTCGACCAGGTCCAGCGCGCCCGGGGTGTCACTGTGCAGGCAAATGGAATCGAATTCGATCGCCAGGTCCTGCCCTTCGACCGTGCGCACAACGCCTTGGCGACAAGCACGCAGTACCCGCTCGGCGACGGCTTGGGGCTCGTAGCCACGCACATTGCGGGTAAACACGATCGACCCGCTCAGGTCGTACTCGCGGTCGGCATAGAACTCGCGAATCACCGGCTGCCCCAGTTCCTGGGCAATGCGGCAGATCACCGAACCCGGCATGCAGTACAGCAGCAACTCGGGCTCGATCACCCGCAGGTTTTCCACCAGCAAGCGCGCCGCTTCTTCGTCACGCGCCAAGTGCATGTAAAGCGCCCCATGCGGCTTGATGTGCTGCAGGCGCACGCCCTGGGCACGAGCGATTTCACGCAGCGCGCCCAATTGATAGAGCATGTCGTCCACCAGTTCCTGCGCCGAGGCATTGATATGCCGGCGGCCAAAGCCGACCAGGTCACGGAACCCCGGGTGTGCCCCCACAGCGACGCCCAGTGCCTTGGCGCGCTCGACGGTGCGGCGCATGGTGCCGGGGTCGCCGGCATGGAAACCAGTGGCGATGTTGGCGCTGCTGATGTAACCCATCAGCTCATTGTCGACGCCATCGCCAATGGTCCACGGGCCAAAGCCCTCACCCATGTCCGAGTTGAAATCCACTGCTTGCATGACCGCGTCTCCTGGCACTTGTGACTGCATGCAAGCCACGTTAGATTCTCCGCACCCCCTTGGGAAGATCTATAAACAGATGGGGTACCTTCTGAAAAACAGATACCCCGGGAGCCTACCGTGTCACTCACCCTGCGCCAGGTCCGCTACTTCGTTGCCACCGCTGAAATCGGCCAGATCTCGCAAGCGGCGATCCACCTGAACATCTCCCAGTCGGCAGTCACTACGGCCATCAAGGAGCTGGAAGCGATGCTCGGCGTGCTGTTGTTCCAGCGCTCGGCCCAAGGCATGAGCCTGACCGAAGCCGGCCGGCACTTCTTGAACCGTGCCTACGTCATCCTGCGCAGTGTCGACGATGCGTTGAACAGCCCGCTTCCGGACGTGCGTGCCAGTGGCCTGTTGCGCCTGGCGGCGAGTTACACGGTGATCGGCTACTTCCTGCCGCACCACTTGCAGCGCCTGGAGCACTGGCATCCGGGCGTGACACTGGAGCTGTACGAGCAGGAGCGCAGCGCCATCGAGCAAGGCCTGCTGGAGGGGCGTTTCGACATGGCGGTGGTGCTCACCGCCAACCTCACTCACCCCGACATCGTCTCGGAAACCCTGTTCAACTCCGAGCGCCGGCTGTGGCTGCCCGGGCATCACCCACTGTGCGAGCGATCGGCCGTGAGCCTGGCCGAGGTGGCCTGTGAGCCGTTCATACTGTTGACCGTGGATGAGGCCGAGCAAAGTGCCATGCGCTACTGGGAGCAGGCCGGGCAACGGCCAAGCGTAAGGGTGCGCACCAGCTCGGTGGAGGCCGTGCGCAGCATGGTCGCCAATGGCAGCGGAGTGGCGATCCTGTCGGACCTGGTGCACCGGCCGTGGTCGCTGGAGGGCAAGCGCATCGAGACGGTGACCATCAGCGACCCGGTCACACCGATGAGCGTGGGGTTGGCCTGGCACCGGGAACGGGCATTCAGCCCGGCGATGCAGGCGGTGCGCAATTACTTCCATGATGCGTTTCTGGCACCGCAGCAGTTGTCGGCAAGGCGCTGATCCTACCTTTGCAGGCCCGGCCTCTACGCGGGCGCGCCCGCTCCCACAGGTGCAGCGCAAATCTTCAGCGGTATGTCCAGCCTGTGGGAGCGGGCAAGCCCGCGAAGAAACCAACACCCATCTTGAGCCGAACGTTCAGGCCGCAGCGCCGTCATAACCTGAGCCGGTGCCGACACGCAAAGAGGACGCGAAATGACCCAGCCCGACCCGTCATACGTCAAATGGCTCGAAGACCGCGCCATGCTCAAGGCCTCCCAGGCGCGTGCCAGCCTGTACTCAGGCCAGTCGCGACTGTGGCAACACCCCTATGCCGAGGCCCAGCCCCGCCGCGCCACCGAAATCGCCTCGGTGTGGCTGACGGTCTACCCCGACGCCATCATCGCGCCCGAGGGTTGCTCGGTGCTCGGTGCCCTGGCCCACGAAGCGTTGTGGAAGCGCCTGTCGGAGATCGGCGTACAGGGCCTGCACACCGGCCCGATCAAACTGTCCGGTGGCATCCGCGGCCGCGAACTCACCCCCAGCGTGGACGGCAACTTCGACCGCATCAGCTTCGACATCGACCCACTGTACGGCAGCGAGCAGGAACTGATCCAGATGAGCCGCATGGCCGCTGCGCACAATGCCGTGACCATCGACGACCTGATCCCCTCGCACACCGGCAAGGGCGCCGACTTCCGCCTGGCCGAGCTCGCCCATGGCCCCTACCCGGGGCTGTACCACATGGTCGAGATCCGCGAAGAAGACTGGGCGCTGCTGCCCGAGGTGCCCGCCGGGCGCGATGCGGTCAATTTACTGCCAGCGCAGTGTGACGAGCTGAAGGCGCGCCATTACATCGTTGGCCAGCTGCAACGGGTAATCTTCTTCGAGCCGGGCGTGAAGGAAACCGACTGGAGCGCCACGCCGCCGATCACAGGCGTCGACGGCAAGACCCGCCGCTGGGTGTACCTGCATTACTTCAAGGAAGGCCAGCCCTCGCTGAACTGGCTGGACCCTACCTTCGCCGCCCAACAAATGATCATTGGTGACGCACTGCACGCGCTGGACTGCCTGGGTGCACGCGGCCTGCGCCTGGACGCCAACGGCTTTCTCGGCGTGGAAACCCGCGCCAGCGGCACCGCCTGGTCGGAAAGCCACCCGCTGTCGCTCGTCGGCAACCAGCTGATCGGTGGCATGATCCGCAAGGCCGGCGGTTTCAGCTTCCAGGAGCTGAACCTGACCCTCGATGACATTGCGCAGATGTCCAAGGGTGGTGCCGACCTGTCCTACGATTTCATTACCCGGCCGGCCTACCAGCATGCGCTGCTGACGGGCGACACCGAGTTCCTGCGCCTGATGCTCAAGGAGATGCACGCCTTCGGCATCGACCCGGCCTCGCTGATCCATGCCCTGCAAAACCATGACGAGCTGACCGTGGAGCTGGTGCACTTCTGGACACTGCACGCGCACGACATGTACCTGTACAAGGGCCAAACCCTGCCTGGCAGCATCCTGCGCGAACATATTCGCGAAGAGATCTACGAACGGCTGTCGGGGGAACATGCGCCGTACAACCTGCGCTTCGTGACCAACGGCATTGCCTGCACCACCGCCAGCCTGATCGCTGCTGCACTGGGTATTCGCGACCTCGAACAGATTGGCGTAGCGGATATCGAACTGATCAAGAAGGTGCACCTGCTGCTGGTCATGTACAACGCCATGCAGCCGGGGGTGGTCGCCTTGTCCGGCTGGGACCTGGTCGGTGCCCTGCCCTTGCCCGCCGAAGCGGTTGCCGAACGCATGCTCGATGGCGATACCCGCTGGATTCACCGGGGCGGCTATGACCTGGCCGGGCTTGACCCACAGGCAGAGGCTTCTGTGCGGGGCATGCCGCGTGCCCGGGCGCTGTACGGCAGCCTGGACAGGCAGCTGGAGGAGAGTGATTCATTTGCCTGCAAGGTGAAGAAACTGCTGGCTGTGCGCCAGGCCTACGGCATCGCCACCAGCCGTCAGGTGCTGGTACCTGAGGTGAGCAGCCCGGGGCTGCTGGTGATGGTGCATGAGCTGCCAGCCGGGCGCGGTATCCAAATCACTGCGCTGAACTTCGGCCAGGACGCGATTGCCGAGGAACTGCTGTTGACCGGGTTCACACCTGGGCCGGTGGTCGACATGATCAACGAGACGGTCGAAGGCGATTTGACCGAGGACGGGCGCCTGATGGTGAACCTGGACCCGTACGAGGCGCTGTGCCTGCGGATCGTCAACAGCAGCGGGCATGTTTGAATCTGGCGTGGCCATGCCGTCGGCAAACCGGTTTCGCCCACAAGCACGCCGCCTGCTCCGCGCAGGCGCCAGACTCGCAAGCCGGCTTGCCAGCCAGCAAGCCTGGTCTTGCATTTACTGCGCTACGGGCATAGCGTTCGGAGGTTTTCTTTTCCGTGCCCAGGAGCAACTCCATGTACACCGGCATCGTCCAGGCCGTCCGCCCTCTGCTTGATGTGACCACCTACCCGGGCCACAACCAGTTCACCATCGACCTCACCCCGGAACTGCTCGACGAGCTGAAAATCGGTGCCAGCGTCAGTGTCGAAGGTACCTGCCTGTCCGTGACCGAAATCGACGGTAGCCAAGTCAGGTTCGACGCCATGACCGCTACCCTCGAACGCACCAATCTGAGCAGCTTCAAGCCTGGCCGGAGCGTGAACATCGAACGTTCGGCGAAGATGAACGCCGAAGTCGGCGGCCACCTGATGGCCGGCCACATCGCCACCACTGCCGAGATCGTCGAGCTGTCGATCAAGGAAACCGGCGCCTTCATCAAGTTCCGCATGCCGCCGCAATGGGGCAAGTACGTGTTCCCGCGTGGTTTCATCGGGGTCAATGGCTGCAGCCTGACGGTCGCTGATGTGGAGGACAACGTGATCACCATCAACCTGATCCCGGAAACCCTGCGTCAGACCACCTTCGCCAGCTACCACCCAGGTGAGCTGCTCAACATCGAGGTCGACCATCAGACCATGGTGCTGGTCGATGTGGTAGAGCGCACCATCAAAGGTACCCTGGCCCGCGAAAACCTGCTGCCCTGAGGCCTGCACATGCTCCCTAACGCCCTCCCCGCGCGCTCAGCCAGGCGTTTGCGCCTGCAGGTAATGCGTGGTCGCGTCGGCCTCGGCCTGGTCGCCGCCCTGTCGGTGCTGGCCGGCATGACCGATGCCATCGGCTTGCTGGCACTGGGCGATTTCGTGTCGTTCATGAGTGGTAACACCACACGCCTGGCGGTGGCCATCAGTGAAGCTGACCTGGCCCTTGTGCTACGCCTCAGTGGCGCCGTACTGGGTTTCGTCGCGGGCAATGCGCTGGGTGTTCTCCTGGCTCACGGATTGCGCCGTCGAGCCTGGCCGGTGCTGTTGGTGGTTGCCGCACTGCTGGCTTTCGCCGCAGCGTGGCCGTTGCCGGCCACCTTCCCTGCGCTGTTGGCGGCCACGCTGGCCATGGGCATGATCAATGCGGTCGTGGAACAGGTGAATGGCCTGCCCATCGGCCTGACTTACGTGACGGGCGCCCTGTCGCGTTTCGGCCGCGGCCTGGGGCGTTGGCTGCTGGGCGAGCGGCGCAACGGCTGGCGGGTGCAGTTGGTGCCTTGGGCCGGCATGTTGCTGGGCGCCGCGCTCGGCGCCTGGTTGCAACAACACCTGGGCCTGCAGGCGCTGGCCGGCAGCTGTGCGCTGGCCTGCGTGCTGGCGCTGATATCGCGGTTCATTCCGCGGTCCTGGCAGCGTGGCTACATGCCGCGCTGATCATTCGATACGCGGGTGCTGCAGTGCCAGTTTCTCGCGCTTGGCTTCCAGCTCGGCGATCTGCGCATCGATGTCCTCGATCTTCTGCTCGATGTTGTCGTGGTGCTCCTGTAGCAGTTCACGCGCCTCTTCGATGTCCGATGCCGCGGGTGCCGCGCCGCGCAGTGGCTTGTTGGCGGTTTCCTTCATGGTCAGGCCGGTGACCAGGCCGACAGCGGCGATCACCATCAGGTAATAGGCCGGCATGTACAGGTCGTTTGTGGTCTCCACCAGCCACGCAGCGAGGGTTGGGGTAAGGCCGGCGATCAGCACCGAGATGTTGAAAGCGCTGGCCAGGGCGCTGTAACGGATGTGCGTGGGGAACATGGCCGGCAGCGTCGAGGCCATCACACCGATGAAGAAGTTCAGCAGCACGGCAATGATCAGCAGGCCGGCGAAAATAAGCCCTAGCACCCCACTGTTGATGAGCATGAATGCCGGAATGGCCAAGGCCAGCAGGCCGACACTGCCGACAATGATGAACGGCCGTCGGCCAAACTTGTCGCTGAGCAGGCCGATGATCGGCTGCACGAACAGCATGCCGACCATGATCGCGATGATGATCAGCACGCCATGGTCTTCGCTGTAGTGCAGGTTGTGCGACAGGTAGCTGGGCATGTAGGTAAGCAGCATGTAGTAGGTGACATTGGTGGCAATTACCACGCCGATGCAGGTCACCAGGCTGCGCCAGTGCTGGGTGGCCACCTCCTTGAACGACACCTTGGGCCCGGACGCCAGGCCTTCACGATCGCCCTGCTCCAGCTTGTCGACGTGCTGCTGGAACGCAGGTGTTTCTTCCAGCGCATGGCGCAGGTAAAGGCCGATGATGCCCAGCGGCAGGGCCAGGAAGAACGGCAGGCGCCAGCCCCAGTCGAGGAATTTTTCTTCACCCAGCACCGTGGAAATGAGCACCACCACCCCTGCGCCCAATACAAAGCCGGCAATCGAACCGAAGTCCAGCCAGCTGCCGAGAAAGCCGCGCTTGCGGTCAGGCGCGTACTCGGCAACGAAGATCGAGGCACCGGTGTATTCGCCACCCACCGAAAAGCCCTGGGCCATCTTGGCGAGCAGCAACAGGATCGGCGCCCAGATACCAATGCTTGCATAGGACGGTATCAGGCCGATGGCGAAGGTGCTCAGGGACATGATCACGATGGTCGCGGCGAGGATTTTCTGCCGCCCGAACCTGTCGCCCAAGGCGCCGAAGAACAACCCGCCAAGAGGCCGGATCAGGAACGGTACCGAGAAGGTGGCCAAGGCCGCGATCATTTGCACGCTGGGGTCGGCGTTGGGGAAAAACACCTTGCCCAAGGCATAAGCGACGAAGCCATATACCCCAAAGTCGAACCACTCCATGGCGTTGCCCAGCGCGGCGGCTGTGATCGCCTTCTTCATCTTGGTGTCGTCGACGATGGTGATGTCCTTCAGGCCGATTGGCTGGACGCTTTTCTTGCGAGGTTTCATACCCGTATCCCTGTCGATGAATGCTCTAAGGGATCAGATACAACAGGACACTAAATAATTCAGCGCTTACTGTTTTTTTGTGCGTTTGCGGCACCACCCAACGGCGCACAAAGAAAAGCCGCTGCAATGGCAGCGGCTTTCATGACCAAGGCCTGGCTTCAGATACCTTCGCGCGCCAGGTCCATGGCGAAGTAGGTCAGGATCAGGTCTGCACCAGCACGCTTGATTGCGCCAATGCTTTCGCGCACCACCCGGCCTTCGTCGATGGCACCGGCCAGGCCACCGAACTTGATCATCGCATACTCGCCACTCACCTGGTACGCCGCCAGTGGCAGGCGCGAAGCGGCGCGGATGTCGGCGATCACATCAAGGTACGCACCGGCCGGCTTGACCATCAGCACGTCCGCCCCTTCCTGCTCGTCGAGCAGCGACTCACGCACCGCTTCGCGGCGGTTCATCGGGTTCATCTGGTAGCTTTTGCGGTCGCCCTTCAGTGCGGTGCCGCCGGCCTCACGGAACGGGCCATACAACGACGAGGCGAACTTGGTCGAGTAGGCCATGATCGCGGTGTCGTGGAAGCCGGCACCGTCCAAGGCACTGCGGATAGCCTGCACCTGGCCGTCCATCGCCGCCGAGGGGGCAATGAAGTCGGCACCGGCAGCAGCGGCAATGACTGCCTGCTTGCCCAGGTTGGCCAAGGTGGCGTCGTTGTCCACGCCATGGTCATGCAGCACGCCGCAGTGGCCGTGGCTGGTGTATTCGCAGAAGCAGGTGTCGGACATCACCACCATTTCCGGCACGGTGTCCTTGCAGATACGCGACATGCGCGCAACCAGGCCGTTTTCGTTCCAGGTGTCGCTGCCATCGGCATCCAGGTGGTGCGATACGCCAAAGGTCATCACCGACTTGATACCGGCGCGGGCATAGCGCTCGATTTCCTGGGCCAGCAGCTTCTCGGGGATACGGTTGACACCGGGCATGCTGGTGATCGGCACGAAATCATCGATGCCCTCTTCGACGAAGATCGGCAGGATCAGGTCTTCAAGGCGGAACTCGGTTTCCTGGAAGATCGTGCGCAGGGACTCGTTCTGCCGCAGACGGCGGGGACGAACGGAGGGGAATTGGTTGGACATGACAGCTCCAGGGAATTTGAACGGCGTATACCTTATGCCTGTCGCGCGCCAGTGAAAAGGCTAAATGACGAGATTGTGTCTTGCGTCAATGGCAACGGCCGGGGTTTGCCTGTGTTGGCCTCTTCGCGGGTAAACCCGCGAAGAGGCGGTACAGGAATAAACTACTGCAGCCAGGGCGGCGTTACCTCCTCTGCCTTGGCCGGCCCATGCTCGGCCTCGGCGCGTGCTGCACGGCGGCGAGCGTCGTCCATCCGGGCGGCGTCGATCTCGCGCATCACCCCGGTTACGTCAGCTTCATGTTCGTCATCCTCGAACACCCCGGTCAACGGGCTGTCGGGCAGCAACTCGCCGGCCTCGTACAACGCCCACATCTCCTGCGCATAGCGGGTGCTTTTCAGCTCCGGGGCAAAGCGCCCGAAATAGTGGGCCATGTTGTCCACATCGCGCTGCAGCATGCTGAAGGCATGGTTGTTGGCGGCTGCATCCACTGCCTGCGGCAGGTCGATGATCACCGGCCCGTCCGGGCCGAGCAGCACGTTGAACTCGGACAGGTCGCCATGCACCATTCCGGCGCACAGCATCAGCACGACCTGGCGAATGACGAAGGCGTGGAACGCACGGGCATCCTCCGCTTCGAGGTGTACGTCGTTCAGCCGCGGGGCCGCATCGCCATCGGCATCGGTGACCAGCTCCATCAGGAGCACGCCGTCCTGGAAGTCGTAAGGCTTGGGCACCCTCACACCTGCGGCGGCCAAACGGAACAGCGCTGCCACTTCGGCGTTCTGCCAGGCATCTTCGGCTTCTTTGCGGCCGTACTTGCTGCCCTTGGCCATGGCCCGGGCCTGACGGCTGTTGCGTACCTTGCGGCCCTCCTGGTATTCGGCGGCCTGGCGGAAACTGCGCTTGTTGGCTTCTTTATAGACCTTGGCGCAGCGTACCTCGCTGCCACAGCGCACCACGTACACAGCGGCTTCCTTGCCACTCATCAACGGCCGTAGTACTTCGTCGACAAGGCCGTCTTCGATCAACGGTTCGATTCTTTTAGGTGTCTTCATCAGGCTGCGTTCAGGGTCCTGGCTTTGTTGGCGGACATCCTCTCACAGCCTGATGCGACTTGCTCGTCTGTCTTCAGGCCAGACGAATCAGGCGCCCTGCCCTACGCCAGCCACGGCCCCGCCACGCGCCCGGCGCCGGGTCACCAGCACCCCCGAGCACACCACCAACACCGCCAGCACCATCGTCGAGACCACTTCCAGGCGATGATCCGGGCGGAACAGCATCAATACCAGTACACCGCTGATGAACAGGATCACGCCCCAGGTCAGCCACGGGAACAGCCACATGCGATAACCCAGTGTCTTTCCCTGTGCCGTCAGGCGCTGGCGCAGGCGCAGCTGGGAAATGGCGATGACCAGATACACCAGCAAGGCAATGGCGCCGGAGCTTGCCATGAGGAAGCCAAACACCTTGGCCGGCACCAGGTAGTTGGCGATCACCGCCAGGAATGCAGCCCCCGTCGACAACAAGACTGCCACCACGGGTGTACCACTGCGGCTGGTTATCTGGGCACAGGCCGGGGCATCACCCCGGCGGCTAAGCGAATAGACCATGCGCGAGGCGGTGTACAGCGACGAGTTGAGGCAGCTGGTCACCGACGTCAGCACCACGAAGTCGATGATGGCCTTGGCATTTGGCACGCCGAGGGTGTCCAGCACCGTGACATAAGAGCCTTCGGTCGCCAGGCGTGGGTCAGTCCACGGTACCAGTGCGATGACGATGAAGATCGACAGGATGTAGAACAGCGTTATCCGCCAGATCACCGAATTGGTAGCCTTGGAAATATGCTTGCCCGCCTCGTCGGATTCAGCCGCAGCAATGGTCACCACCTCGGCCCCGAGGAACGAGAACATGGTGATCAGCATCGCGCTCAGCACCGCACCAAAGCCGTTGGGCATGAAGCCCCCCGTATCCCACAAACGCGAGACGCCGCTGACGCCGGCCCCCGGCAACAGGCCGAAAATGGCGCAAACACCCAGGGCGATGAAGCTGACGATGGCCACCACCTTGACCAGTGCCAGCCAGAACTCGAACTCACCGTAATTCTTCACGCTGAACAGGTTGGTGGCCGTCAGCAACAAAGTGATCACCAACGACAACACCCAGATCTCCAGCTGCGGGACCCAGGAGTTGATGATGGTAGCGGCGATATTGGCCTCGATCGGAATGATCAGCACCCAGAACCACCAGTACAGCCAACCGATGGTGTAACCGGCCCATTTGCCGATGGCGAGGTCAGCGTAGGTTGAGAACGAGCCGGTGTCCGGGGAGGCAACCGCCATTTCGGCCAGCATGCGCATCACCAGCACCACCAGGCCGCCCGCCAGGATATAGGCCAGGATGGTGGCAGGCCCCGCTTCGGCGATGGCGCGGCCAGAGCCGACAAACAGCCCGGCGCCGATCACGCCGGCAATGGACAGCATGGTGACATGCCGTGATTTCAATCCATGACTCAAATTGTTCTTGTGGGTTTGCATGGCGCTACCTTGTTGTTTTTGTCATGCCCACGCAGGGGCCGCCGGCTGCACGTCACCGACGCAGGCGCGAAAAAGCCCGCCCTGCCCTGAATGGTGAGCAGGGCAGTACGGGTTGAGTAAAACGAAACCGCAGAAGGTGTTACCGGGCTGTCAGCTGGCAGCCCTCTGGCTAGCCGACCGGTCGGCCTTGGGGAAGTTGCCGCCCTGCAGGCCGACCTGCTCGCACACTTTCTCGACGATGTAGGCGCCGATCGGTATGGCCGAGGTCGCGGCTGGCGACGGTGCGTTGCACACATTGACAGTGCGCGCGGTGTTGACGAACAGGAAATCGTCGATCAGCTTGCCGTCGCGCGACACCGCCTGGGCACGCACGCCGGCCGGGTAAGGCGTGAGGTCGGCTTTGGTAATGCTCGGGCAGTACTTCTGCACCTGCTTGAGGTACCCGCCCTTGAACAGCGAGTTCTTCATCTCGATCAGGCCCGGGCGGAAGTTCTTCGCCAGCACCTTGAGGATGCCGGGCGTGGTCAGGGTCTGGAACAGGTCGCTGGGGCTGACATCGGTCTTGCGGTAGCCCTCGCGCTTCATCGCCAGCACAGCGTTGGGGCCAACGGTGACGGTGCCGTCGATCATGCGGGTCAGGTGCACCCCCAGGAAGGGCATCGACGGGTCGGGAATCGGGTAGATCAGGTGGTTGACGATCTGATTGTGCTGCTTGGGCAGCAGGTAGTATTCGCCACGGAACGGGCAGATCACGAACTCGGTACGCAGCCCGAGCATGCCCACCACGCGGTCAGCCATCAGCCCCGAGCAGGTCACCAGGAAACGGCTGTGCAGTTCATCACGCTGGGTGCGCACGATCACTTCATTTGCCTGCTCCTGCAGGCCGACCACTTCTGCGCCATAGCGGATTTCGCCACCGGCACGCTGGAACTCAGCGGCCATCGCAGCCGTCACCTGGGCGTAATTGACGATACCGCTGGACGGCACGAAGATGCCCCCCATACCGACGATGTTGGGCTCACGCTCGCGCAACTCGTCGGCCGACAGCCAGTAGCGTTCCAGGCCATTGGCCGCCGTCCGCTCCCACAGCGCCTTCATGCGCTGCATTTCCAGATCGTTGGTGGCTACCAGCAGCTTGCCGCACTCATCGAAGCGAATGCCGTGCTGGGTGCAGAAGGCTTTGGTCGCCTTGTTGCCTTCCAGGCAGAAGCGCGCCTTGAGACTGCCGGGGGTGTAATACACGCCGGCGTGGATCACGCCGCTGTTATGGCCGGTCTGATGGCGAGCCGGGCCAGACTCTTTCTCCAGCAGGAGCATCTTCGCGTCCGGGTAGACCTTGATCAGGTGCATGGCCGTGGACATGCCCACAATCCCGCCGCCAATAATGATGAAATCGTACACAGCCTTACCTCACACGCAGGCATTGCCTGGCAGGCTCACCATAAGCCCGCACGGGGCCTGGTGGCATAGTTTTGTGCAAAAACGCGTGGGCGGGCGCCCGCCCCGCGCCCTGTCATTATTGCCCGCGCTGGTACAGCGGCTTGGGGAAGGCGACGTAACCACGCTGGCGCATCAGTTCGCGGCGCAGGCCCTCGTGCGGGGTGAAGCGATCGCGGCCATGCAGCCAGAACAGGTTGTTGATCAGCAGGAAACTGCCTACGCCTACCGGTACCGAGACCTTCTTGCCGCTGCCTTCCAGCGACTCGGACAAGGCGTTCAGCCAGATACCTTCCTCGTAGTTTTCCGGCTGCACGAACTGGTCAATGTAGCGCATGGTCGGCCGGCCTTCGGCATCGGTGTCGAATACCGAATGGAACACATCTTCGGCAACCTTTTTGCTCGGCGGTGCGGTCCAGCGCATTTCGCGGCGGGCCAGAGGGTGACGGAAGAACGCCTCGCACTGCTCCCAGTCGTCCAGGTGCAGCAGCAGCGAGTTGCCGCCTTCCATGTTCTTTTCGTCGATCTTCAGCATCAGCACGTAGTCGGTGATCTGGTTCACGAACGTGCCGTCGTTGTGCAGCTCCATGACCCGGTGCGGCTGGCGCAGGTAGCTGTCGGAGTTGTCGCTGTTGACCACCACGAAGCGCGCATAGAACTGGCCACTCATGGCGTCATAGTTGGAACGGCCGATCAGGTGAGCGCAGGCAGTGGTGAACTTGACCATGTCCTCGGCCTGGCTCACGTCATCCAGGCCGATCGGAGTAATCAGCATACCGCCTGTGGCACGGTCGAGGATGGTGTTGAGCAGCACCGGACGCAGCGTGCCCTGGCACAGCTCGTCAAGGATTTCGCCTACACGAAAACGCAGGAACGACTTGTACTCCAATGCCTGCACCGGCCATTGGGCAACGGCCTGCACGAACGCTTCGACGGTTTCCCGGGCAAAGGTCAGTTCCAGCAGGCGCGGCGACTGTTTCGAGGGGGCGATGGTGTAGCCCTGCGGTTCGAGAGGCAGTGGCATGACAAGTTCGTCGATCTGCGTAAAGGCGTTCATGGCAGTGTCCTGGCTAAAAAAGTAGATGGCGCCGTCCGGTCATGACCTGGATCAGTGCGGGCGAGGTAAAAATATCGCCACTAACTGAAAATGTCTACATTTTTATGTTTCAACGACACTGTCGGCGTTTGTCCATTGTTTTTCGTCAGCAGAGGGTTTCGGTATGATCGGCAAAACGTTTTGAGGAACAGGATCTTGGAAGCGCTCGCCCCCCGACAAAACTCAGCATTCAGCGGGTATGAGAGGCTCAAGAAGGACATCATCCGCGGGGTGTTCAAGCCCGGTGAAAAGCTGTTGATGAGCACCCTCAAGGAACGCTACGACCTGGGTGTGGGCCCGCTGCGCGAAGCACTGTCGCAACTGGTGGCCGAGCACCTGGTCAACGCGATCAGCCAGAAAGGCTACCGGGTAGCGCCCATGTCGCTGGATGAGATGAACGACATCTACGACGCCCGCGCCAACCTGGAAGCGATGATCATTGCCTTGGCCATCGAGCGCGGCGATGACGCCTGGGAGGCATCGGTGCTGGCCCACTCGCATACATTGGCCAAGGTGGTGGAAGTAAAAACCCGCGAGCAGCGGCTGGATGTGTGGGACGAGCGGCACAAGGCGTTCCATACTGCCATTGCCTCGGGCTGCGGCTCCAAGCACCTGCTGCAGGCACGCACCTACCTGTTCGACCAGGCCGAGCGCTACCGCCACCTGTGGCTGACGCAGACGGTGTTTTCCGAAGAGGCGCTGGCGCTCAAGCGCCAGGAGCATGCGGCACTGGTCGAGGTGATCCTCGCCCGGGATGCCAAAACTGCCAGCGCCATGATGCGCTCGCACCTGATGACACCGGTACCGATCATTGCGCAGATCATGCACGCCGAAGGCATCGGTGCCCGCTAGATGAATTTTTCTTAAATCGCCGGTTGTCTATTCTTTGGCACAATCAGATCTCCATTAGATGCCCAGGAACCAGCATGCCTCGCGTACTGACCATCGAAGACGACGCCGTCACCGGCCAGGAAATCGTCGCCGAACTGACCAGCCACGGTCTGGAAGTGGATTGGGCCGACAATGGCCGTGAAGGCCTGGCCAAAGCCATTGCGGGCGGCTACGACCTGATCACCCTGGACCGCATGCTGCCCGAGGTCGACGGCCTGACCATCGTCACCACCCTGCGCAACCTCAAGATCGCTACGCCGATCCTGATGATCAGCGCCCTCTCCGACGTCGATGAGCGGGTGCGCGGCCTGCGTGCCGGCGGAGACGACTACCTGACCAAGCCGTTCGCCTCCGACGAAATGGCCGCGCGAGTCGAGGTATTGCTGCGCCGTAACAGCGTACCCACGACCCAGACCCGCTTGCAGGTTGCCGATCTGCAGCTGGACCTGATCAGCCACGAGGCGCGCCGCGGTGACAACACCCTCAACCTGTTGCCCACCGAGTACAAGCTGCTGGAGTACCTGATGCGCCACAGCGGCCAGGTGATCACGCGGATGATGATTTTCGAGGAAGTCTGGGGCTATCACTTCGATCCGGGCACCAACCTGATCGACGTGCACATCGGCCGCCTGCGCAAGAAGATCGACTCACCCGGCCAGTCGCCGCTGATCCGTACGGTACGGGGCTCCGGCTATGCCATTGCTGAACCCGTCTAAAGGCTGGAGTTCTTCTACCAGCCGCCTGCTGGCGCTGTACAGCTTTCTGTTCGTGGCCTGGAGCAGCATCCTCATGGGGGTGCTGTACTTCGAGGTCTCCAGCTACCTGAACAAACTCACCCGTCATTCCATGCTGCAGCGCCAGCACCTGTTCGCCCACATGAGCGGCAAGCAACTGGACGACGCCCTGATCGCCAGCCAGGCCTTCGAGGAGCGCAGCTTTGACGCCTACGGCCTGTTCGATAGCCAGCTCAACCCGATTGGCGGCACCGTGCGAGCCCTGCCCCCAGAGCTCAGACTGGATGGCAAGATCCATGAGCTGGAACGCTGCCTGGATGCCGACGACCCACGCATGCCCCGCGACAGCTGCGACGCGGTGGCAATCAAGGTACAGGATGGCCGGTGGCTGGTGCTGGTGCGTGACAATGGCTCGCTGTTCGTGGTTACCCGGATCATCCTGCACGCCCTGCTCTGGGGCATTTCGCTGACCCTGATCCCGGGTTTTGCCGGTTGGTACCTGCTACGGCGCAGGCCGCTCAAGCGTATACGGGCGATCCAGGCCCAGGCCGAACTGATCGTCGCCGGCGACCTGACCCACCGCCTGCCACTGTCGGCCCGCCGCGACGAGCTGGACATGCTTGCGGCGATCGTCAATGCCATGCTCGACCGTATCGAACGGCTGATGCATGAGGTCAAGGGCGTGTGCGACAACATTGCCCATGACCTGCGCACACCGCTGACCCGCCTGCGCGCCCAGCTGTACCGTATTCGCCAGCAAAGCGACGTGGATTCTGCGCAAGCCGAAGCGCTGGACCAGGCCATTGGCGAAACCGACACCTTGATGGCGCGCTTTCGCGGGTTGTTGCGCATCAGCGAGCTGGAAGACCGCCAGCGCCGCGCCGGCTTCATCCAGCTTGACCCGCATGAGCTGCTGGTAGAACTGCATGATTTTTACCTGCCATTGGCCGAGGATGGCGGCATTCAACTGCAATTGCACCAACCTGCGCAGCTACCGGCGTTGCACGGCGACCGCGAACTGCTGTTCGAGGCCTTGGCGAATCTGGTGGGTAACGCGATCAAGTTCACGCCCGAGGGTGGTCGGGTGCGCATCACCGCCACGCAGGATGACAGCGGCGTACACATGGCGATCGAGGATAGCGGGCCTGGTATTCCCGAAGCAGAGCGAACGGCTGTACTGAAACGGTTCTATCGCAGCGATGAAGGCCACCGCCATGCCGGCTTCGGGCTGGGGTTGTCGATCGTGGCGGCGATCGTCGACCTGCATGGTTTCGGGCTGGAGATTGGGGGAAGCGAGTTGGGTGGGGCCAGGCTGGTATTGCACTGCCCGCTTGCGGGTCTAAGCAAATAAAAGCTGGGGCTGCGGTGCAGCCCCAGTTACTTCAGTCAGCCAGACGCCAGGTAGTCGTGCCCTTGCTGTCCTCCAGCACTACACCCATGGCGGTCAGCTGATCGCGAATGCGGTCAGACTCAGCCCAGTTCTTGTCCGCACGCGCCTTCAGGCGCGCCTGGATCAAGCCTTCGACTTCAGCCGCATCGACCTTGCCTTCGGCACCAGCACGCAGGAAGTCATCGGCCTCCAGTTGCAGCACACCCAGTACATCACCCAGCTCGCGCAGTCGACCGGCCAGGCCAGCAGCGGCCTCCACGTCGCTGTCGCGCAGGCGGTTGATCTCGCGCACCAGGTCGAACAGGACCGCACAGGCTTCGGGGGTGCCGAAGTCGTCGTTCATCGCCACGCTGAAGCGCTCGACAAACGCTTCGCCACCCTTGGCCGCCACCCGTGGCAGGCCGCGCAGGGCGTGGTAGAAGCGCTCCAGCGCGCCCTTGGCGTCACGCAGGCTGTCTTCCGAGTAGTTGATCGCGCTGCGGTAGTGGCTGGCCACCAGCAGGTAGCGCACCACCTCCGGGTGGTACTTCTCGAGCACGTCGCGGATGGTGAAGAAGTTGTTCAACGACTTGGACATCTTCTCGCCGTTGATACGGATCATGCCGCAATGCATCCAGGCGTTGGCGTACTGCTTGCCAGTGGCCGCCTCGCTCTGGGCAATCTCGTTCTCGTGGTGCGGGAACTCCAGGTCGCTGCCGCCACCGTGAATGTCGAAGCTCTCGCCCAGGCAGCAGGTGGACATGACCGAGCACTCGATGTGCCAGCCCGGACGACCCGGGCCCCATGGCGATTCCCAGCTTGGCTCGCCCGGCTTGACGCCCTTCCACAGGACGAAGTCGAGCGGGTCCTGCTTGGCTTCGTCGACCTCGATGCGTGCACCGATACGCAGGTCTTCGATCTTCTTGCGCGACAGCTTGCCGTAGCCGACGAACTTGCCAACCCGGTAGTACACGTCGCCATTGCCTGGCGCGTAGGCGTACCCTTTGTCGATCAACGTCTGGATCATCGCGTGCATGCCGGCGATATGGTCGGTGGCACGCGGCTCCTGATCCGGCGGCAGAATGTTCAGGCGACGCTCGTCTTCGTGCATCGCGTCGATCATGCGGGCAGTGAGGGCGTCGAAGGTTTCGCCGTTCTCGTTGGCCCGGTTGATGATCTTGTCATCGATGTCGGTGATGTTGCGCACATAGGTCAACTCGTAGCCGCTCTTGCGCAGCCAGCGGGTGACCAGGTCGAACGCCACCATGCTGCGGCCATGACCAAGGTGGCAGTAGTCGTACACGGTCATGCCGCACACGTACATGCGCACCTTGTTGCCATCCAGCGGCTTGAAGGTTTCCTTCGCTTTGCTCAGGGTGTTGTAGATGGTAAGCACGGCGGTTCCTCAGCTGCCCCAGGAGTCACGCAGGGTGACAGTGCGGTTGAACACCGGGCGACCCGGCTGGCTGTCTTTCAGGTCGGCGCAGAAGTAGCCTTCGCGCTCGAACTGGAAGCGGTCCTCGGGCTGCGCCTGGGCCAGCGACGGCTCGGCACGGCAACCGCTGAGCACTTGCAGCGAAGCAGGGTTGATGTTGTCCAGGAAGCTGCCGCCCTCCTCGGTCTTTTCCGGGTTCGGCGAGCGGAACAGGCGGTCGTACAGGCGCACTTCGCACTCGACGCTGCCTTCGGCCGGCACCCAGTGGATCACGCCCTTGACCTTGCGGCCTTCAGGGTTCTTGCCCAGGGTGTCGGGGTCGTACGAGCAACGCAGTTCGACGATGTTGCCGTCGGCGTCCTTGATCGCTTCGTCAGCACGAATCACGTAGCTGCCGCGCAGGCGCACTTCACCGGCCGGTTCCAGGCGCTTGTAGCCCTTCGGCGGTTCTTCCATGAAGTCGTCGCGGTCGATGTACAGCTCGCGGGAGAACGGCAGCACACGCACGCCCATGTCTTCCTTCGGGTGACGTGGCAGCTCAAGCTGCTCGACCTGGCCTTCCGGGTAGTTGGTGATGACCACTTTCAGCGGGCGCAGCACGCACATCGCGCGTGGCGCGGTGCGGTCCAGGTCGTCACGGATGCTGAACTCGAGCATCGACATGTCGACCACACCGTCGGAACGGTTGGTGCCGATCATTTCGCAGAAGTTGCGGATAGAAGCCGGCGTGTAGCCACGGCGACGGAAGCCGGACAGGGTCGACATGCGTGGGTCGTCCCAGGCGTCGACGTGCTTCTCGTCCACAAGCTGCTTGAGCTTGCGCTTGGAGGTAATGGTGTAGTTCAGGTTCAGGCGGCTGAACTCGTACTGGCGCGGGTGTGCCGGCACCGGCAGGTTGTCGAGGAACCAGTCGTACAGCGGACGATGCCCTTCGAACTCCAGGGTGCAGATCGAGTGGGTAATGCCCTCGATGGCGTCCGACTGGCCGTGGGTGAAGTCGTAGTTGGGGTAGATGCACCACTTGTCGCCGGTCTGGTGGTGGTGAGCATGGCGAATGCGGTACAGGATAGGGTCGCGCAGGTTCATGTTTGGCGAGGCCATGTCGATCTTGGCCCGCAGCACACGCTCGCCGTCCTTGAACTCGCCGGCCTTCATGCGGGCGAACAGGTCGAGGTTTTCTTCCACGCTGCGCTCGCGGAACGGGCTGTTCTTGCCCGGCTCCTTGAGGTTGCCGCGGTATTCCTTGGCTTGCTCGGGAGTAAGGTCGCAGACGTAGGCCTTGCCGCGCTTGATCAGCTCGACCGCCCAGTCGTGCAGCTGGTCGAAGTAGTCGGAGGCGTAACGCACGTCGCCGCCCCACTCGAAGCCCAGCCATTTGACATCGCTCTGGATGGCGTCGATGTACTCCTGGTCTTCCTTGGCCGGGTTGGTATCGTCGAAACGCAGGTGGCAGACGCCGCCGAATTCCTTGGCCAGGCCGAAGTTGACGCAGATCGACTTGGCGTGGCCGATGTGCAGGTAACCATTGGGCTCCGGCGGGAAACGGGTGACGATGCTGCTGTGCTTGCCCGAGTCCAGGTCGGCCTGGATGATCGGCCGCAGGAAGTTCGCAGGGACAGCGGGGGCGCCTTTGGCAGCGGCGTTGGGCGCGTTGTCGGCAGTGGGCTTGCTCATAGGATCCTTGAATGCGTGTGTCCAGCCTGGGTAGGCCGATTGAATCAAAGGGCCTATCATAGCCGAAGCAGTCAAGCTGCTGACAGCCGCGCCCGGACAAACTGATGTGATTTATCACGGCTTTTTGCCGCAGCCTGGCAAAATGGCCAGTGCGCGCCATGTGTCGCGATCGCCTGATCCTGCGTCTGGTGATAACCCGCGCCCTGCGCACCCTAATTTCTGATTGCCTTGAAAGAGCGAGTTTCAGCATGTCCAAAGTCAAACTGAGCACCAACCACGGCGACATCGTCCTGCAACTGGACGCCGAGAAAGCGCCGCTGACTACCGAAAACTTCGTTCAGTACGTCAAGGACGGCCACTACAATGGCACCGTATTCCACCGTGTGATCAAAGGCTTCATGATCCAGGGCGGCGGCTTCGAGGCCGGCATGAGCCAGAAGAAAACCCGCGCCAGCATCCAGAACGAAGCCGACAACGGCCTGAAGAACAAGAAGTACAGCATTGCCATGGCCCGTACCATGGAGCCGCACTCCGCCTCGGCGCAGTTCTTCATCAACGCCTCCGACAACGACTTCCTCAACCACAGCGGCAAGAACGTGCAAGGCTGGGGTTATGCCGTATTCGGTGAAGTGATCGAAGGCCGTGAAGTGGTCGACGCCATCGAAAAAGTGGCCACCGGTTCCAAAGCTGGCCACCAGGACGTACCGAAGGACGACGTGATCATCGAGAAAGCCGAGATCATTGAGTGATTCTGCTGATCTCTGATCTGCACCTGCAAGAAGAACGCCCGGATATTTCCCGGGCGTTTCTTGATCTGCTCGATGGCCGCGCCCGCCATGCCAAGGCCCTGTACATCCTTGGTGACTTCTTCGAAGCGTGGATTGGCGACGATGCCATGACGCCCTTCCAGCAGTCGATCTGCCAGGCCATGCGCCGGCTGAGCGACAGTGGCACGGCCATCTACCTGATGCATGGCAACCGTGACTTCCTGATTGGCCAGGCCTTTTGCAAAGCTGCGGGCTGCACGCTGTTGAACGACCCCAGCGTGATCGAGCTGGGTGGTGAACAGGTGCTGCTGATGCATGGCGACACCCTGTGCACCCGCGACCTGGGCTACATCAAGATGCGCCGCCTGCTGCGCAATCCGCTGAGCTTGTGGATCCTGCGCCACCTGCCGCTGTCGGCCCGCTACAAGCTGGCACGCAAGCTGCGCAGCGAAAGCCGCACGCAAGTGCGGATGAAGTCCACCGAAATCGTCGACGTCACGCCGGAAGAAGTACCCAAGGTGATGGCGGCGCATGGCGTGCGCACCCTGGTGCATGGCCATACCCATCGGCCGGCGATTCACAAGCTGGTGGTCGATGGCCAGCCGGCACGGCGTATAGTGCTGGGCGACTGGGACCGCCGCGGTTGGGCCTTGCAGGTTGACGAACAGGGCTTTCAGTTGGCGCCGTTCGAGTTTTCCTGACATTACAGGGCCTCGCGGGCAAGCCCGCAGGCCCCTGTAGGAGCGGGTTTACCCGCGAATGGGCCGGCGCAGGCTGACGCCTCAGGGCTGGCTGACTACCGCCCCCTTGTCCCGCTCACTGATCACCACTTCCCGGTACTCAGGATCTGCCTTGATCTGCGCCTCGGTAAACGGAATCAGCGCCAGTTGCTTGGCCGCAAAGGCCTTGGTCTGGTCACTGGCATGCGCCGAAGCCTTTTCACTCGACTGGGAAAACGCAAGCAGGCCACGGGCTTCTGGCCCCTTGTCGGTAAAGCTGACCAGTTGCAGGTAGCTGGTGCCACTCACCACCAGCCGCTTGCCCTGCCCGTGCGGCACGCTGTAGATCGCGTTGTACACCCCTAGCGCCTGCGGGCCGCCTGGTACCGGCGTACCATCAAGGGCCTGTTGCACCTGCCCCCAGCGTGCCGCCCCGGCAACGCCGCTTTCACTGACCTGCTTGAGCGACGCCAGTGCTGCCTGATGAACCAGCCTGCTTACCGCCGCCTGCTCGACAGCCAGGCCGCGCGGGGTGTGCTGCGGATCGGCCGGGTTGAATGCCACTCGCCAGCTTTCAGGGTGCTCGGCCAGCGCATTGAACAGGTTCTGGAAGTGCACCAGGCCCATACCACTGTCGAGGTCGGCCTTGCCGTTCCAGGCGGCCAGGCTGCTGCACACGGCCTGCACATCTGCGCTGGCGCCCTTGCACCATTGCAGCAGGTCTGGCAACACCAGGCTGGCCAGGTACACCTCTTCATCGGTGACCATGCGCTGCAATTCATCTACACCTAACCGGGCTTTGCCCTGCAGGCGTTGCAAGGCAAAGCGGCCACGCATGCCCAGTGGTTGGTCATTGCGGCTGACCAGTGGCGAGTAGCCGGTCAGCGGCTGCGCCGGGTTGGCCATCCAGGCCGGGTCGTTGGAGTTCTGTACGAAGTCTTCACGCTCCAGGCTTGGCAGCAGCCGCGCCGGGAAGATGCCCGGTTGCGCCGCCTGCGCGTCAACCTTCCACTGGCATGCGCTACGCGAGCCATCCAGCACCACCAGGCGCCCTTGCGCCTGCGGGTTGCTGCAGGTATCCAACAGTTGCTGGTCGACATAGGGCACTACCGACTGGTTCAGGTACAAGGCCCGCCCTCCCTGATCCACGGCCAGCGTGTTGACCCAAGGGATACCTTGCAACTGCTCGACCGATCCCTTCAATGCCGCCAGGCTGTCGGCTCGGTTGATCTGGTACCACTGCTGCAACACCCGTGAGTTCTCGAGGTTGGCGTCTCGCACGCTGTAGGCCGCCTGCGCATCCCAGTCCAGGCGGCCTGGCCATTGCACCACCGGGCCGAACTGCGAACTGTAAACCTGCCGCTCAATCTGGCTCAGGCTGCCATCCGTGCCTTTTACCGCGACACGGATGGTTTGCCGGGCCATAGGCAGCGACTTGCCATCGAGCACATAGCGGGTCGGGTCTTTGGGGTCGAGTTGCAGGCGGTAGAGCGTGAAGTGCTTGGAGGTGTCGACGGTGTGCGTCCACGCCAGGTGCTGGTTGAAACCGATGTTGACCACCGGCAGGCCCGGTAGCGCCGCGCCCATCACATCAAGCTGGCCGGGAATGGTCAGTTGCATCTGGTAGAAGCGCATGCCGCCCATCCACGGGAAGTGCGGGTTGGCCAGCAACAGGCCGCGGCCATTGGCTGAACGCTGCGCGCCTACTGCCACCGCATTGCTGCCGCGCTCCGCGGCGAACCGCTCCTGCCGGGCCAACGCGCTGGCAAAGCCCGCTGACGATTGCGCACGGGCCAGCGTTGGCGGTTGCGCCCCTGCCAACGCCTCGACGAACTGCCCGACACCGCCCTCGGCCAGTAACCGGCGGGTCAGTTTGACCAGATCCTGGCTGCTGATGGGCCGCACCCACTCACCATCGCCACACTCGGCGGGCAGCCCTTGACGACGGCGTTCGACCAACGCCCGGTTGTAGCCGCTGGCGTATCCCGCCAGCAATGCCTGCACCGACGCGGGTTGCGCCTGCAGGAAGGCATCGACCGCCGCTGGGCTATTGAGCCAGGTGAAGAACAGGTCGCTGGCCAGGTTGTCACGCTGCTCCAGGGTCTGGCCCTTGGCGCCGAAATAGCGTGAGCGCTCACCGCTCACGGTCAGCACTTCATTGGCGAGCAGGCATAGGTTGTCCTGGGCGTAGGCATAGCCGACGCCATAGCCCAGGCCACGCTCATCCTTGGCCACGATATGCGGTACGCCGTAACGGGTATAGCGGATCTGGGCACTGGCGTCGGCTGGCGCGGGCTGCGCCTGCACACCGACGCTGAAGGCCACCAGGGCAGCGGCCAGGCCGGCGCAGGTCATGGGACGGCAAAATGGAAACACGGGCACTCCTCGGGTTCGGGGGTCATCCCGATCAGACGAATGGCCAGATGAATATTTTACGTATTACAAGGCGATGGAACGTCTTGATGAGAAACAGGCATTTTTTTTCACGAATGGGTTGCAGTTTTTGCGTGCTCATTCGTCCTAGTAAGTGAGCCACCCACATTTCGGGTTCGTCCACGAAAAGGAGCATTCGCATGTACAACCCGCAAACCTCGGTCCAGGCCGGGCGCGTCCCAGGCAAAACGTCCAAGGGACAGGACGTGTTTGCTGAAGAACGAATCGGCAACGAACAGATCCGCGAGCTGTTGCGCACCTTCGGCCTGCGCACCAGCCTGATCCGCCTCAAGGTTATTGACGCCTTGCACGCCGCCGACCGCAATGGCCGCAGTATTGGCGTGCGCGGGGTGCACGCACAACTGGAACAACTGGATATCCCGCTGTCGTTCCTCAGTGTGCGTGAAGTGCTCAAGCGCCTGTGCACCGAAGGCGTCATACAACTGGGTAGCGACAAGTGCTACAGGCTCAACCCCCAGGCGCGCGCCGTACTGGAGCAAACACCCTCGCGCTGAGCGCATGGCCGGCCATACCTGGCCGGCCCGCGCAGATCAGGGCTTGACCTTGCGCCGCAGAATGCCGTTGATCACCACGACCACCACGGCAATGGCGATGGCCAGCATCTGGAAGGTCTGCTCACTGATCGTGCCCTGCTTCTGCAGGTGGGACAGGCCCAGCATCAGGCCCAGTACCACCAGGATGATCAGAAGTGAATATTTGAGGCGCTGCACGTGTGTCATCGAATGTTCCTTGCAACATCAGGGGCAAATGGCTCGCAACGAGCCGCGGCAATGATACAACGGTCACCGCCCCCGGCGCTGGATTTCCTGCTGGGTGGGGTGACGTCAGCCTGAAAGCATGGGGCTTCCTAGCACCCACGCCGGAGGCACCATGTACAAACCCCTGCTGTTCGCATCGCTGTTACTGACCCCGCTCTCCCTTCATGCACTGGACACCCAGCAGACGCCGACCGAACACCTGCTCGAACTGGGCCGCGAGTTGGCCACCCATGCCGGTGCCAGCCAATGGCAACAACTGTGGCAACGCGTACGCCAGGCCGGCTACCTGCAGACCGACGCCGCACCGGTACATTTCAGCGGGCCCACAGCCCGCTTGCCCGACCTGGCCCGACAAACGCTGGCGCAGGCCGACCAGGCACAGCCACTGAATCAGACCCAGGTACTGTACCGCCGCCACTTTGCCGACCAGGTCATCGGCCAGCGCAACGGCCAGCCGTTGCACGCGCTGTGCCTGCTGGTCGATTGGCGCACGTTGCCGCCGAGCATGCGCGCCACCCCTCAAGCCTATCTGGGTAGCGCCAGTTTGCTGAGCAGCTACCCGTGCGATTGAGGGGTGCTGTACCCACTGCACATCATCGCGAGCGCCCCGACAGGAAACCAGGAGGCGCAGCCAGATGTCCACGCCATTTCCTACAGCGCCAGATATCGCTGCCTGCAAATCCTGTTCACCGAAGCTACAACCCCCAACCCATATGCCGCCTAGCGACGCGCCTCGGCTGTCGCACAGAATTTGCTCACACCTTCGACATAACGCCGTGGGTGATCGGGTCGCACATCCCATCCACCCCGAAGGAGCGCCATATGCAAATGCCAGATTTGAGCCAGATCGATATCAGCCAACTGCCCCACTCGCTGCAGGCCCTGATCGACTGTATCGGCATCGAAAACGCCTACCAGCTGACCTGCGCCTACGGCGGCAGGCCCAAGTACATCCCCAAGCACCGCGAGCGCACCAAGCTCGCTGACGTGCTGCCGGCCGAAGCGCTCGACGCACTGATCAAGCGCTTTGCCGGGGTCGCCCTGGAGATCCCCAAGGCTGACCACTTTCTGCGTCAGCTGCGCAACCAGCAGATCCAGAAGGAAAGCGCCAACGGTTTGTCCCGCAGCCTGCTGGCCAACAAGTACGGCCTGAGCCTGCGGCAGATCGGCAACATCCGGCGCCAGGAGCTTTGCGAGCGCTGACGCCCGACCACCTTGGCTGCTATTCGCGGCTGCCTTAACCCACTAGATAGAGCGAGCTTCCCGATATGCCGTTAGATAACAGCCTTATAGGCTCCGTGATCAATGCCCTGCCGATGGACCGCATGATCGCCGGCCCCTTGCAGGCCATGGTGCAGGCGCAGGTAACCGCCAGCAAATCGTACGCCGATTTCCTGATGCAGGTATGCGTCCAGGATGGCAAGGCAGTGGCCATCCAGTTCGACTACGACGAAACCATTGTCGACGAACAGGGCGAATACAAAGGCGTGGTCAGCAAGACCATGAAAGTGCCGCTGATGGCGGCCATTACCCACCCGAACATTTCCATCGAAGAGGGCACTGTAGAGTTCGAGCTAATTATCAACCAGATGTCGGAAGATGTTTCCAGCAAGGACATGAATGCAGAAGCCACCGGCTCACTGGGATGGGGGCCGTTCAGGCTGAACGTGAAAGGCAGCGTGAGCCACAAATCCACGCAAACCCGCAAAACAGATACCCGTGCCCGCTATGCCTTCAACACGACCCTGAAGCGTCAGGAACCGCCCGAAGCGATGATGAGGGTAATCGAGTTCCTCACTGACGCCGCAACCAAGCCAACCATTGTCCGAACCGCCGAACTGGAAAGCCCGGACGAAATATCCCAGGCGGACACCTTGAAACGGGCTGCGCCTGCAAACCTACCGACCCCGTAAAACGCTAGCGCTTGACCCATAGCCCCTCCTGCCGGTAGCGGGAGGGGCACACCCTGGCCTGAGGAGTCGAATCATTGCAAAAGCCCCCCGCCCCCATGACCTCCATTGACCTGCGTGAAATTACCCGCGGCCTGCAAGAAGCCGCCAGTGCCACCAACAGCCTGATTGCTCAGCAGTACATCAACCTGTTCGACCAGTTTTTCGAGTGCGACACAGAAGCGCTGGGCGCCCCCATGAAAGCCAAGATGGTCGAGGTGGCCATGGATGGGCAGCACATCATGCGCGTCCCCCTGTTTGCGCTGGTGTCACCTAAAGGCCTGGCCCTTGAGCGCATGCAGGTCGACCTTTCGGTAAGGGTCAAAGGCACCGAGGCGCAGCAGGCACTGCTGACCGCGAGCGAGAGCAAGGCCGCGAGCTTCAAGGTCACCATTGGTGGCCAAGGCCGTCAGGGCGAAAACCGCGACCCGGACGAAGTGCAGATCCGCATGCAGTTCCAGGCGAGCGAACCGCCAGAGGCCCTGAACCGGTTGATCGAGGAATACACCAACCTGATCGTCCCGGTACGCGCCACCACCCCACCGCCCTCACCCGACACCAACGAGTTCATCGAGGCGGCCACCGTCCGTTGATGGCCGCCACGCTGCGGGCCTAGAAGTCGCGCTTGTAGAAGATGTCCAGTGAGCTTGCCAGCCCACTGGCGGCCTCGAGGTAGACCTTCTTGCTCAGCTTGTAACGCAACGCGATCGTGTTGGCCGGTTCGAACACGCCCACCCCGTAACGAAGGCTGAGCTTCTCGGTGATGTTACCGCTGGCGACCACGCTGGTGCTGTTGCCAGAACCTTCGGTATCCAGTTGAAAGTCGTCGATCCCCAGGCTCGACGCCAGGCTGCCGGTAATGCCGGCGCTCCCGGCAAGGCCCAGGCCCAGCGCTGCCTCGGCGAGCATGTTGTTATCTTCGCCGGTATTGCCCAATGGTCGGCCCAAGACCAGGTACGAAAGCGCCTGCTCCTGGCTCATGGCCGGCTCCGAGAACACTTTGGTCGTCGGCTGCTCGGCGCTGCCGCTCAGGCGGATGCCGGCTATCACATCGTCAACCTTGCGGATCGCTTCGATGTCCAGATACGGCTGGTCGATCGGGCCGGCGAACAGCAGACGCGCCCGGCGGATGGTGAGGCGCTGGCCGTAGGCACGGTAGCGGCCGTCTGCCAGGCTCAGTTCGCCACGGGTATCGAGGTTATCGCCGATGTGCACATGACCCAGCAGGTTGGCAGTCAGCCCGAAACCGCTGAACGACAGCTTGTCGCGGCCGACTTCGACATCGATGTCCATGGCCATGGCCATGGGGGGTTTGCCTTCCTCGGTCTGATGACCGACGATTACCGTGTCATCCGACACCTTGACCGTGGACGGCGGCAGCTCACGTACAGTGATCTTGCCCTTGGGTACCTGCACCTTGCCGGTCACCGCCAGCTTGTCATCGATCAGGCGCAAAGTCAGGTCCGGGGCAACTTCCAGTGTGGCGTAGGGCTCGACCGCGACCGGCAGTTGCTGGCCTTGCAGACGCACGTCCATGCCCAGTGCCTGCCCCCAGGTGAGGTTGCCGCTCAACTGGCCACGTCCCGCCTCGCCACTGCGCCAGTTACCGTTGAGCTGCACCTGCTCGCCGGCAATCAGCGCCTGCAATGACAGGTCCTGAAGGCTGGCCGGCAGCTCGGCGCCACTGACTTCGCCTCCGCTGAGCATCAGGTTGCCGTTGACCTGAGGCGCCAGCAAGGTGCCTGAAAGCCGACCACTGCCATTGAGCTGCCCGGCCAGGCGTTCGACCATGGGCACGAATGGGCGGGCCACCGACAGGTCCAGCCCGGCCAGGCGGAAATCACCCGACAACGGTTTGTTCTTGCCCAGCGGATCGAGCCGCGCGTTGACGTTCAGCTCACCCAGGCGCTCACCGCGAAACGCCAGGCGCGTATCGATACGCCGCGGTGCCAACGTGCTGTCCAGGCGCAGGGCCTGATAAGGGAAATCGATCCAGCGGCCTTTGTCGCGCACGCGCAGGGTGCCGCCACTGGCATCGACCACGACAGTGCCCTTTGGGCCGCTGGCCGGGATGTCCAGGTTGATGTCGGCATTGAGCAGGCCTTGCCAGGCAAAGTCCTTCGGCAGCCACTGGGCCAGGCTGCCCAGCGGGAACTGCTTGAGGTGGTAGCGCAGGCGCGGTTCGGGGGCCAGTCGCTGGTCGTCGCCACACAGGCTTGCCTGGCCGGAGCGCCAGCAGTGGGCCCCGAAGTCGAGCTGGCCGCTGGCCAGCCGCTGCAGGCGTGCAGGCGCCTGCAACTGCCACTCCTGGCCACCGGCCTGGATTCGGCCAGTGGCCAGTCGGCCGCGCCAGTCACCTTTGTTCAACTGGCCATCCAGGCCAAGGTCGAGCTTGAGCTGCGGGCCGTCCAGCGCCAGGGTCAAGGCCTGTTGGCGAATGTCGCCCTTGCCGTTGGCCTGCAACGTGCCCAAGGCTGTGTCACCCAGGTGGATACCGGTTGCCTTGAGCTCGACTACACCGCGTTGGGCGTTGTCCAGGCGGGCATCCAGGTCCAACTGCTGCAGGCGGTTTTCGGCCTGGGCCAAGCGCTGGCCCTGCAGGGTGAGCGTACCTTGCGGGGCCTGCAAGGTGCCGGCGACATCCAGCCGGCCCTTGACCCGGCCTTGTAGCCTCGGCCACAGCTGGCCGAGGCGCGGCAAGTCAAGGTCGATTCGCCCAGCCAGGCGCTGTTGCAAGCTGCCACTGCCGTTGATGCGGTTGTCACCCAGCTGGATGGCCAGTGTGCCCAGGGTCCAGTTTTGCCCTGCCCCCTGGGTCTCGGCCTTGAGCATGGCTGGCTGGCCACGCAGGCGGCCCTTGAGGTCAAGCTGGGCATCCAAGGTAAGCGCATCGCCTTTGAGTTCGCCTTTGCTGCGCAGTGGCCCCGCCAGGGTACCCGGCAATTCGGCCAGCCAATAGGCCGGGTCGAGCGCGGAGAGCTGCAGGTCGACATCCCAGGCCAGGGTGTCGGCAAAACGTACGGCGACACTGCCGGCTGCCTTGCCTTGGCCGGCGGTCAGCGCCAACTGCGGCAGTTTCACCTGGGTGAGGTCACCTTCGAACGGGCTGGCGATGCTGAACGCTCCCGCCGGGCCGTCCAGGTCCCCCGTGAAAGTCCCCTGGTAATTGCCATCGCGATAATGCACCTGGGTATTGAAGCGTTTGAGGGTGACTTCGGGCGGGGTCTCCATCGGGTACAGGCGCAACCACGGGAAGTCCTGCCAGTCCAGCTGCGCATCGGCGCTCAGGCCTTGCTGCCAGTCAGCCGTGGCTTGCAGCTTGACCCGTTGGCTGTCGCTGGCGGTCAGGTCCAGGGCATCGAGCCTGGCGCCTTTGCTGTCGACCAGACCGGACAGGAGCAAGGCGATCGGTGACTGCTCGGCCGGCAGGCTGGCCTTACCGGACAGTTTATAGCCATCGAGCAGATCGCCCTTGGCATCGAGCTCGAGCGCGTTCAATTGCAGGGTGTCAGGCAACGCACCAGCCGGCTTGAACGCCTCGGAGCGGATGTGCAAGGTCGCCGGCAGGTGCTCGGCCAGTGCCTGCAACTGCCCGCTCACTGTGGCATCGAGGTAACCACTGCTGGTGCCGGCGAGTTCCAACGTCTTCTGCATTTGGCCATTGGCCGTCAGTGCCAGTTGCCAGGGTTTTTCGTCTACCGCAGGCAACTGCAATTGCGCCTGTAGTTTTACCGGCCAGTCGCCTTCGGGTTGCAGGTCGCCCTGTAGGCTCAATTGCAGGTCGTCGCGCAGCAGCCGCAGGCTGTCGATGCGTATCCCGCTGTTGGTCCAGTGCGCAGCCAGATGCAAATCGCCAAGCAGATCGCTGCCATCCAGGCGCAGCTGCCCGACCTTGACCTCGCCCAGTTCGATGGCCAGCGGCAAGCGCAGAGTCGGCAATTGCAGCGGGGCGCTCTCGGTGGGTTCGGTGCTTGGCGCAAAGGCCATGTCAATGCGGTCTGCCTGCAACTGGTCAATGCACAAGGTCGCGCGCAGCAAGCAGGCAGGCGACCAGGCCAGCAACGGCGCCTGCATCTCTACCGTGCTGCCGCCGTCGGCCCAGGTTAGCCGGCTGGCCTGCCAACTGCCCGCCAGGCGCCCCTGGAAGTCGGCCACTTCAAGCCCAGGCACCTTGCCCAGTACCCAGCGGCTGCCGGCCTGGGTACCCAGCAGCAAGCCGAGCACCAGGCCCACGCTCGCAACACCCCCCAGCAGGCCCAGTGAAGTAAATTTGATTACGCGTTTCACAGCTCGGGCCCCATGGAAAAGTGCAGGCGAATGCCCCCTTCGTCATCCAGCGCCTTGGCCAGGTCCAGGCGCAGCGGCCCGACTGGCGATACCCAGCGCACACCAAAGCCGACACCGGTCTTGAGGCTGGGCAGCTCCAGGTCGTTGAACGAGTTGCCTTGGTCGACGAACGTCGCGACCCGCCATTTTTCGGTCAGCGAATACTGGTACTCGACACTGCCTGCCACCAAGTAGCGCCCGCCGATACGGTCACCGTCGCTGTTCTTCGGCGACAGGGTCTGGTAGTCGTAACCGCGCACACTCTGGTCGCCACCCGCGAAGAAACGCAGCGACGGCGGAATGTTGTTCTTGAAGCCATTGGTTGCACTGCCACCAAACTGTACGCGTCCGAGAAAGCGGTGGTTGTGGCCGAGTGTGGTCAGGCCTTTGAGCAATACGTTGCCGTGCAGCAGGTTGGTGTCGGACACCAGCCCTTCCTTGGCACCTTGAACATCGAACTGCAGGCGATAGCCGTTGTGCGGATCGATACGGTTGTCACTGCGCAGGAAGGAAAAGCTGACGCCCGGCATCAGCAGGTTGCTCAAACCGGAGTCGTCACCCAGGCGATATTCTTCGCGTTGGTACTTGAGCGAAATCACCCGCTGCCAGCCACTGGGCAGCTTGCTGTGCCACTCGGGGCCGACCGTCAACAGCTTGCTGAGCGTGTCGGTGCCGGCAAGCTCCTCGTTCTGGTAGCCGCCGGCAAAGCGCAACTTGTCGGTCAGCGGCGGGTCGAGGGGAATGTCATACCACAGGCCGACGTTCTGGCGCGGGGCCGACAGTTCGGTTTCCCAGCCATAGCTGTGGCCTTGTGGGTTGACCCAGTGGCGGGTCCAGTTGGCCTTGCCGCGCGGCCCGACGTCGGTCGAGAAGCCCAGGCCAAGGCCCATGGTGCGTGGTTTACGGGTTTCCAGATGAACATCCACCGGGACTTCTTCGCCCACAGCAGCAGTGGGCGCCGCATCCACGCGCACGCCTTCGAAATAGCCGCTCGATTGCAGGTCGTTGTTCAGCTCTGCGACCAGTTCCGAGTCGTAAGGGGTACCCGGCTTGAACGACACCATGCGCTGCAGCAGGTCCTCGTCCAGCGGTGTGTCGCCACCGAAGGTGACGGCGCCCAGGCGATAACGCGGGCCACTCTGGTAGACCAGTTCGATATCCGCCACACCGGCTTGCGGGTCGACGGCCAGGCGCTGGCTACTGAAGCGCCCACTGAAGAAGCCATAGCGCGACGCCTGGTTCTGGATCAACCGCTTGGCATCCTCGTAATGGCCGTGATTGAGTTGTTCACCCGGCCGCAGCGCCTTGCTGTCAGGCACGCGGAAGGCCTTCATCTCGCTGGCTGGGCCCTCGATGCGCACGGTCACGTTGCGCAGGCGAATCGGTTCGCCCGGGTTGATGCTGATGATCAGTTGTGGGGGATGGTCTGCGTCGCTGGCGGGCTTGACCTCGGTATCGATCTGCGCCTGATAGTAGCCGAGTGCCTGCGCCGCTTTGCGCGCCTGCTCCTCTGCCCCGCGACTGAAGCGTAAAAGTGCTTCTTCGTCGCGGTCACCCAATGTGCCTATATAGCCTTCGACATTGGCCTTGAGCGCCTTGTTGGCCGGTTTCACCTTCACCAACAACTCGCTCTGGCCCCATGCTGCGAAACTGGCGACCCAGAATACCAGGCCCCAGGTCAATCTTCCTGAATACGTCATGCGGCGCATGCTACCAGAGCCGGGCGCTCAAGGGAGCCGCCTGGCGGCCTGTTCAGGCAAAAGCGGGTTTTGAAGAGACTGGATTAGGATGAAAGAACACCCTCTCTCGGATTGGTCCTACAGCTACTTCGCCAATTTCCTCGTAACCCTGACGCTGGTAAAAAGCCAGGTAGTGCTCGTTACCGGTGTCCAGCACCACCCCTTGGGTGCCTGGGTCTTCCGCGCACCAGTCGTGCACAGCTTGTAACAATTGCTCGCCGTAGTGCTTGCCCTGAAACTGCGGATGCACCCCCAGCAAAGGCAACACATGCACCTGGTCAGTGGGCAGACAGCTGGCCAATGCAGCCTGGTAGTCCATGTAGCGCCGCGTACAGCGCAGGCCGGTACCCAGCATCATGCGCAGGCGCCAGGCCCAGCTGTCGGCCACGCCCAGCCGGCGCTGCGGCGGCACGATCAGGGCCAGGGCAATCAGGCGGTCCTCGACCAGCAGGCCGATGGCGGGCAGTTGCAGGTAGAAGTGCTGGCGCACCCATTCGCGCACCATCACCCGCAGGCGCCGCTCATACCCCGGGCGCTGGGCTTCGAAGATATAGGCGAAGGTGGGCTCGTGGCGGTAGGCGTTGTACAGCAGCGAACGTGCCTCGCGGCTGTAACCGTCGTCGAGCAGGCAGACACGGGCCGGGGCGGCTGTGGTTTCGGGCATTGCGGGCAGACCTCCTGGAATGGGCATTCAGTGCCTTGGAGGTGCCCCAGCGCGCTTCGTTCACCCCCAACAGCACGTTAGCAGCAGGCTCGCCTGGCCGCCATGCTGGTGATGCAGGTCGATGTCGGCTAGCATCGCGCCTTTTACCGGGATTGTCTTTCCATGAAGATCGTCTGTTTCAACATCAACGGCCTGCGGGCCCGCCCGCATCAGCTGGCGGTGCTGATCGAAAAGCACCAGCCGGACGTGATCGGCCTGCAGGAAACCAAGGTCAGCGACGATCAGTTCCCGCTGGCCGACGTGCAGGCACTGGGTTACCACGTGCACTACCATGGCCAGAAAGGCCACTACGGCGTGGCCCTGCTGTCGCGCCAGGCGCCGCTGAGCCTGCACAAGGGCTTTGCCACCGACGAAGAGGATGCCCAGCGCCGCTTCATCTGGGGTACCTTCGCCGATACCGAGGGCAGCCCGATCACCATCATGAACGGCTATTTCCCCCAGGGTGAAAGCCGCGACCACCCCACCAAGTTCCCGGCCAAGCAGCGCTTCTACAGCGACCTGCAGGCACTGCTGGAAAGCCAGTTCCGCAACGACCAGCCAGTGCTGGTGATGGGCGACATGAACATCTCGCCGCAAGACTGTGATATCGGCATTGGCCCGGACAACGCCAAACGCTGGCTGAAGACCGGCAAGTGCAGCTTCCTGCCGGAAGAGCGTGAGTGGATGGAACGTTTGAAAGGCTGGGGGTTGGTAGACAGCTTCCGCCACCTGTACCCGGACGTGACCGACCGTTTCAGCTGGTTCGACTACCGAAGCCGCGGCTTCGAGGACGAGCCCAAGCGCGGCCTGCGCATCGACCTGATCATGGCCTCACAGCAGCTGGTGCCGCGCATCAAGGCAGCGGGCGTGGACTATGAGCTGCGCGGGATGGAAAAGCCGTCGGACCATGCGCCGATCTGGCTGGAGTTGAGCTGATTCTGGTGACGGGCCCAAGGTGCACGCCTTGGGCCCACACTCACAACCCCAACCTCAACGCCTCCCCCACCCCCGCCCCACGCACATCGTCCGCCGCGCTGACCAAGGCAAAGTTATAAGCCCCATGCGACCAGTACCGCGCCTCCAGCTGGCCATCGACCCGCTGCCCGTCCGGCATGCGCCGATAAAGGTTGCCCGGCGAGCGCAGGAACAGGCTGATGCGCTGGCCCTTGCCATCTTCGAATACCAGTAATGCAGCCGGCCCCTGCTCGTTGCTGAGCAAGCGCGCGCCCACCGGTTTGAAGCCATACCCCGCCAGGTCCGGTAACTGGCCCACCCGGCTGAAATGGCGGCCCAGCCAGTCGCGCAACTGCCCAGGATCACTGGCCTGGATATCCAGGGCTTCACTGCCGGCGAACAAACGGTGCGCCTGAACAGCATCAGCCATGGGCAGGTCGACCCGCGCCAGGGTTGCATCGCGCACTTGCCAGCCGCCCAAGCCCCCCACACCCAACGCCAGCATCACTACCGCCGCCGCAGCCCAGCGCCGCTGCCGACGCTGGCGCAATTGCCGACGCAACTGGCCAAGGTCCAGCTGCGCCGCACCGGGCAGCTCGCCCAACCCGGCCAGCGCTGTGCGCAGCCTTCGGGCATCGGCGCGCCAGCCTTCCACCCGTGCCGCAGCTTGCGGGTTGGCCGCCAGCCAGGCCTGCACCTCGGCCCGGCGCACAGGTTCCAGGCGTTCATCGACGAAAGCGTGCAATTCATCATCGCTGGGGATCAGCCGCGTCATTTCAGTCTCCGCAAGGCCGGGGGTTGGGGGTTGCCCTCGGTCAATTCGCGCAAGGCATTGCGCGCGCGCGACAGGCGCGACATCACAGTGCCGATGGGGATGCCCAAGGCCTGGGCGGCCTCCTTGTAACTCAAGCCTTCGATGCTGACCAGCAACAACAAGGCACGCTGCTCCGCCGTCAGCCGGGCAAAGGCCTGCAGGTCGGCCTGTGCCAGGACGATGGTTTCGAGGTTGTCACCGACCGGCTCATCGTCGTGCTCGTTACGGCCGAACCAGGACAACCAGCGCGCATGCAATCGCTCACGGCGCTTACCGTCGAGGAACTGTCGATACAGGATGGTGAACAGCCAGGCACGCAGGGCATCGGCGTCCCGTTGCTGGTCGCGACGGCTCAGGGCCCGCTCGACCGTAGCCTGCACCAGGTCGTCGGCGCTGCCCGGCTCGCGGGTCAGCCACACGGCAAAGCGGCGCAGGCGGGCCAGCAGCTCGCGCCACTGGTGGTCGTCCAAATCATGCATGGCTAGGTCCCGGCCTCTGGGGTTGTCAGTGTAAAGGGCAGACGCCTGTGAACAAATTCTATTCCCGATCAGGGAATAACTTTTTCTCTGACACGTCGTACTGGCACCTTCACTGAACCGGACGATGACCATGAACACACCCTTGCACGGCCCGGCCAAAGCCTTGCGCCTGGCCGCCATTGGCGGCGTGCTGCTGGCCGCAGGTGCCGGCTTTGCCTATGCCGCTGGCTGGCTCGGCGCCCCCCGACTGACGCCACAGCGCATCATCGACACCTTCGAAGCCCAGGCCGGGCATTACCCAGGCTATCGCAAGAACCACGCCAAGGGCTTGTGCGTGAGCGGCTACTTCCAGGCCAGCGGGCAGGCCGCCAACCTGTCCACGGCGCGCGCCTTCAGCCAGCAACGGGTGCCGGTGGTTGGCCGTTTTGCCATCGGCGGTGCCAACCCGTTCGCCCCGGATACGGGTATACCGGTACGCAGCCTGGCGATTGAGCTGAGCACCGATGACGGCCAGATCTGGCGGACGGGCATGAACAACCCACCGGTGCTGGCAGTCAGCACGCCGCAAGCGTTCTACCAGCAAGTACTGGCGAGTGCACCAGACCCGGCGACCGGCAAACCGGACCCTGGCAAGCTGCAGGCGTTCTTCGCCGCCCACCCGGAAAGCGCGGCGTTTCGCCAATGGGCGGCGGGTTACAAACCCAGCGACAGCTTCGCCAACACGCAATACCACAGTATCAATGCCTTCCGCCTGATCGACGCAGCTGGCGCGGCCCACCCGGTGCGTTGGCAGCTCGAGCCACAAACTGCATTTGCAGCATTACCCGCGCAAGTTGATGACAAGCAATTCCTGCAACACGACTTGCAGCAGCGCCTTGCCCAAGGCCCATTGCGCTGGACGCTGCGCCTGGTACTGGCCGAACCAGGCGATGACGTGGACGACCCTGCCCGGCCGTGGCCCGCCGAGCGGCGCAGCGTGGACGCCGGCACCCTGGTGCTGGAACAGGTAGACGCCCCCGAGCAAGGGGCCTGCCGCGACCTCAACTTCGACCCACTGATCCTGCCGCGCGGTATAGAGGCATCGGCCGACCCGATCCTCGCCGCCCGCTCGGCCGCCTATTCGGAATCCTTCAACCGCCGTAGCCGCGAATCGCTCAGCACCGGAGCCAAGCCATGAAACCTCAAGCCTTCCACCCTTTCGCCCGCTTGTTGCACTGGCTGATGGCCGTGCTGATTCTGGCCATGCTGTTCATCGGCGTGAGCATGGTCGCCGACCTGTCGCTACGCCACCCGGTGCTGATCAGCCTGCACAAGGCCACCGGGCTGGCCCTGCTGGTGCTGGTGGTACTGCGCATCGCTGTGCGCCTGACCCTACCTCACCCGCCCCTGCCGAACGACCTGCCAAAACTGCAGCGCTGGGCCGCCGGAGCCTCGCATCTGCTGCTCTATGGCCTGATGCTGGCCATGCCGCTGCTGGGCTGGGCCATGCTGTCGGCAGGCGATTACCCGCGCCCGCTCGGCTTGCCCGCCATCGCCCCCCACAACCTGCAGCTATATGCCGTGTTGCGCCAGGCCCATGGCTGGGCCGGCTACCTGCTGTTTGCCACGGTGCTGGTGCATGTGGGGGCAGCCTTGATGCATGCATGGGTGCGTCGCGACGGTGTGTTGCGTAGCATGTGGCCTGGCCCCTTGCACCGCAGCGAATGAACGGTAGCAGCACGGGGTTCGACAATCGATAATGATTCCTAATAATATCGATTTTGTTTGCCACTCTGCCCTGGACTGCCCATGAACGTCGCAAAGGATCCTGCAACCCTTCTGCCTGCCAGCACCCTGAACCTGCGCCCGCTGTTGCTGGCCAACATGGCCTGCACCATGTCGATGATGGCCTTCGTCGCCCTGATCGGCCCGATAGCCCGTCAGCTTGGCATGGCCACCTGGCAAGCCGGCGCCGCCGTGACCGTGGCTGGCGTGGTCTGGGTGCTGCTGGCCCGGCCCTGGGGCCGCGCGGCAGACCGCCTGGGCCGCCGGCGCATCCTGCTGCTGGGCAGCGCCGGCTTTACCCTGGCCTACTGGCTGCTGTGCCTGTTCGTCGAAGGCGCCCTGCGCTGGATGCCGGGGGCGACCTTGGCGTTCATCGGCCTGATGATCGCGCGCGGTTGCATCGGCGCCTTTTATGCCGCCATCCCGGTAGGCTGCAATGCGCTGATCGCCGACCATGTGGAGCCGCAACGCCGGGCGCGGGCCATGGCCTCACTGGGAGCAGCCAACGCCGTCGGTCTGGTGGTCGGGCCGGCGCTGGCCGCACTGCTGGCGCGGCACAGCCTGAGCCTGCCGTTCCATATCATGTCGCTGCTGCCGGCCACTGCCTTCCTCGTGCTGTTTTTCACCCTCAAACCACAGGCGCTGCCGCACAGCCACGCCCCCAGCCCGGTGCGGCTGAACGACCCGCGCCTGCGCCGGCCGCTGCTGGTGGCATTCAGCGCCATGCTCAGCGTGACCGTGTCACAGATCATCGTCGGTTTCTTTGCCCTTGACCGCTTGCATCTGGGCCCTGCCGAAGCGGCCCAGGCGGCTGGCATCGCCCTGACCACCGTGGGTGTGGCACTGATGCTGGCCCAGGTGATACTGCGCCAACTGGAGTGGCCACCGCTGAAGATGATCCGGGTGGGTGCCACGGTATCGGCACTGGGCTTTGCCTGTGGCTCGCTGGCCACCACGGCGCCGTGGCTGTGGGCTTGCTATTTTGTTGCGGCGGCCGGCATGGGCTTCGTGTTCCCGGCGTTTTCGGCACTGGCGGCCAATGCCATGCAGGCCTCCGAACAAGGCGCCACGGCCGGTTCCATTGGCGCCGCCCAAGGCATGGGCGCGGTGATCGGGCCGCTCGCCGGTACCTTGGTGTATGCCCTTGATCCGCGCTTGCCATTCCTGGCCGTGGCCGTGCTGTTGCTGCTGGTCGGGCTGTGGCCAATGCCGCGTGAGCAGCGGGTTTGAGAAGCACAGCGCGCAAGGGCGCAGAGTGTGTTTTAATGCGCATCGCTCATTATTATTGACACCTCTGATTACAAGGCGGCTATGGACACGGGGACGCGACTCAAACTGGTGCGTGAACGCAACAACCTCTCCCAACGGGAACTGGCCCGTCGCAGCGGGCTGACCAATTCGACGATCTCGCAGATCGAGCAGAATCGCGTCAGCCCTTCGGTCAGCTCCCTGAAAAAACTGCTCGAAGGCATTCCCATGAGCCTGGCGGAGTTTTTCAGCTTCGACGAGCCGGTGCGTGAGGAACGCTACGTATTCCGTGGTGGCGAACAACCCGACCTGGGCCGCAATGGCCTGCGCATGCTGCTGGTCGGCGCCAGCGTCGAAGGCCGCCAAATGCGCATGCTGCGTGAGCTGTACGCACCCGGCGCCGACTCTGGCGAGCCGATCGTGCACGCTGAAGGCGAAGAATGCGGGTTGGTCACCCGTGGCACCGTCGAGCTGTGGGTCGACGGCCAGGTCAGCGTGCTCAATTCGGGCGACGGCTACTACATCCCCACGACCCTGCCGCACAGCTTCAAGAACATCGGCCCGGATGAGGCCGAGATCATCAGCGCCAACACGCCGGCGAATTTCTGATCTTGACCCACAGACGTTCACCGAACGCCCGGGATGTCTACCAGTGCCTGCGCAATGTGGCCCTTGGCGTGCACCACCTTGAGGTGGCTGCACGCCGCGATGGCGGCCTGATCGATGTCGGCATCCAGGGCTGGCAACTGACGTTGGCCCTGGATACCGAAGGCCTGGCGCATTGCGTTCATTGCCAAGCCCCCGACGGCGAACAGGCCGGCCTCGAACACTGGCAGCGCTATGGCACCAACCCCGCCGACCTGCTCAGCCTGTGGGAGCGCACTCAGCTGGAGAGGCTGCTGGCCCCCTGACGTAGCGCCTCCTCGACAAAGTCCAGGCGGTCCTGGCCGAAGAACATCCCGTCACCGACAAAACAGGTGGGCGCGCCAAACACCCCGCGCGCCACAGCGGCCTCGGTCGCGTGCTTTAGCGCTGCTTTTACTTCGCTGTCAGCGGCCAGGGCATGAAAAACCTGTGGGTCGAAGCCTGCCTGCGCGAGTGTTTCATTCAGCACAGCGCTGTCGCTCAGGTTGCGGCGCTGTACCCATAGCCCAGTGAACAGCACCGATAGCAATGCCTCGAACCGATCCGGTGAACGCAACTGGGTCCCTGTCACGCCGCGCATCAACGTCAGGGTATTGACCGGGAAGCCCGGCGGCATCCCGAACGGCACACCGTAGCGTTCGGCAAAGCGGGCCAGGTCGGTGAACATGTAGCGCCCTTTGGCCGGGATCATGGCCGGCGAAGCATTGCCGGTAGCCTGGAAAACCCCGCCAAGCAGCATTGGCCGGTAGCGCAGCGTAGCGCCGTGGCGGGCACACAGGTTCGGCAGTTGGGTCCAGGCCAGGTAGCTGGCCGGGCTACCCAGGTCAAAAAAGAAATCGACAGACGTTTGCATGGTGACGGTCCTTGCATGTTAACGGGGGTTACCAGCGTTCCATCCAGGGGCGCAGGTCCAGCTCGAAGGTCCAGGCGTCGCGGGGCTGGGCGTGCAGGAACCAGTAACTGTCGGCAATGTGCGCCGGGTCAAGGATGCCATCCTGGTCCTTGAGGGCATAGCGCTCGGGGAAGCTGTCGCGGATGAAGGCCGTGTCGATGGCACCGTCCACCACCACATGGGCGACATGGATGTTGCGTGGCCCCAACTCGCGCGCCATGCTCTGTGCCAGGGCACGCAAGCCATGCTTGGCCCCGGCGAAGGCGGCAAAACCGGCTGCGCCGCGGGTACCGGCTGTAGCGCCGGTGAACAGGATTGTGCCGCGCTCACGCTGAACCATGCGCCGGGCCACCGCCTGCGCGGTGAGGAAACCGGCAAAGCAGGCCATTTCCCAGATCTTGAAGTACTTGCGTGGGGTTTCCTCGAGAATGCTGCACGGCACATTCGCACCGATATTGAAGACAAATGCCTCAATCGGACCTATATCACGCTCGATAGTCTCTACCAGTTCGGCCACCTCCTCTTCCTTGCGCGCATCAGAGCCAAAACCGTAGGCCTGGCCGCCAGCGGCGTGTATTTCCTCCAGCAGCGGCTGCAGTTTGTCGGCCTGGCGACGGGTTACGCAGGCAATATAGCCCTCACGCGCAAAACGCTTGGCGATCTCGCCGCCAGTGGCGTCGCCCGCCCCGATCACCAGCACGACTTTTTGTTGTTCTGACATGCCTGCCTCCATTGGTAAATGATCGTTTAGTAAACGAACGCTATGTTATGATCGCGGTCATCGTCAAGCCTGTTTGCCGAGGCATGTGAATGCGCTACTCCAACGAACACAAACAGCAAACCCGCGAGCGGTTGCTGGCCAGCAGCGGCGCGCTGGCCAAGCGCGGGGGTTTTGCCAGTACCGGCGTGGCCGGGTTGATGAAAGCGATCGGCCTGACCGGCGGTGCCTTCTACAACCACTTCCCGTCCAAGGACGACCTGTTTACCGAGGTGGTACGCCAGGAGCTGAGCAACAGCCCCCTGGCACGCCTGGCCAGCAAGGGAGCCAACCGTGAACGCCTGGGCCGCTGCCTGCAGCAGTACCTGAGCCTGGTCCACCTGCGCAATGCCGAAGGTGGATGCCCGTTGCCGCCGCTGGGTGTGGAAATCGCCCGGGCCGACACGCCGGTGCGTGAAGTGGCTGAGCACTGGCTGGTAGAACTGCACCGGGCCTGGAGCACAACCCTGGAGGATGAGCAGCTGGCCTGGGTGCTGATCAGCCAGTGCGTAGGGGCATTGCTGGTCGGGCGCATGCTGGCCAGTGAAAGCGTGCAAGCGCAGGTACTGGGCGCCAGCCGCCAGTTTGTCGAACAGGCCCTGCATGAGGCGGATTAGTGCCCTGCTGGGTTTGCTATTGGCCCTCCCTGCGCTTGCCGAACAGGCCTGCCCGCCTGGGCAGTATCAAGTGTGCCTGATGGGCTGCTTCTGCGCCCCGATCGACCCAGGCCAGGCCGGGCAGATCCTCAAGGATGTGGAGGTCATGGCCTCGTCCAGCCTGGCATACGCCTTGCGCCAGGCCCGCGACGAAGCCACGGCCAGCGGTGTGCAGCCGATTCCGTTGCATATTCGGGCGCAGCTGGAACCCTGGTATGACTTTGCCGTGCTCGACGCGGCGCGCTTCCGGGTGGGGGATGAGCAACAGATCAGCGCAGCCAATGCGCTAATGCAGAACCCCGATGTGAACGCCGTTACACTGATCGACACGATCATCTTCCGCCGGGCCGCCGATGCCGAGGACAACGTGGCCTTGTGGGCGCACGAGCTCAAGCATGTGCAGCAGTATCAGGAGCTGGGCGTGGAGGAATTTGCCCGACGCTATACGCGCAACTTCGACGACCTGGAGGGGCCGGCCTACAAGATCGAGGCCGAAGTCGACAAGGCGCTGCGCGAGCGTCGTTCAGGCCTGGCCCGCTGATCGCTGCCATTGCGCTCCACATCTACAGCGCCTGTCTTGCCCGGCGCAAAATTCAGCCGTTAGCGCGAACCAAGGTAGGAGCGGGTTTACCCGCGAATACGGTGGCGGCGGCAACGATGAACGACGGGTGGAGATTGGCCAGAAGGCCCGGCCTCTTCGCGGCTATCAACCCTTTGATACGACCAAGCTTTTCAGCTCTCAGCACCGCAGAAAAGCTTGACCGCCAACACAGCATCTACATGGGAACGTAAAGGCGCTCAAGACACCGCCGAAGCCTCCACCGCCTGCTCACGGCTGGCATAACGCTGCGCCAGCACAGCACACACCATCAGCTGTATCTGGTGGAACAGCATCAGCGGCAGGATCATCGCGCCAATGCCACTGCCCACGAACAACACCTGGGCCATGGGCACACCCGTAGCCAGGCTTTTCTTGGAGCCGGCAAACAGGATGGTGATGCGATCCTCAAGGTCAAAGCCCAGCGCCTTGCCAAGCAAGCGGGTGCCAAACAGCACCACTGCCAGCAGAATTGCGCACACCACGAACAACCCCGCCAAGTGCTGCGGCGATACGGTGTGCCACAAACCGGTAACCACGGCCTCACTGAAGGCGGTGTACACCACCAGCAGGATCGAACCCTGGTCCACCACCTTGAGCCAGCGCGCATTGCGCTTGACCCAGGCGCCGATCCAGCGCCGCGCGACCTGCCCGGCAACGAACGGCACCAGCAGCTGCAAAGTGATCTTCAACACCGCATCCAGGCCGGAACCTGTATCACCACCGGCGCCCAGTAGCAGCATCACCAGCAACGGGGTGAGGAAGATACCCAGCAGGCTGGAGGCCGCCGCGCTGCAGATGGCCGCTGGCACGTTACCGCGGGCCAGCGAGGTAAAGGCAATGGCCGACTGCACGGTTGCAGGCAAGGCACACAGGTACAGGATGCCCAGATAAAGCTCGTTACCCACCAGCGGTACGAACAGAGGTTTGAACGCCAGGCCCAGCAGCGGGAACAATACGAAAGTACAGGAGAACACCAGTAGGTGCAGGCGCCAGTGCCCGGCACCGGCAATGATGGCTTCACGGGACAGTTTGGCGCCATGCAGGAAGAACAACAGGCCAATGGCCAGGTTGGTCAGCCAGCCGAAATACACCGCGCCATCGCCCGAGCAAGGCAGTACGGTGGCGATGAGTACCACACCGAGCAAGGCCAGGGTGAAATTGTCAAATAACATGCGCAAATACTTCATCACTGTATCCATCTTGTCATGGTGGGTGGGCAGACGATAAGGTCTTTGGCTCCCCGTCGCTAACGCCGGAACCCCGAGTGGTATCGCTCAACGGACACGCTCCACAAAAGGACTCACCATGCTCCGCCCACGTCTGGCTGCACTTGCAGCCGCCATTACCCTTGCCTTAGGCCCTGCCAGCGCTCAGGCCGACGACCAGTTACAGGCCAAGGTCGACCAGATCATCCGCCCGCTCATGCAGGAACAAGGCATCACCGGCATGGCTGTGGCCATCTATGCACGCGACCACGCGCATTACTTCAGCTACGGTGTGGCCAGCAAGGCCGACAACGTACCGGTCAGCCGCGATACGCTGTTCGAGATCGGTTCGCTGAGCAAGACCTACACGGCCACCCTGGCCGCGCTTGCCAGCGCCGAGGGCAAGCTTGACCTCGAAGCCCCGGCCAAGCGCTATCACCCGGCATTGGCCGGCGTCCCCATCGGCGACGCGACGGTGCTGGAACTGGGCGCCTATAGCGCCGACTGCCTGCCACTGCAGTTCCCCGACACCGTACAAACACCGCAACAGGTAGTCGATTTCTTCCGCCACTGGCAACCTCGTGCCAAACCTGGCACCCAGCGCTGCTACTCCAACCCCAGCCTGGGTTTGTTCGGTGACCTGGCCGCCCGTGCGCAGCACCAACCGTTTTCCACGCTGATGAGTGAGGGCCTGCTGACGAAGATGGGCCTGAAAAACACCTACCTTCAGGTTCCGGCCAGCGCCCAGGGGCTTTATGCCCAAGGGTATGACGCCGACGACAAGCCGGTGCGTGTAGGGCCCGGCCCTTACGCCGATGAGGCCTACGGCATCAAAACCAGCGCCAGCGACCTGCTGCGCTATGTGCGGTTGCACATGCAGCCGCAGGGCCTGCCACCGGCCCTGGCGAAAGCCACCGCCATTACCCAGCAGGGCTACTTCCAGGTTGGCGCCATGACGCAAGGCCTGGGCTGGGAACGCTACCCCTACCCGGTCACGCTGAGCACACTGATCGATGGCAACAGCCCACAGCTGATCCGCGAACCGCAGGCCACCACTCGCTTGCAACCGGCCCTGCCCGCGCTACCGGCAGCCTGGTACAACAAGACCGGCGCCACCAACGGCTTCGGCGCGTACGCCGCGTTCGTGCCGGCAGAACAGCTGGCAGTCGTGCTGCTGGCCAATCGGAATTACCCCAACCAGGCGCGGGTTCAAGCCGCCTTCGACATCCTTTCCGGCTTATAACGCTCGCGTTGATTGTCGGACAAAACGACAGAATGTAGTGAGCAAAAATATTCACTACAAAATGGTTGACGCCGTTCATCGCGCTTGGGCATGATGAAGCCGTCTCCCCGATCGGGAGCGGTGGCAAGGGTGTTCCAGACGGCCTGCGCGGTAACGCAGGCCGTCCGTGGAGAGGGAAACTGTCCAAAAGGCAGCGTGAGAAAGCCCCTGTTGCGATGCTGCTGTAGCAGCCTTGGTAGTGCGCTACACCGTGATAGCGCCAACTGTGAAAATCACCTATGAATGGGTAATGGGGGCTTTATGATGAACTTGAACAACAATCCGACTATCGACCAATTGGCCCAGCTGTTCGCCGTGCGCAAGGACAGCCTTGACGACCATTTGCTGTGGGTTAGCCAAACCGGTGAAGTGCGCCTCGACCGCCTGCCACCGAACACCGTCGAAGATGAATTTGAAGAGCACCTGCCCAGCATGCGTGCCCGCTTCAAGGTCTACCGCCGTGGCCAAGGCTACGTCGGCAAGAAAGCCGCCGCCGACACTGAATTCGTTGGCCGCGTGCTGCAGACCCTGCAACAAGAATGGCCCGCTGCCCGTGAGCAGCAGGCAGTCAAGGTGATCGAACCGCTGAATTGAGGGTTCGCACCCTTACCAGAGCCCGGCCTGCATAGGCCGGGCTTTTTCATGCCTGGCGCCGCTGCAGACGGGTTTCCGGCAGAGGCAAGGCGCCTGTTGCCATCGCCCGGGCGCGGTCGACACCCCACACCAGCGCACGGGTCATGGTCTCGCCCGGCAGCGCGGGGTAATACTCTTCCAGCAACGCCCGCCCATCCCCGGCGTACAACCCCAGAAACAGCTGCGTCGCCCCCAGGCGCGACAAGCGCACCTGCACGTCCAGTGTGGTGCCGTCGCTGAGTGCTTCGTCGTGGCAGCGGCTGTGCAGCTGTGCGTCGGCCCACTGCCAATAGGTTTCTTCCCTGACTCGCATGAGCATTCAATCCTCCGTTGCTGGAATGCCGCGTCAGAAAACCACAGGCCGGGCCATCCGGCGAGCGCTACCGGGCAATACCATGAGGCGGATCAACGAATGGCAATAAAAACCCCGCCGTTGGGCGGGGTGTGTGCAGACGCGGGATCACTTCTTGAGCGGTACCCGCGGCATGAAGCGGCCTTTTTTGCTGCGCTGCAAATGTGCAGGCTGGAGCTGTTCGGAATCATCCAGCGTCATGTGGGCGAAACCCAGGCGAAATGCCGCCTGGCCGCAACGCACCTGGCTGTTGATCGGGAACGCATCGTTCAGGTCTTCGAAAAAGGATTCGCTCATGCCCAGTCTCCCTCCAGTGGCGGTCGCGTCGGCAACCAGACAAGTTGCCCAGGAAACGCGGCCTGTGAAAGTGAGACTAGCTGGTCATTTGCGGACCGACCGGACAAGAACCTTGTAGCCGACCAATGGCAAAGGGCTTTACTTCAGGCGCACTGCCGTACCGGTGGCAAATACCACGACCATGCCGCCCTGTACCGACGGCATGCTGATCTCAAAATCCACCCCCACTACCGCATCGGCTTGCAACTGTCGTGCCCGGGCCTTGAGTTCTTCAGTGGCCTGCTCCCGGGCCTCGCGCAGCGCGCTTTCCAGGGTTTGCGAACGGCCACCGAAGAAGTCGCGAAACCGTGCAAAGAAATCGCGCACGAAGTTGATGCCCTGCACCGATTCAGAACTGACCACGCCCAGGTATTCGGCAATCGGGCGGCCTTCGAGCTGGCTGGTGGTGGAAATGATCATGGATGCGCTCCGTTGGCCTGGCAGAAAGAGGCCGATTCTAACAGAGCGCAGGTCGGTAGATTTAAGCGCTTTACGCGTTGGCAGCCCGCAAACGCTGACCGATGCGCGCACCGAATACATTCACCAGCAGGCCGGCCATCACCAGCAATGCGCCCCAGCCCTGCGTAGCGGTCAGGCGCTCTCCCAGCAGCAACGCCGACGAACTCAGGCCAATCACCGGTACCAGCAGCGAGAACGGCGCCACTTTGCCTGCCGGGTGACGCGACAGCAACTTGCTCCACAGGCTGTAGCCGAGCATGGTGGCCACAAAGGCCAAATACGCCAGGGCCAGCACCGAACTCCAACTGATATTGGCCAAGGCATGGCCAATGCGCTCGGGGCCTTCCAGCCACCAGGACAGTGCCAGGAATGGAAGTGGCGGTATCAGCCCACCCCAGATCACCAACGCGACCAGGTCGACCGAGCCGAACCGTCGGGTAATGATGTTGCCCAGGCCCCACATCGCACCGCCACACAGGGTCAGCACCAACGCCAGCATGGGCACATGGCCGCCGTCTTCGCTGCCGATCAGTGCCAGGCCGCCGGCCGCCACCAGCAGCCCCAGCACGCTGGCCAGGCGCAGCCGCTCACCGAGAAACAACGCAGCAAAACCGAGGGTGAAGAAGGCTTGCGACTGCAGGATCAACGAAGCCAACCCTGGCGGCATGCCGCTGTACATGGCCTGAAACAGGAACGCGAACTGGCCCAGTGAAATGGTCGCACCGTAAGCGATCAGCCAGCGCCACGGCAGTTTGGGCCGCCTGACCAGCAAGATCGCCGGGAACGCCACCAGCAAGAAACGCAATGCCCCCAGCAACATCGGTGGCAGCCCGTCGAGGCCAACCTTGATGACCACAAAGTTGACGCCCCAGGCGACAATCACCACCAGGGCGATAAGCAGGTCCTTGAGTGGCATTGCGACTTCCTTCTGCAGGCTTTTTAGACATATTTCGTTACAGCATAACGGTATTCCTTGAGAAGGGACCAGCACAGTTGAAACCAATGGTTGCACTACAGTGACTGTTCCGTCCGCCCGCTGTCGGCTGGACGACTAACTGCCAAATCAGCAAGCACAGGTTCAATCCAGATAACCAGGCGCCACCTTTTCCAACATTCGCAACAACGCCGCCCACGCCAAGTGCAGCGCATCCGGGTCGGTCAGTTCCCCCTGCTTCAACCCTCTCCCCGGCGCGTTGAACTGCCGTTCGGTACGCACGCACACTTCGGTCGACGGCAATATCAGTTGCCCAGCACTTTGTGCCGCCAACTGGATCTCGCAAGCCTTCTCCAGGTAGTACATGCGCAAGAAGGCTTCAGCCACACTGCGCCCCGTGGTCAACAGCCCATGGTTGCGCAGCATCATCACCGGCTTGTTGCCCAGGTCGGCCACCAGCCGTTGCTGTTCATCCATGTCCAGCGCGACGCCCTCATAGGCGTGGTAAGCCACATTGCCGTAAAACTCCATGGACATCTGGTTGACCGGCAGCAGGCCACATTCCAATGCGGCCACCGCGCAGCCTGCGCGGGTGTGGGTGTGCAGCACGCACCGGGCATCCTCGCGGGCAGCGTGAATGGCACTGTGAATGACGAACCCGGCCGGGTTGACCGGGTGACGGGCAGCCCCCACCGGCCGCCCCTGCAGGTCGATCTTCACCAGGCTGGACGCTGTGATCTCCTCGAAGAGCAGGCCGTACGGGTTGATCAGGAAATGGTGCTCCGGCCCAGGCAGGCGCAGAGAGATATGCGTGAAGATGAGATCGCTCATGCGAAAGTGCGCGATCAGCCGGTAGCAGGCAGCCAGCTCCCGACGCAGGCTTAGTTCCGTTTCAGTCATCTTGTTGCCCCTTTACTGAACGCTATTTGCTGGCCCAGGCATTGAAGCGTTGCTCCAGTTCTTCGCCATGATCGACCCAGAATTCCACGTTCATGGCCAGCGCCCCTTGCAGGTTCTGTGGCGAAGTGGGTACCCAGTTGGCCAGCGCCGGGTCAAGCCTGGCCGCGGCTTGGGTATTGGTTGGCCCATAGGGTATCTGCTGCACATACCGCACCTGGGTATCCGGCTGATTGGCATAGGCAATCAGCCGCTTGGCCTGGTCGACATGCCGCGAGCCTTTGATGATCGCCCAATAGTCCATACCGTACAGGCTGCCAGGCCATACCACGGCCAACGGGCTGCCCTGCTGCGCCGCCACCGCAATTCGTCCGCTGTAGGTGGAGGTCATGACCACGTCACCGGCTGCCAGCCATTGCGCGGGTTGAGCGCCGGCGTCCCACCACTGGATATGGGGTTTGAGTTCGCTGAGTTTGGCGAAGGCCCGTTCGACACCTGCCGGGGTGGACAATACCCGGTAAACGTCCTCGACCTTGACCCCGTCAGCCAACAGTGCAAATTCCAGGTTGTACACGGCACGCTTGCGCAGGCCGCGCTTGCCAGGGTACTTGTCGACGTCCCAGAAGTCGGCCCACGACGCCGGCGCCTGGGCCAGTTTGCTGCGGTCGTAGGCAATAGCCACGCTCCAGACCAGCGCGGCCGACCCACAATCTTGTGCGGCTGCCGGGATCAGTTCGGCTGCATGGCCCAGGCGCTGCCAATCCAGGCGCTCGTAAATCCCCTCGTCGCAGCCGCGCATCAAGTCAGGGCCTTCGATCTGCACCACGTCCCAATCGACATTCCCGGTGTCGGCCATGACCTGGATCCGTGCCATTTCGCCGTTGTATTCACTCTGGATCAGCTGGCTGCCGTCCTGGGCAACGAAGGGCTTGAAGATCGCCTCATCCTGGGCCTTCTGGCCCGCACCGCCATAACCGACCACGACCATCTGCTGCGCAGCTTGCGCATTGCTCAGGCCAAGGGCCAACAAGGCTGCACAAAGGCCGGTCACACGTGGATATAGCTGCATCGTAGTTTCCTCCTGGCGGTGCCCGACGGGCCCGTTTTCTTGTTGTTCTGAGGTCACACCCTCGCCATGCGAGTGAGGAAAACCTAGACAGACGCAAGTAAAAAAACAAGTTGATTTTTTACTATCGCTACACTTTTATAAGTAAAAATAACAACACCGCACCGGAGCCGCCTGATGCAGACCGCCTTCCCACTCCTGTTCGAGCCCTTGCAGATCCGCGGCAAACGCTTGAAAAACCGCATCATGTCCACCGGTCACGACACCTGCCTGCCCACCGACAACCTGGTCAACGACAAGCTGATCGCCTACCAGCGCGACCGCGCTGCCGGCGGCGTCGGCCTGATCGTGCTGCAGGTCGCCGGGGTGCACGACAGTGCCCGCTACACCTCGCATGTGCTAATGGCCACTGACGATGCCTGCATCGAGGGCTACCGCCAGCTTGCCGAGGCCTGCCATGCGCACGGCACCGTGGTGCTGTCGCAACTGTTTCACCCTGGGCGGGAGATCATGGAGTCGGCAGACGGCCTGTTGGCGGTAGCCTACTCGGCGTCTGCGGTGCCCAATGAGCGCTTCCGGGTGATGCCACGGGCGCTGGACCAGGCAATGATCGACGAAATCGTCCAGGGCTACGCCAGCGCCGCCCGCCGCCTGCACCAGGCCGGCCTGGATGGCGTCGAGGTGGTGGCCAGCCATGGCTACCTGCCCGCGCAGTTTCTCAACCCGCGGGTGAACGTACGCAGTGATGGCTACAACGGTGACCTGGATCAGCGCCTGAGGTTCTTGCGCGAAGTGCTGGCCGCAGTGCGCGCGGCCACCGATGAGCAATTCATCATTGGCCTGCGCATCAGCGCTGACGAGCGCGACAGCCAGGGCCTGAGTGAGGACGAGTCACTGGCTGCTGCCATGGCCTTGCAGGGCCAGCTCGACTACCTGCATATCGTCGCCGGTACCTCGGCCTCGCTGGGTGGCGCGGTCCATATCGTGCCACCGATGGCCATCGAACCGGCGTACCTGGCCCGCGAGGCTGGCACCTTCAAGCAACAGCTGGCTATCCCCCTGTTCGTCACCGGGCGCATCAACCAGCCCCAGGAAGCCGAGCTGATCCTGGCCCGCGGCCAGGCTGATGTGTGCGGCATGACCCGGGCGCTGATCTGCGATCCGTCGATGCCAGCCAAGACCGAACGCGGCCAGGTCGAAGACGTGCGCGCCTGCATCGCCTGCAACCAGGCATGCATCGGCCATTTCCATCGTGGCTTGCCCATTTCCTGCATCCAGCGCCCGGAAACCGGGCGTGAGTTGCAGTACGGGCACCTCACGCCCACTTCCTCGCCCAAACGCATAATGATCGCCGGCGGCGGGCCGGCCGGCATGAAGGCCGCCGCCGTGGCCGCCGCGCGCGGGCACCAGGTCACGCTGTACGAGGCGGGCCCGCAGCTCGGTGGGCAGGTGCTACTGGCCCAGCTACTGCCACGGCGTAGCGAGTTCGGGGGTGCCAGTACCAACCTGCAACGGGAAATGGCCCTGGCAGGTGTAGAAGTGGTGCGCAACACCCGGGTCGACCGCGCACTGGTCGAACGTGAGCGCCCTGATCTGGTCATTGCTGCTACCGGAGCCACCCCCTACTGGCCGGCGTTCGAGCGTACCGGCGAGCTTCAGGTAGTGGACGCCTGGCAACTGCTGCGCAATGAAGTGAAACCGGGGCGTTCGGTGCTGGTGATCGACTGGCGCTGTGACTGGATCGGCCCCGGTATCGCCGAACGCCTGGTGCGCGAAGGCCATCAGGTCCAGTTGGCGGTCAACGGCACTCATTGCGGCGAGAGCCTGCCGCTTTACGTACGTGACCAACTGGCCGGCGAGCTGCATCGCCTGGGTATCCCTGTCACCCCATACGCACGCCTGTACGGCAGCGACGACAACACGGTGTACCTGCAGCACACCGCCAGCGGCGATCCGATGATCTTCGAAGGCATCGACACCTTGGTGCTGTGCATGGGGCATCAACCGCAAGACCGCCTGGCCACTGAACTGGCAGGTGTGGTGGACGTACGGCGGATTGGCGACTGCCTGGCGCCGCGCACGGCCGAAGAAGCGATTCACGATGGCCTGACGGTTGCCTGGGCGCTCTGAGGCTGTACATACTGCGGCTTTTGCGATGGACCGACGCGCATGAGCCAACCCCCCCAGCCCCCCGCCAGCGAACCCGGGGGCGCCGCGCCGCAGTTCCTCGGCACCCGCATCCGCGGCCTGCGCAAGCGCCGCGGCATGACCCTGGCGGAGCTGGCCGCACACAGTGAACTGACCGCAGGCTACATCAGCCAGCTGGAGCGCAACCTCTCCTACCCGTCGATCCCGGCGCTGTTCAACATCGCCCGCAGCCTGGGCGTGACCATCCAGTGGTTCTTCGCCAGCGAGGCCACCACCGCGCCCGAAGACCAAGGCTATGTGGTGCGGCGCAACAGCCGCCTGAGCGTGCATTACGAAGATGGCATCGTCGATCAACTGCTCACCCCCCAGCCCAACCGCCAGCTGGAGATGCTGCACTCACGTTTCCCGCCAGGTACCTACAGCCAGCAAAGCTACAGCCACGACGGCGAAGAAGCCGGTTACCTGCTCAGCGGCACGTTTGAGCTGTGGGTAGGCGAGCGGCATTTCCAGCTGAGTGAAGGCGACAGCTTCAGCTTCTCGAGCCAGGAACCTCACCGCTACGGCAACCCCGGTGAAGTGGATGCCGTGGTGATCTGGGTGATCACGCCGCCAACATTCTGAAGCACTCCAGCAAGCCCTGGTAACACCGTTGACCGGCAATACGGTCTACCTTGTCCACCGAACTTCAAAGGAGCACAACCATGAAGCAGATCCTGATCATTGGTGCGGGCTTTGCCGGCCTGTGGAGCGCACTCAGCGCCATCCGCCAGCTTGACCTCAACGGCAGCAAGGGCGTCGAGGTCACCTTGCTCGCGCCCCAGGCTGAACTGCATGTGCGTCCGCGCTTCTACGAGCCAGACGTGCATACCATGGCCGCACCACTGCAGGCGCTGTTCGACGCTGTCAATGTCCGTTTCGTGCAGGGCACGGCCTACCACATCGATGAAGCGGCCCGCCGCGTGGGCTATCGCACTCGCAGCGGCACTCGCTGCACCCTGCCCTACGACCGTCTGATCATGGCCTGCGGCAGTGAGCTCGAGCGCCCTGACATGGTCGGCATCGAGCATGCCTTCGACGTCGACAAGCTCGACAGCGCCGCACGCCTGGAAGCCCACCTGAAGTCACTGGCCAGCCTGCCGAACACGCCGGCACGCAATACCGTGGTGGTAGCCGGGGGCGGTTTTACCGGCATCGAGACGGCCACCGAATTGCCGGCCCGCTTGCGCGCGATACTGGGTGAAGACGCCGCGTTGCGCATAGTGGTAATCGACCGCGGCGCCAGGATTGGCGCAGCCCTGGGTGACGGCATTCGCCCAGCCATCGAGCAGGCATGCGAGGCACTGGGCGTGGAGTGGGTTTGCGGTGCCACAGTAGTTTCGGTAGACCCTGCCGGTGTGCAGCTGGACAACGGCCAGCGGATCGACGCCAGCACGGTGGTCTGGACGGTTGGCTTCAAGGCCAACCCGCTCACCGAACAGATCAGCGGCGAGCGCGACAACCGCGGCCGCTTGCATGTCGATGGCAACCTGAAGGTCAAGGGCAATGATGCCGTGTATGCAGCTGGAGACGTGGCCTACGCCACCTGTGACGAGCTTGGCAATCATGCCGTGATGTCGTGCCAACATGCGATTGCGCTGGGGCGCCATGCGGGCAACAATGCCGCTGCCGAGTTGCTTGGCGTAGCACCAACGGCTTACAGCCAGCCCAAGTACGTGACGTGCCTGGACCTGGGGGCCTGGGGCGCGGTGTACACCGAAGGATGGGACCGTGAGGTTTCGCCACCGGAGGACAAGGCCGAAGCCAAGGCGCTGAAGCGCCAGATCAATTCAGTGTGGATTTATCCGCCAGCGGCTGACCGGGCATCGGCCCTGGCGGCAGCTGATCCGCTCATCCCGGTGGCCTGAACGCTTCTACAGGTTGGAGTGGCCTTGTGTTTCGACAGGGCCACGCTTGCAACCAAACGCTCCCTTGATCAGGCAGCCGCAAACAGCTCGCTGGCAATCTGCGCCTGTGCAGCATCGATCGCCTGGCTGCGCTGCTCCGGGCCATAGGCCAGGCCGTGGGCCCGGACGATTTCCAGGTCAGTAATCCCGATGAAGCCCAGGAACACTTTCAGGAAGTCTTCATGCCCGGCGCCAGTCGGCTGGCCAGCGTGCAGGCCACCCGCAGTGGAAACCAGCACCACTTTCTTGTTGCCGCACAGGCCTTGCGGGCCGGCTTCGGTGTAGCGGAAGGTCTTGCCGGCGACGGCTACGCGGTCAATCCAGGCTTTGAGCTGGGTCGGCACGGTGAAGTTGTACATGGGCGCACCAATCACCACGGCATCGGCAGCCAGGAACTCTTCGAGCGTCTCGGCGCTCAGCTTGGCTTCGAAAGCCTGGGCCGCGTCGCGTACGTCTTCAGGGGTGCCTGCAGCGACCAGGGTGGCAGCGGAGAAGTGGGCGATGGCATCGGCAGCCAGGTCGCGATAAACCACTTCAACGCTTGGGTCTGCAGCCTTCCAGGCTTCGACCACTTCACGGCTCAGCTGACGCGAGGCGGAATTGTCGCCCAGGATGCTCGAATCGATGTGCAACAGTTTCATGGGACTCTCCTGTGAGTGAAGACCGCAGCTGTGGGCGATCACGATGGGGAGAATCCTACCGAGATGATCAATAGCTGATAAGTAAGCAAAAATGCGTTAGTTTGTCCCACAGATGGAACAGTGAGACTTTCCCATGCAAGACCTTAACGACCTCTTCTACTTCGCGCGCGTCGTCGAAGCCGGCGGATTTGCCGCCGCCGGGCGCCAGCTGGGCATCCCCAAGTCGCGCCTGTCGCGGCGTATCGCTGAGCTTGAAGAGCGCCTGGGCACACGCCTGTTGCAGCGCACCACACGGCAACTCAAGCTCACCGCAGTAGGTGAACGTTACTTGCATCATTGCCAGGCCATGTTGCTGGAGGCCGAAGCCGCCGACGAGACCGTGGCCAGCATGAGCAGTGAGCCGCGCGGGCGTTTACGGGTATCGTGCCCGGTGGCACTGGCACACGCCTTCCTGCCGGATGTGATCAGCCGCTTTCTCGAGCAGTACCCGCTGGTGCAACTGGACATGGTATTGCTCAACCGCCGGGTCGACCTGATTTCCGAAGGCATTGATGTGGCGTTGCGCGTACGCGACCTGGGCGACGAAGACCCGGCCCTGGTCACCCGCCGCCTGCGCCAGGCGCAAATGCAACTGGTGGCCGCACCCGGTTTTGCCGACCACATTCGCGAACCGGGCGAGTTGGCATCATTGCCCGTACTGGGCGCAGCCGAAGCAGACCGGCTGGTACACTTCCGCCTGTTCGGCCCCCATGGCAAACAGCAGGAAATAGCGCTGGAGCCACGCTTGGCGATCGACGATTTCGTAGTACGTAACGCTGCTGTACGTGCCGGCCTGGGGTTCACTGCGCTGCCCAGCATGTTCTGTGAAGAGGAACTGGAACGCGGCGAACTGGTGCGCCTGCTGCCAGACTGGTCGCTGCCGGGTGGCTACCTGCAGGCCGTTTACCCACACAGGCGCGGCCTGCTGCCTGCGGTCCGGGTGTGGATCGACCACCTGGCGGCGTCATTCGAGGCTTGTGGAGAGCGGTATGTCTGAACGGAAGATGAGCGAGGCCCAGGTGGCGGCATTTTGCCTGAGCCTGCCGGGTGCGCGGGAAGACTACAAATGGGGCGGCATCCGAGTGTTTTCGGTGGCAGAAAACAAGATGTTCGCGGTGCTCGACCTGGCGGGTGCCGGGTTGTCGTTCAAGGTAGCCGACGAGCTGTTTCTGGGTTATTGCGATCGACCCGGGATACGGCCGGCGCCGTACCTGGCGCGGGCGCGGTGGGTCAGCATGGCGCCGCCCTACCCCATGGGGCGTGATGAACTGTGTGAGGTGTTGCAGCGGTCGCACCAGCTGGTAGTGCGTCGGTTGCCCAAGCGGTTGCAGGTGGGGTTGGTCATGTGATCGACCTGTTCCGGCCCTTTCGCGGCTTTACCCGCGAAGAGGCCGGTACAACTGCACATCAACCAAGGGGCAGATAACGCCCGTCAAGAAACAGCCAGTCTGCCCAGAACACCTGGTGCAGCAGCACAATCCCCCAGCACACCACCTGGAACGAAACCTTGCGGGTCTTGTGCCGAAACAGCTGCTGCGCCAACAGCGCCCCCGGCCAACCACCGAGCAGCTCACTGGCATGCAGCACTTTCTCGGGTGTACGCCAGGCCTGGTTACGTGCCTGCCGCTTGTCCTGCCAATACAGCAACAGGCTGATCAGGCTCATGGCCGGGTACAACGCCAATGGCCACCAGGCCTGATCGTTCCAGGCCATGCGCGCCGCCCCCAGGCCGGGCAACAGGCAAAGCACGCCCAACAGCAGCAGCTTCAGGCGCACGTTGCGCAAGCCTTCAGCCCGTTGCCCACGCAGCGCCTCAGCCATGTGCCGTGGACCAGTCGACCCAACCGAACTGCCAGGTCGCCAGAATGAACAGGCCGAACACAATGCGATACCAGGCAAATGCCGCGTAGCTATGGTTGGCAATGAACTTGAGCAACGCCCGTACGGCAATCATGGCGAAGATGAACGAGGTCACGAAGCCGAGCGCGAACACCGGCAGATCGCCGGGCTGGAACAAGTCGCGGTATTTGTAGCCCGAATACACCGCCGCACCGACCATGGTCGGCATTGCCAGGAAGAACGAGAACTCGGTCGCTGCCTTGCGCGACAGGCCGAACAGCAAGCCACCGATAATGGTCGAACCGGAGCGCGACGTGCCCGGGATCATCGCCAGGCACTGGATGAAGCCTATTTTCAGCGCATGGCTCCAGCGCATGTCGTCCACATGGTCCACCTCCACGCGGTGCTCACGGCGCTCGGCCCAGAGCATGATGACGCCCCCCACCACCAAAGCCGCCGCCACGGTGACGGGGTTGAACAGGTATTCGTGAATAAGGTCGGCGAACAGCACACCCAGTACCACCGCCGGCATGAACGCCAACAGCAGGTTGCCCGTGAAGCGGCGCGCCTTGGGCTGGTGGGTCAGGCCGAAGACCACTTCGAAAATCTTGCTGCGAAACTCCCACACCACCGCCAGGATCGCCGCCAGCTGAATGATGATGTTGAAAGCCATGGCCCGTTCGCCGCCAAAACCGATCAGGTCGGCGACGATAATCTGGTGACCGGTACTGGAGATCGGCAGAAACTCCGTCAGCCCTTCGACCACGCCTAAGATGATTGCCTGGAAGGCAGTCCAAAAATCCATCATTCCCCCGGATGGAGCGCTGCTTGTTGCAGGCCCCTTGTTCTTGATTTGCTTGAAATTGCCTTACACGGCCCGGCTGTTTTACAGCGACTGTTGGGCGCAACGCCAGTAGAAAAGTTCACGCCTGTTAAAGGTTTCATCTTGCGCGGCCGAAATCCTGACAGGGCCCCTTGGCAATCGCTCTACCTGACCCGTTGCAGACTATCACCAACATAGCACTTAGCCATTAGTCGGGTGTGGGCTCACTGCAAAGCATGCTTCGATGCACCTCAATAAAAAGAACAATGCGGGAGCTGATGGATGAACACTCTGAGATCGATGTCAATCAGTCGGCGCCTGTGGCTGATCCTTGTGGTGGCGGTGGCCATGCTGGTGGTACTGGGCCTACTGATGCTGCGGCAGATCCATGGTGACCTGTACCAGGCCAAGGCGGAGAAAACCCGCCACGTGGTGCAGACCGCCGCGGGTGTGTTGGCCTATTACCAAGGCCTGGAAGCTGCCGGCACGCTCAGCCGCGAAGCCGCCCAGCAACAGGCGCTGCAGGTAGTGCGCGCGCTGCGCTACGACCATGACGACTATTTCTGGATCAACGACCTGGGGCCGAAGATGATCATGCATCCGGCCAACCCCAAGCTCGACGGCCAGGACCTTTCCGCCATCCGCGACCCCGATGGTTTCGCCGTGTTCAACGAAATGGTCGCCCTCGCCCGCCAGCAGGACGCCGGCCCGGTCAACTATCGCTGGCCCAAGCCCGGCGCCAGTGAGCCGGTAGCCAAGACCTCGTATATTCAGCTGTTCAAGCCGTGGGGCTGGATCATCGGTTCGGGCGTGTACGTCGATGACGTACAGGCCGAATTCGCTCGCCAGTTGCGCGACGCTTCGCTGGTTGGCGTGGGCATTGCCCTGCTGATGGCGCTGGTGGTCATGCTGATTGCCCGCAGCATCGCCCGCCCGCTGCAGGAAGCAGTGCAGGCGATGGGCAACATCGCCAGCGGCGAAAGCGACCTGACCCGGCGCCTGGACACCCATGGCAGCGACGAGATCACCCACCTTGGCGAGCACTTCAACCGTTTCAACGGCAAACTGCAAGGTGTCGTCGGCCAACTGCAAGGCGCGGCCCACGCATTGGCCCAGTCCGCCGGGCACGTCGGTGACAATGCAGGTGCCGCACAACAGCGCAGTGCCCAGCAATCGTTACAGATGGACCAGGTGGCCACTGCAGTCAATGAGGTGACCTACGCCGTGCAGGACGTGGCCAAGACCGCTGAACAGGCCGCCGGAGAAATGCGTACGGCACAACAACAGGTGACGCACGGCCAGCAGGCTATCCACGGCAGCCTGGCGCAGATCGACCGCCTGTCGCTGACCATCGATGAGGCCGTACAGGTAATCCGCGACCTGGCCGGCCACAGCACGCGCATCGGCGGCGTGCTGGACGTGATTCGTTCCATTGCCGAACAGACCAACCTGCTGGCGCTGAATGCCGCCATCGAGGCGGCACGGGCTGGCGAGCAAGGCCGGGGCTTTGCCGTGGTCGCCGACGAGGTGCGACTGTTGGCTCAGCGTACAGCACAATCGACGGCCGAGATTCATACCATGATCGAGCACCTGCAGAGTCAGTCGGACGCTGCGGTCAAGGCCATAGACACCAGCAGCGAGGCATCGCGCCAGACCGTCGAACAAGCCCGCGAGGCCGGCGCCAGCCTGGACGCCATCAACCAGGTGCTGAACAACCTCACCGCATTGAACGCCTCCATTGCCAGCGCCACCTTGCAGCAGTCGCATGTGGTCGAAGAGATCAACCGCAATGTGCTGGATACTGCCGGGTTGTCGCAGCAGACCGCCGATGCGGCGCGTCAGTCCAGCGATGCCGGGGTGGCATTGGGGCGGTTGAGCGAAGAGCTGGAGCAGTTGTTGCGGCAGTTCCGGGTCTGAGAACAAGCCCTTGGTGGGAGCGGGCAGGCCTGCTCCAGCAGGTATCGAGTGACCTTGAAGCCTGCGCTGCACCTGTGGGAGCGGGCATGCCCGCGAAGGAAACAACGCGGTGGATGGCACCGGCGCTGCCGGTGTTCGCGGGTAAACCCGCTCCTACAACCGGGTATCCCACCGCTGCGCCCTACACCTTCACCGGCCGACCCGCTACAATCTCGCCCCTTCCCCGTAGCCTCCAAGGATCGCCGATGTCCGGCCTTGAACTCATTGCCGCCCTCCTCGGCGTTACCGCTGTCTGGCTCACGGTCAAGCAGAACGCCTGGTGCTGGCCGATCGGCCTGGTCATGGTGCTGATCTATGGCTGGCTGTTCTACGAAGTAAAGCTCTACTCGGGCATGTTGCTGCAAGTGGCCTACGCCATCCTGCAACTGTACGGCTGGTGGCAATGGAAGCGCCCCGACCACGCTGAAGACGCCCGCCAGGTCTCCCGTCTGCCACGCCCGGCACTGCTCACCGGCCTGGCCGCCGGGGTGCTGCTGAGCGCCGCCCTGGGCGCGGCCATGGCCAACTGGACCGATGCCGCCCTGCCCTGGCTGGATGCCACCCTGACCGGATTCAGCCTGGTCGCGCAACTGTGGATGGCGCAGAAACGCCTGCAGTGCTGGCCACTGTGGATCGTGGTCGACATCGTCTATGTGGGCCAATACCTGCATCAGCAGCTGTATTTCACCGCAGGCTTCTTCGCCGTGCTCACCCTGATTGCCGTACGCGGCTGGCTGGAATGGCGGCGCGACCCGGCGGTGGTACAGCCATGAGTGCGCCGCAAGCAATGAAAGTGCTGGTACTGTGCGGCCCAGAATCCAGTGGCAAAAGCTGGCTTAGCGGGGTGATCCAGGCACATTTTGGTGGCCTGGTGGTGGGCGAATACGTGCGTCATTTCATCGACCAGCAATGCCGCGACACCTGCTACGCCGATATTCCCGCCATCGCCCGCGGACAACTGGCATGGGAGGACCGTGCGCGTGAGCAGGCGCCCCCGCTGCTAATCCTGGACACCCACCTGCTAAGCAACATGCTCTGGAGCCACGCACTGTTCGGCGACTGCCCAACCTGGCTGGAAGAGGCACTGCTGGCACGGCGTTACGACCTCCACCTGTTGCTCAGCCCGCAAGGGGTGGACTGGATTGCCGATGGGCAGCGTTGCCAACCCGACCTCAGTGATCGTCAGCGCTTTTTCGACGACAGCCAGGCGTGGCTGAGGCGGCACAATCAACCGCACCAAATACTTGATGGCAATTGGCCGCAACGCCAATTGCTGGCCCTGCAATCGGTTGCTAAGCTGCTTAATAGCGATGCGCCATCATGCCCGACAGAGTGTTAAACCACTGACACACCCCGGTGGGGCAAAGCCCCCGAAATTGCGGGGCTTCCCCCCGTCCTGGGGGCAGTGTCAAGCCCGTGAAACACACTTGCAAAAACCCTTCCCATCAAGGCCACAGCTGACTTTGCCGGCAACGCGCAGGGCAAGCTGTTTCAAGCCTGAGACAGCATGCGCCGCATTTTATCAACCTCTTTTCCTAACTATCTGATCTGAAACGTATTCTAAAAAGCGGCACACCTTCTGCTCTATCGTTCGCATCGCTGAACAGGGCCAGCGCTCAAAGAAGGAGTTGCCGTCGTGAGGAAACGTGACAAACGCCTCTATCACCTATTACTGGTGGGTTGTGTACTGGGGTCACTCAGCCTGACGGCTCAGGCGGACAAGGGGATCATCATCATCAAGCGCGATGTGCAGGTGCGCAACGCGACCATCCCCCCTCTGATCCCAGACCCGAGCCCTACCACCGTCAATGCCAACCCTTCTGCCCACGTGCTCAAGCAAACCAACGAGCTGAGCGATGGCGACTTCGCCGGCATCAGCAGCGGTGCAGGCATCAGCAACCTGGTCACCCAGCAGACCAATAACCTGGGTGGCAACCTCGGCAACCAGAACCAGCTTCCCAACTTGGCGGGCGGACGCGGCACCGGGTCGGGTAACGGTATCTCGAACATGGTCAACTCGAGCGTGCAGCGTGGTCTCGCGCCACTGCAGATTCTGACCGGCGGGGGCAAGTGAGATGAAGCGCACACTGCTGATGCTGGCCGCCCTTTGCACTGCACCGGCCTTTGCGCAATCCCTGGTTCCGGTCATCAACAACGCCGATATCGACAGCTCCGGCAGCCGCTATCAGGGCAACCTCTCTGTCAACCAGGCCGCAGGTGACAAACAGCAGCAGGTCAATGCGCGCGCCATCGCCGTCGGCCCCGAAGCCAATGCAAGCACCCAGATCCGACAACGGCTCGACACGCCCGCCGACCCCGCGATGGACGCCCGCTCAACCATCCAGGGCAACGCTTTCAGCAACGGCAGCGGCGCCCTGGGCGTCAACCAGAGCGCAGGTGCCAACACCCAGCAAGCCAACGCACTGAGCATCAGCATTGGTGCACAACCGCAAAGCATCGACGACAGCGTCCTCATGCAACAGAACGTGGCGCTGATCAACAACTCAGGAGCAACTGACATTCCAGCAGGCTATCGCCAGGTCACTACCAGTGACCAGGCCTTCACCGGTAGCCGAGGGGTGATCCAGTTGAACCAGAGTGCCGGGGTGGGAAACCGAATGGCCAACACCTTGAGCATCCGGGTCGCGGATTGACCCTGCAGTTAAGAACGACACTTAACCTAATAGCGTACGGAGAATCACCATGAAACCCTCGATGGCAATCAAGCCTCTGGTTTTCGCAATTGCTGCGGTCATGGCTGTTGCTGTACAAGCTGGGCAAAATGATCGGCGTAATGACCACCATAACAATGGTCATCACAATCCTCCACCCACCAAGATCCCTGTGTATGCAACGGCCAATGCCTGGGATACCCAAACCAGTACCCGCAACCGCATCTCCAATCAAGGCACCATCAACGAAGCCGAGATGAGTGACTCTGGCACCGGCTCCAGCGGCAACGTTGGCATAAACGTGGCGGCCGGTAACGGCAACCAGCAAGACAACGCCGCTGCCATTGCCAACGCAGGCTCCGACTCGAGCCTGGACAACAGCTTCGTGTTCGGCATGGCCAGTGCCACAGCTGACGTTGTGCAAACCAGCAGAAACAACCGGGTCGACAACTATTCGACCCAGTCTTCGGCGGTGATGAGCGGCTCAGCCAGCGGGGCTGAGGGCAACATCGGCATCAACGTTGCCGGTGGCGACCTCAACCAGCAGAAAAACACCATGGCCATCGCCAACACCGGTGCTCCGCTGGGTAACGCCACTGCCACGGCTTCGGCCAATCAGGACGGCCCAGGCCTGATTGTAAACAACAGTGCCGACCGCACCTATCGGGTGGATACGATTACCATCACCAAGTCGGCCAGCGGTTCAAGCTCGAAGGAAGGCAGCTTCAACTCGACCGACGACCGCAGCTCGTCTTCGAGCTTCAGCGTCGCCGGTGCGCAAAGCGCCAGTTCCAGCGGCTCCAGTGGCTGGAACGCCAGCGGCTCGCAATCCAGCAATGCCAGCGGCTCCCACAACTCGAGCGCAAGTGGCTCGTTCGGCTGGGGTGCCAGTGGCTCTGCCAGCGGCAGCCACAGCGCGTCGAGCAGCGCCAGCCTGGCAGCTTCGCTGGACGCTGACGTTAGCGCCTCGCGTACCCGTACCACCGACTTTGGTCGTTTCGAGCGTACCGATTCCAGCTCCTTCGATGGCTCGCTGAATGCGTCGCTGGATGTGTCGGTCGACAAGTCGCACGAAAGTGCATACGACTCGTCGTTCGAGAAAGCATTCGACTCCAACTACGACAAGGCGCATCAGTCGTCGTACGACAAGTCCAAAGAGTCTTCGTACACCAAGTCTCACGACTCTTCGTACGAGAATGCTTCGGCGTCCGAGTTCTCGAAGTCTGGCGAGCAATCAAAACAATCCTCGAACGACGTTTCGAAGAGCTACAGCGAAAGCAGCGCCTACGACTTGAGCAATACTGTGTCCTTCCAAGTGCTGACCCCGACCGGCTGGGCCAACCCAGTTACCAACACTGCAACCCTTAGCGGTTCGGTGAACGGTGGCAGCGGTAACCTGGGCGTGAACGTAGCAGCCGGTGTGGGCAACCAGCAAAGCAACTCGCTGGCCATCTCCAACACTTCGTTCTGACCGCTGTGCTTGAGGCCCCCTTCGGGGGGCCTTTCTTCAACACACCGTAAGGCATCCGATCATGCGTATTTTCGCCTTGGCGTTTTTGCTGTGCCTGGCCAGCGTGAGCGAAGCTGCACAAATGCCGCTGTCCGTCCTGCCGGGCGGGGCCGTGGTGTTCAAACCGATCCAGAGCTTGCGCGAACGCAAGTTCGCCGACCTGGTGCAACAAAAGACCGACTTCAGCTGCGGCGCGGCCGCGCTGGCGACCATCCTGCGCCAGGCCTACTGGCTGGATGTGGACGAACATCAGATCATCGAAGGCATGCTGGCCCACGCCGACCAGGACCTTGTGCGCACGCAAGGCTTCTCGATGCTCGACATGAAGCGCTACGTCGAAAGCCTCGGGATGCGTGCCCGCGGTTACCGGGTGGCGCCCGAAACCCTGCACAGTGTGCGCATTCCCGTCGTAGTGCTGATGGATGTGCGCGGCTACAAGCACTTCGTGGTCATGCAGAAAGTCGACAAAGGTTGGGTGTACATCGGTGATCCGGTGCTGGGCCACAAACGATACAAGGTCGACGATTTCCTCAAGGGCTGGAACGGCATCATCTTCGCGGTGATCGGCCAGGGTTACGACAAGAACAACATCCTGCTCGACCCGCCCCTGCCACTGACCGCCAAGGGCCGGGTGAACAACTTCACCCCCGTGCAGGACTCAGAGCTGCTGGACTTCGGCTTCATCAGAAGCGACTTCTTCTAACGACTGTTCTAATGACAAGGAGCATGAGGCTCCAGGGAGCATTTCATGAAGACTTCATTGTGGTTGGCCATCGCCTGCCTGGCAGCCAGCTTGCCCAGTCACGCAGAGGCGTTGAAACCCATTGAACTGAAGGACCAGGAGCTGGCGAACCTGCGAGGCCGCTATGTGATGCCCGGACGAATCGTGAGCTTCGGCATCGTCATGTCCAGTACTTGGCAAAATACAAAAGGGGATGTGATCGGGGCAACGTCCACGCTGCAGGTTCAGCAATCGACCATCAAACCCCAGTTCTATGTCTCGATGATTGACAAAAAAGGCGCAGGTCCGGCGCCGAGCAACGCTTCTGCTGCCGGGACTGGCGTGGTAACGGGCGGCAACGGCCTGACCACCACCGAAGGTGTAACCCAGGTGGTCCGTGCAGCCGGTGACAACAACGCCGCTTACAACAACGTCGATATCAACGTGACCAAAGCCAACCAGGCACCCGCCGTACAACAGCAAGGCCAGGTACTGGCCGCCGGCCAGACCCTGGTCGGGGAAAATGGCGCCGGCGCGCTCAGTGTGTCTTCCAGCGGTGTGGGTGTGCAGCTCAACATCAATGCCAGCAACAACCAGGGCAGCAGCGTGCAACGCCTGGCCCAAGGTGGCCTGCTGCAGAACTCGACGCTGCTTGGCAACGGCAACCTGGTCAACAACGTCACCACCCTGAACGTTGTCATGCGCGAGAGCGTGCCGACAGCGGCTTCCCTCAACGGTAGCCTCGACCAGCTCAAAGGTCTTCGCACCTTCGGATACTGATCTACGCTCAGTCTCATCAAAAGTAGTTGGAAGGGACGGCAACTCCATGTACCGATCTTTTACGCTCAGAGCTTTTGTGTGCTTGACGACCTTGGCCCCCGCCACCGCACTTTACGCAGCCGCCGACCCACAAGTCGAAGCGCTGAAACAGGAACTGATTGAACTCAAACGCCGCTATGAGGCACAGCAACAGGCACTGATGGTGCTGGAGCAACGTGTGCGCCAGGTCGAGGAGGCCCCTGCTGCCGCGCAACCCAAACGCTTGGTCAAGTCTCCGGCCGAGGGGGTGAAAGGTGCTCAGACCGTCGCTTCTGGCGCACCGGGCACTACAGGGAGCTCCTACGGCCAGGCGCTGACAGCCGATTCCGAGCCGGCGCAAAGCGTTTCCAACCTGTATGACGAAGCCAGCGGATTCTTTGGCGGGGGCAAGTTCAGCTTCGAAACCGGCGTCACCTATACCCATTACGATACCCGTGCGCTAACCCTCAATGGCTTTCTGGCACTGGACTCGATCTTCCTCGGCAGCATCAACCTCGACCGGATCAAGGCTGACAACTGGACCTTGGACATGACTGCCCGCTATAACCTGGCGCAGCGCTGGCAGTTCGACATCAACGTCCCCGTGGTTTACCGCGAGTCCACCTACTCGTCCGGTGGTGCGGGGGGGGCCGGGGCAACCACTTCCGATGCCAGCGTGACCCGCGACCCGGAAATCGGCGATATCAACGTCGGGGTGGCCTACAAATTCCTCGACGAGGACGAAACCTGGCCTGACGCAGTGGCCACCCTGCGCATCAAGGCACCGACCGGCAAAGACCCCTACGGCATCAAACTGCGCGAGGTGGACGGCAACAACAACCTCGCGGTACCGGAAAGCCTACCGACCGGCAACGGTGTATGGTCGATCACACCGGGCATCTCGCTGGTCAAGACCTTCGACCCGGCCGTGCTGTTCGGCAGCCTGTCCTACACCTACAACATGCAAGACTCGTTCAGCGACATCAGTCCGCAGGTGAACAGCAAGGTGCCGGGTGACGTCAAGCTTGGCGACTCGTGGCAGATCGGCGGGGGCATCGCCTTTGCCCTTAACGAAAAGATGAGCATGTCGTTCTCGGTATCCGACCAGTTCGCCCGCAAGAGCAAGATCAAACCTGATGGCGGCGACTGGCAATCGATCTCCAACAGTGACTACAACGCCGCCAACTTCAATATTGGCCTGACCTTCGCCGCCACCGACAACCTGACCATCGTGCCCAACCTGTCCATTGGTCTGACCGATGACGCACCTGACTTTTCTTTCAGCCTGAAATTCCCTTATTACTTCTGATAGTTGCCATCGGCCGGGCCTGTGCGAACGGGCCCGGCTTTGGTTACAAGCCTTGTAACCGGCCGCCTTCCCTGCCCTGGCCTGATATCATCAAGCACAGATGCATGACGATTTAATGGCAAAAGGGAAGTTTTTGTGAAGAACCTGTCCGACCACCCAAGCACCCGGCTTGCCACTTTGGCGGCTCTGGTGCTGGTGATCCCACTGGGTACGCGCGCCATGCTGGGTTGGTCCAACCCGTTCGGTTACCTGTCCGATCTCGCCCTCGGCAGCCTGTTGATAGTGCTGCTACACCGCAGGCCGTGGTGGCTGGCGCTGCCGGTGCTACTGGCCTGGGCGGCGCTGTGGGTGGCCTCGGCCGAACTGGTGAGCGCAGTGGGCCGACTGCCCACCAGCGCCGACCTGAACTACCTGACCGACCCGCAATTCATGGAGAATTCGACCGGTGGCGGCCTGGCCCATGCCTGGCTCCCCTGGGCCCTGGGTGGCGGCCTGCTGGCCTGGCTGGCCTTTGCGTGGCGCAGCCGTGCTCGGCGTAGCCAGCCACTGCCGCGCAAAGCCTGGGCCATACCCGTACTGCTGTTCGGCGCGCATTGGGGCAGCCAGCAGTTGCTACCTTCCGATGCCGACCAGTGGCGGCAATACAACCTCCCCCACCAGTTGATGTCTGCCGGGGTCGGTAACCTGCAACGCCAGGTCGAAGGCTGGATGGGCCACACGCAAACCTTCACCCCGCTGGCCAGCAGCGGCCTGACTCAATCCGACCTGCATGGGCAAAGGCTGCTTGCCGGCCCGGGAAGCGCCCGCAACTTGCTGGTGATTACCCTGGAAGGCATCCCGGGCGCCTACCTGCGGCCTAACCGCCAGGCGCTGAACAGCCATTTCAACGAAGACTTGATGCCCAAGCTCAGCAAATGGGCCGAGCGCGGCATGAACACCCCAGACTACGTGCTGCACACCCACCAGACCATCCGTGGCCTGTATGCGATGCTGTGCGGCGATTACGACAAGCTGGCCAACGGCACGCCCAAGGGCGTGGAACTGCTGACCCAGAACCAACGCAACCAGGCCTGTCTGCCGGCACAATTACGCCAGGCCGGTTTCACCACCCACTACCTGCAAGGCGCAGGCCTGCGCTTCATGGCCAAGGACCGCATCATGCCGCACATCGGTTTCGATGCGGTGCATGGCCAGGAGTGGTTCAGCAACAAGAACTACCTGCACTTCCCATGGGGCAAGGATGACCGCGCTTTCTTCGAAGGCGCCCTGGGCTATGTGGGCCAGTTGCAGAAGCAGGACAAGCCATGGATGCTGACGCTGCTCACCGTGGGCACCCACCAGCCCTATTCGGCGCCGGCCGAGTACCTCGAGCGCTTCGACACACCGAAACAGGCAGCCGTCGCCTACCTGGATGACGCAGTCGGGGCATTTCTTGACAATCTCGAGCGCCAGGGCGTCCTCAAGGACACACTGGTGGTGGTGACTTCCGACGAGTCTCACGGCATCGATGGCGTGCGCCTGGCCTCGTCCTGGGGCTTCAACCTTACATTGGCGCCGGAGCAGGCCCAACTGCCAACCATCAAGCGCGGCACTTACGGCCATATCGACCTGGCCACCTCGCTGCTCGACTACTTCGCACTGCCCATTCCCGTCGCGCTTGGCGGTCGCTCGCTGTACCGCGACTACGACAGCGGCCGCGAGATGATCTCCTACACCAACGGCATGCTGCGCTACCACAACGGCCAGGGCCTGTTCACCGAATGTGACTTCCAACAGCGCTGCCGGCGTTATGCCAGTGAGGGCTTCATCGCCGACCAGGCCCGCTACCTTGGGCCGGCCGACAGCCTGCTGGGCCAACAGATCGGTGCCTTGGCCGTGGTACTCGACCAATCCTTGCTGCAAACCCCGCTCAACCTGCGCTACCAGTTCGGCGGCCCTTCGCCGATCAAGTTGCGCAAGCGCATTGACGATGACTGGGCCGACAACCTCATTGGCGCCCAGTATCTGGAAATGCCCGGAGGCTCGCACACCCGCGTGCGGGTCAAGGTCCGCTCGCTGGACCCCAAACGTGCGGCCTACATCCGGCTCAAGGCCAAGCAGTTGGAACAGGACGTGCCGCTGGGCCTGCCAGAAGAGGTAAAGGTCACCACCGACGCGCCACTGGAGATGGAGTTCAGCTTCGACAACCCGACCGAGCGCAAGGCGTTTTCCTTCCACTTGCTGGGCTATGGCGGCGGCAAGGTAGAAGTCAGCGACTTCAGCGTGATCACCGCCCTGCCTGGTGAGGATGACGGCGCCGATGAACGGGCCGAGGGGCATATCGCCCAATCGGGCTGAGCAGATACCGCTCATCGCCCGGCCACCGGTGCTTGTCGAATCGACCTGGTCGTACTCGACCAAGGTGTGAATTCCCCAGCGAGGAGACAGCACCATGAGCACACGCGAAAGCAGGCACCCGGTGGTTTCCCGCAGCCAGTGGCTGGCGGCTCGCCAGCAACTGTGGCTGCACGAAAAAGCGTTTACCCACCACCGCGACGCGCTAACTGCAGCCCGTCGCGCCCTGCCTTGGGTAAAGGTCGAGCAGGATTACCGCTTCTTCGGGCCAAATGGCGCGTTGAGTCTGGCCGACCTGTTCGCAGGCCGCAGCCAGTTGCTGCTTTACCACTTCATGTTCGCCGAAGGCTGGAGCGAGGGCTGCCCCGGCTGCTCTTTTCTGGCCGACCACTTTGACGGCGCCAATCTGCACCTGGCCCACCACGATGTGTCGCTGGTGGCGGTGTCACGGGCGCCGTATGCCGAATTCCAGGCATTTCGCCAGCGCATGGGCTGGCAGTTCCCGTGGTATTCGTCGCATGGCAGCGACTTCAACGAGGACTTTGGCGTCAGTGTCGGCAGCGAAGGCCAGCGGCAGTACAACTATGAGCCGTATGAGGGCAATGAAAGCGAGCTGCCCGGCTTGAGTGCGTTTTTCCGCGAAGGCGACGGCAGCGTGTACCACACCTACTCAACCTACGCCCGCGGGTTGGACATTCTGGTCAACACCTACAACTTCCTCGACATTGCGCCACTGGGGCGTAACGAAGGTGGGACCATGGACTGGGTGCGGCACCATGACCGCTATGAAGGGCAACCGGACAAGCCTCACTGCTGTCACAGATGATGCTGGCAACACGCACACCTGTGGGGGGCAACTGTCCTGCTCAACATTCGACGGCCTGCGCGGTCGCCCCGTAGGAGCGGGTTTACCCGCGAAGAGGCCGGCCCTGCTGGCCAATTTCCACCCGCCGTTCACTGTTGCGGCCGCTACCGTATTCGCGGGTAAACCCGCGAACACCGGCAGAGCCGGTGCCATCCACCGCGTTGGTCTATGTGCGGACATGCCCGCACAGAGACCTCGATCTGTCAGCCTCGCACCCCCAGCATCCCGCGCTCGACGATAAAATCGATCACGGCCTGCAACCCCTCGCCCTTCTTCAGGTTGCTGAAGGTCCAGGGCCGCTGCGGCCGCATGCGCTGGGTGTCGCGCTCCATCACCTCCAGTGACGCCCCTACATAAGGCGCCAGGTCGGTCTTGTTGATCACCAGGAAATCAGACTTGGTAATGCCTGGGCCGCCCTTGCGCGGGATCTTTTCGCCCTCGGCCACGTCGATCACGTAAATGGTCAAGTCAGCCAGCTCCGGGCTGAACGTGGCGCTGAGGTTGTCACCGCCGCTTTCCACGAAAATGACTTCAAGATTACCGAACTTGCGCGCCAGCGCTTCGACCGCCGCCAGGTTCATCGAGGCGTCTTCACGGATGGCCGTGTGCGGGCAGCCGCCGGTTTCAACGCCAACGATGCGCTCCGGCTCAAGGGCGCCGGCCTCAGTGAGGATGCGCTGGTCTTCCTTGGTGTAGATGTCGTTGGTAACCACGGCGATCTGGTAGTGATCGCGCATGGCCTTGCACAGCGCTTCCAGCAGTGCGGTCTTGCCAGAGCCGACCGGGCCGCCGACACCGACGCGCAGGGGTTGTTGATAGCTTTGCATGCAGGCAGTCCTCAGGAACGGAACAAACGGGTGTATTGGGTTTCGTGACGCGATGAAGCGATGGCCAGCAGCGGCAGGCCGCCGCCGAGCTGGTCATCGCCCAGGACCAGCGCCTGGTCCAATGCAGCGGGCAAGTCGGCGCCAAGGTCGCGCAGCAAGGTCTGGGCAGCCTGCTGGCCGAACGGCACCAGCTTGACCCCGGCCATGACCGCGCCCTCCAGCCAGGCAAAGCCATGGCCCAATGCCAGCTGGCGCAGCGGGATGGCCCAGTGCACAGCCAGCCAGGCCATGCCGCCCAACTGGGTCAGCTCAAGGCTGGTGCGCCAGGCCGGTGCCTGGCCCAGTTGCCAGCCGTCAAGCAACCGCGCCAGCGCTGCGCCGCGCTGCTGTTCTTCCAGGCGCAGCTCGGCGGTTTCGCGGTTGGCCAGCAAGAACCGACTCCAGTGGCCGAACGCTTCGGCGTCTTCAGCCTGGCAGGCGTGGTACAGACGCGCCAGCACCGGCCAGTCGAGGCAGGCCAATGTGTCGTGAACCTGCTCACGCTGCCAGCCGGCAAAACTGTCCACGCCCCGAACCCAGCCGGCCTCGACCGCCCACTCCAGGCCTTGCGAATAGGTAAAACCACCCACCGGCAAGCCGGGGCTGGCCAACTGCAGCAGGCGCAGCAGCGCCAGGTCGCTGTTCATCAACCGGCCAGTACCAGCGCGGCGCCGGCCAACAGGCCACCGCCAAAGGCCTTCTGCAGGCCGCTGTGGCGGCGCAGCAGGCAACCGACTGCAAAGCCCGCCGCCAGCAGCAAGCCGCTGACCACGACAAACCCCGCGCTGAATTGCCAGAACGCGCTCGGCGTGGCTTCTACGCCATGTGCCCAACCATGGAACAAGGCGAACACAGGCATGGCCATGGCCAGCAGCGACTGGCGGCTCGGCAGCAGCACCGCCCCGGCAGCCACCAGCAGCGACACGGCAATCAGGGTTTCCATGCCCAGCACATCGCCGAACAGGTGACCGCACACGGCACCACCGAACATGGCCGCCAGGGTAGCCAGGGGCAATGTCAGGTTGCGACGGGTCAACGCGGCGAGCACGCCGGTACCCAGCAGCATCAGCAGGTGATCGAGCCCGGTCAGCGGGTGCAGCAGGCCGTCCTGCAGCGGGTTGCTGTCATGGCCCGGATGGGCAAAGGCTGGCAGTGCCAGCATCAACAGAAACAAGGCGAAAGTCTTTTTCATCGGTTGCTCCAGGGCAGTTCAGGAATGGGCAGGCAGGCGTACGAACGGGTGATCGTGGCCATGGGCATGACTGTGGCTGTGGCCATGCGGTGCACTTTGGTAAGCGCCCGCTTCAGGCTCGAACGGGGCCTGTTCCGCCTCTACCGTCAGGCCCAGCCCCCGCAGCATGTCGTCCAGCACATGGTCGTGCTGGAAGCGCAACAGCCCGGGTTCGATCTGCAGCGGCACATGGCGGTTACCCAGGTGGTAGGCGGCGCGTGCCAACAGGTGTGGATCGGCACAGCGCACCGTCGACACCGCCTCGGGCGCAGCCAGCACGCGGATCAGCTGGGTGCCCTCGGCATCGGCCAGCAGTTCACCTCCGCGCAGCAGGTGGCCGCGCTCCAGCATCAGCCCGGCTTCGCGGCCATCGTCCAGGGTTACTCGCAGGCGGCTCTTGATACGGCTGTCCACGTCAAGGGTGACAGTGCCACTGACAACCCGCGTACCGGGTTCGGATATACGGCGGCTCAAGACAATCATTTGTGCTCCTCAGAACAGGAAATAGCGCTGGGCCAGCGGCAGTTCGCTGGCCGGTTCGCAGACCAGCAGTTCGCCATCGGCACGCACCTGATAGGTCTGCGCATCGACTTCGATCAGCGGCTGCAGGGTGTTGTGGACCATGTCCGGCTTGCGTACCCGCCGGCAACCGTTGACCACGCCAATCAGGCTGCGCAGGTTCAGCTCCTCGGCCAGCCCGCGGTCCATTGCCGCCTGGGGCAGGAATGTCATGCGTGTGGCATGCCGCGCCGCACCCAGCGCGCCGAACATCGGCCGATAGTGCACCGGCTGGGGGGTGGGTATGGAGCCGTTGATGTCGCCCATGGGCGCGGTGACGATCATCCCGCCCTTGAGCACCAGGGCCGGCTTGACCGCAAAGAACGCTGGCGACCACAGCACCAGGTCGGCCAGCTTGCCGACCTCCACCGAGCCCACTTCGTGACCGATGCCATGGGTGAGTGCCGGGTTGATGGTGTACTTGGCGATGTAGCGCTTGACCCGGAAGTTGTCGCTGTACGGGGTGTCCGGTGCCAGCGGCCCGCGACGCAGCTTCATCTGGTGCGCCACCTGCCAGGTGCGCAGCACCACCTCGCCAACCCGGCCCATGGCCTGGGAGTCGGACGAGGTCATGGCAAAGGCGCCCATGTCGTGGAGGATGTCTTCGGCAGCGATGGTTTCGCGGCGAATGCGTGACTCGGCGAAGGCCACGTCCTCGGCGATGCTCGGGTCCAGGTGGTGACAGACCATGAGCATGTCCAGGTGCTCGTCCACGGTGTTGATCGTGTAAGGCAGGGTCGGGTTGGTCGAGGATGGCAGCACGTTGGCCTGCCCCGCCGCACGGATGATGTCCGGGGCATGGCCGCCACCGGCACCTTCGGTATGGAAGGTGTGGATGGTGCGGTCGCCGATGGCCGCCAACGTGTCTTCGATACAGCCCGACTCGTTGAGGGTGTCGGTGTGAATTGCCACCTGGATATCCATTTCCTCGGCCACGCCCAGGCAACAGTCGATGGCTGCTGGCGTAGAGCCCCAGTCTTCATGCAGCTTGAGCCCGACAGCGCCTGCGGCAATCTGCTCGCGCAGCGCGTCCGGCCGCGAGGCATTGCCCTTGCCCAGCAGCCCGATGTTGATCGGCAAGCTGTCGGCAGCCTGCAACATGCGCGCAAGGTACCAGGGGCCGGGCGTGCAGGTGGTGGCATTGGTGCCAGTGGCCGGCCCGGTCCCACCGCCGATGAACGTGGTGACACCGCTGTTCAATGCCTCGTCCACCTGCTGTGGGCAAATGAAGTGGATATGCGAATCGACACCACCGGCGGTGACGATCTTGCCCTCGGCCGCGATCACCTCGGTCCCTGGCCCGACCGGCACGTTCACGCCCGGCTGCACATCGGGGTTGCCGGCCTTGCCGATCACCGCGATGCGTCCATGCTTGATGCCGATGTCGGCCTTGACGATGCCCCAGTGGTCGATGATCAGCGCATTGGTCAACACCAGGTCCATGGCCTCGGCCGCCAGCATCTGGCCCTGCCCCATGCCATCGCGAATGACCTTGCCGCCGCCGAACTTCACCTCCTCGCCGTAGATCGTGAAGTCTTTCTCGACCTCCACCCATAGCGCAGTGTCGGCCAGGCGCACGCGGTCGCCAACAGTGGGCCCGAACATGTCGGCATAGGCCCGACGGGAAATACGGCTCATGCCCTGCCCTCCAGCGCGCCCATCACCTTGCCCTGAAAACCATAGACCTCACGCTTGCCGGCGTAAGCCACCAGTTGCACGGTACGCGCCTGACCCGGCTCGAAGCGCACGGCAGTGCCGGCCGGGATGTCCAGGCGAAAGCCCAGGGTGGGCGCCCGGTCGAACACCAGCGCGTCGTTGACTTCATAGAAGTGGTAGTGCGAGCCGACCTGCACCGGCCGGTCGCCATGGTTGGCCACACTGACGCTGACCGTTTCCCGGCCACTGTTCAACTCGATGTCGCCCGCGGCGACCTGGATTTCACCTGGGATCATGCGACGCTCCTTGGCGGTTTCAGACGATGGGGTCATGCACGGTCACCAACTTGGTGCCATCCGGGAAGGTCGCTTCGACCTGCACGTCGTGAAGCATTTCAGCGATACCGGGCATCACCTGCTCACGGGTCAGCACTTCACGCCCCAGGCTCATCAGTTCGGCGACTGTGCGGCCATCGCGGGCGCCTTCGAGCACCGCGGCACTGATCAGCGCCACGGCCTCCGGGTAGTTGAGCTTCAGGCCACGGGCCAGCCGCCGCTCCGCCAGCAGCGCGGCAGTGAACAGCAGCAGTTTGTCTTTCTCTCTCGGGGTAAGCTCCATGGTGCTCTCTCAGGTAGCCCAGATACGCGGTGGGCAGGCTGGCAGGCCGAGGATGGCCGGGCGCAGCACATGCCACAGGCGTTGCAGGGTGCGTTGCAGGTGTTGGTTGTCATGGTCGAGCACCCGGATCACCAGCAACGACCCGAGCAGGGTCGCACCGGCCGGGTTGCCCAGTTCATCGAGTAGCGGGCGAACCTGCTCCAGCACGGCCTGATTGGCAGGTGCGGCGCAGAAGGTGGCGAGTAGCGGGTGCCCACCCAGCTTGCCCAGGTGCCCGCCTTCGAGACGCAGGCGCTCATGCAGGCCAACCTCGTCAGGCAGTTCGATGTGCAAAAGGCTGTCGAGGGCGCCGTGGTCGAAACGCTCGTGCATGACCGGACGGCCCAGGCACAGGGTTTCCCAGGCCAGCAGGCGGGCGCCCGGCTCGAGGGTAAAACGGCTGGCGAGGCTGGCGCGGGCGCCGGAGAAGAAGATGCTGTCCTGCGGCAGCCACTCCAGGGTGCTGCCCGCGGCCATGTGGAAGCGTTGGGTCAACCGCGCGGTCGGGCCAATGCTTCGGTAGAACTTGCTGGCGCCGGGCATGGTCAGCAGCGCGTGGCTACCCGGCTCCAGGTGAATGTCCAGTTCCAGGCGGTCGCCGGCGACGATACCGCCTGGCGGGTGCAGGACATAGACATGGCACGGCGCACCTTCAGGATAGAAAGGCCGCTGCACCAAAAGAGGTCCGAAATGCTTCCACGCACCAAGGCGGGTCACGCCGCCACGCTGGACAAAGCGCAACTGCAGGTGAGCACTCCAGCCCGCATCGTCTTGCTGTTGTTCGATCTGCTCCGCGAGCGACATCCTGCGGCCCCTGAAATCCGTGGCCTGCTGGCCGTTTAGAGGGTCCGGCGCGGGCGCCTGCTAGCGCGCTCGGCCTGACCACTCGATCAAATTCGCAGGCTGGATATAGCAGGTTGCGGGCCAACTTCGCAGGTGAACGATGATGAAACCTGTGCAGTGCCCGCTCTGGCATCGGGCATGCGGGGCAATGGCGCACAAAGCAGGGGCGTGTATCGGCCCTGTTTCGGTGCCGGCATACGTGAAAATGGGGCTGCGTTGAGCCCCACAATATCAAGCCTCAGTAATCGAAGCGGTCCACGGCACGCCGACGCTCGTTGTCATCACGCCGGTCATAGATGGCCGTAGTCTGGATATTGGCATGGTGCGCCAGCTTCTGCGCAATCGACAGGTCGTGCTCTTCGATCACCCGGGTAATGAATGCCCGGCGAAAATCGTGCGGCATGATCTTCACCCCCACCTGCGCGCCGCGCTGGCGGGCAATGTAGTAGATCGCATGCTTGGTAATGCGTGCCCGGGTAATGTGGTTGCCGCGACGGATGCGGTTGAACAGGAACGGGTCATCTTCCGCCCCGGCAGGCAGGTCCTGGCGGCGCAGTTCAAGCCAGGCCTGCAGCTTCTCGAACGCCCACGGCGGTGCGTACTTGACCAGCTGGTGGTTGCCCTTGCCCACTACCTGCAGGCTGCGCGCCTCGAAGTCGACCTGGTCGAGGTCGATGTCGACCGACTCCGACTTGCGCATGCCGGTGCCGTACAGCAAGGCAATGATCGCAGCATCACGTACCCCCTGTGGCCGCGGGTCGGCGGCGCACACATCCATCAGCTCGCGGATCAGGCTGCGGCGCAGGTTGCGCCCTGGCGGCAGGCGGCTGCCCGTGGCGGGCTTGACCTCGCGAATACGCAACAGCTGCTCGTGGTCGATCAGGCCCTGACGCCAGGCCTCGTTCATCACCCCGCGAATCGCGTTGACGTACAGCGACGAGCTGTTGGGCGCGTAGCCGTCGGCACGCAGGGCAGCCACCAGTGCAATCACATGGCCCGGCTCGAGCCGATGCCAAGGCACATCGACAATGTTGCAGTCGACAAAACCTAGCCGGTCGGCGGCGTCCTGAAGAATGTAGCGCATGGTTTGCTGGCTGGATGGGGCCAGACGGGCCATGTACTGCAGCAGCGGATTTTTCGAGAGGTCGGACAAAACGTGAATCCTGTAGCGAAGCGTCAGCCGGCACTGAACCAGGCAAACCCTGAAGCAAGTCAAAACGACATACAAGCCAGTCTGAATGACCGCAATACGCGCGTGTCATTCGGACCCTGAGAAGTGCCATCACCTTGATATTCAAGGGCTTTGCGACTGGCACGGATCGTGATCTTACCCCAATTGCAGCTTATTGAACGAACCTGCCGACCCTGCCGCAGCCCCGGGCAGACGAAATGCCCGGTTAATACAGCCAAGAGCGGCCTGGTGTCGGGACAGGGCCGCCAAGCGGCCCTAACGATCTCTGCAGCACAGGGAAGTTATTGGCGCGACTTTGCAGCCGTTGCGACATGCGGAAGAGCCCCCCAAAATGCTGATGAGACTTGCAATGTATCTATCTCAATTTCGAAAGACCAACGAGGGCATAAGCAACAATCATCCAAACACAACCGAACAGTGTTAGCCACGCCGAAAGCACCAACTTGAACTTGAGCCTCGGAGGAAAACGCCTTAACTCTTCAGGATCCAGCTTACCTCTATGCAGCGCCAATTGTGGGAATGTTATCAACCCAGCAACCATGCACATCAGCATCCAGCGCCACTTGAATCGTCGCCCATCACACGCCTGTTTCATGGATTCAAGGTAGGGATTACTCTGAATCGCCGAGCATGCAACATCGTAATCTTTCCTTAATACAAGAAAGGCAAGGATGGCCGGGCCAGGCAATCCAATGACAAATGGCCCTAATACCAATAGTAGCTTCGCTAATATCGGCCAATCGTTAACGTCCATCACTTGTAGCCTCGTAGATAAATTCACCCGCCTTCTGACCAAGCTCCTCCCCAACGAGACTACCTGCGGCCCCACCCGCTCCGACCAGAAGAATCCCACACACCGGAACGCTGACTCCTCCGGTCCCAATCGCAAAAGCTGCACACAACGTCCCGGCGGCTAATCCAGCTCCCGTGGAAACGAGCGTACTTAAGCCAAGGCTACCGGCAAAACTACCCGCCTCTGTCATTCGGATTTTTTTGCACGCCTCTGTCTCACCAGCCCGGCAAACCTCCTGAACTTTTACATAAGATGAAGTACCTCCGAGCCCAACTGCAGCGTAACCACCATACTTCAAGTACTTTCCAAGCGTCGCCACCTTATCTAAATGTGTTGCATAACCCGGGATCTGACTTGGCCCGCCCGCTTTCGACCAGTGGTGCACGAGGCTCTTGGTGGATATCTTCAAGCTCTTCCTCAGACGTTCATAGTTCCCAAGATTCAACTGTTTGTTCAGAAATGCTGTTTTCAACTGTCCATCCAGTTGCCGCAGAAGCCGCCGCCGCTCAGCGAAGAAGCCAGGGCTGTTCAGATGACCGTGGCGCATGAACTCTCGCTGGTGCAAATGTTCGATACTGGTCAAGGTATGACTCACCTGCTTCAAACCTTGATCCAGCATATCCTTGCCCACGCCCATGGACAGGCTGGCGTTGCTGAGCAAGCCGGCGATTTCGGCCTGGTGCTGCATCATGAAATCCGCTTCGGCGTAGTCGAGCACCTCCAGTGCACGCCGCGCATGCTGCGCTGCTGCCATCAACTGACCTTCCTCGCGGGTGCAGGCATCTCCATTATCAGGATCACCGATCACAAAGACTTCCCCTGCCTTGAAACCTTGCGCAAATGTCGGGTTAAGCCGCTGTAACCGGGAGATCGGTAACATGGCATCGTGCTCGGCCAATTGCAGCAGCACCTGTGGAAACGACATGTGTCGAGGAATTATGTAGAAGCCGGGCTCCAGGGTACCGGGCAATGCACTTGCTACAGGTTGGGAAAAACGTTCGGGGTAGTCAGCGTTTGACGGCCCAGCAAAGTGGTTTTGGGCACGCCCTGCAATGGGCTTCCTGGCCGGTGGTGCTGCGGACAACGGCGCAACCACCCGGTTGCTGCCTGGCGAACAGCCACATACAACCAGCGCCCCGTCCATGGCCACCCGCTGGCCATCGGAAATAAAGTGATCCACACCTTCGACTACCGTTCCCTCTTGCCCACAAAGAGGACAAGCTGTGGTGTGGTCACCTTCTCGAAGTACCATTCGGCCTTCGTCGAGATACCCGGCCCCCGTTGCAATACAAACAGCACCCGTTGTGGTCACATCGCCATCGACTGCCTGGCCTTTTCCCTCTAGATTGACGCGCATCTGCAAGTCCCCTAAGCATAGTTCAGGTTGGAAAACCTAACACCAGCAAGGGGAACTCAATCGTTATCAGTCGAAATTTAGATAATTCCTACAAATTATTCCAAACGTATGTTTATTAAATGATGTTTCCAAATGGCAATACTTAGTATCCCGGCAGCATAAGTAATTTTATGCCTGATGACGGCTGATCACCCAAGACCAAAGTACCGCTAGACAATAGCCGCCGCCCACCACCCTGGAAACATCTGCTGCACCCGGGGCTCGGCGAAGCGTTCGTCAATCAGCACCAGTACGCCACGGTCCTGGTCACCCCGAATAACCCGGCCCGCCGCCTGGATCACCTTGCGCACGCCCGGGTAGAGATATGCGTAATCGAAACCCGCGCCAAATTGCCGCCCCAGGCGCTGTTTGAACTGCTCGTTGACCGGGTTGACCTGAGGCAGCCCCAGGGTGGCGACAAACGCGCCAATCAGCCGCGTGCCGGGCAAATCCACCCCTTCGCCGAAAGCGCCGCCCAATACTGCAAAGCCCACACCTCGGCCATCGGCGACAAAGCGATCGAGAAATGCCTGGCGGGCCGCCTCGTCCATGCCCGGCTCCTGTGACCACAGCGGAATCTGCCCATGCTGCTCGGCCAACAGCCCTGCCACCTGTTGCAGGTATTCGAAGCTGCTGAAGAACGCCAAGTAGTTACCCGGCATGCGCTCATACTGCCGGGCAATCAGGTCAACGATCGGCGCCAGGGAGGCTTGGCGCTGCTGGTAACGGGTGGACACCTGGCTGGCAATGCGCACTTCCAGCTGTTCGGCACGGAACGGCGCGGCCACGTCCAGCCAGGCGGTATCGGCTGGCATGCCCAGCAGGTCGCTGTAGAAGTGCCGCGGGCTCAACGTGGCGGAAAACAGCGTCACACTGCGCGCCGCCTGCATGCGTGGTGCCAGCAGCCGCGCCGGGGTGACATTGCGCAGGCACAGCGTGGCCAGCCGCCGCTTGCGCGGGCCCTGGCGCTGGCTGATGTCGAACAGAAAATGCTCGTCGAACAGCTCGGCAACCCGGCAGAACTGCAAGGCCTGATAGTAGAACTGCAACACCTGGGGGTCGATGTGCGTGGGTGCCTGGTTCATCTGTTCCTGAATCACCCCGACGCACTGCTGCAGGGCGCGCAGCAGGCCTTCGGGCAGCGACTCGCTGGCCTGGTACGGCGCACGCTGCTCTTTATACAGCGCGTTCCACTGCCTGTTCAGGCGGTCCAGCGCGCTGTCCAGTCCAGGCGGTTTGCTCTGGCGCAACGCCAGCAGCTGGCCCTGGTCAAGGCTGGCGCTGTACATGCCGCGCCCCCGCTCGACCAGGTTATGCGCTTCGTCCACCAGTACTGCCACTCGCCACTGGTTGAGCTGGGTCAGGCCGAACAGCAAAGCATGCGCATCGAAGTAGTAGTTGTAGTCAGCGACCAGCACGTCGGCCCAGCGCGCCATCTCCTGGCCCAGGTAGTACGGGCACACCTGGTGCGCCAAAGCCACTTCACGCAGGTTGGCGCGGTCGAGCAACGGCAGTGCTGCCGCAGCCTCGCGCGCAGCCGGCAAACGGTCGTAGAAGCCTGCAGCCAATGGGCAGGACTCACCATGACAGGCCTTGTCCGGGTATTCACAGGCTTTGTCGCGAGCGATCAGCTCCAGTGTGCGCAGGGCAGGTTGCGGCGTGGCATCGGTGATCTGGCGCAGGGCATCCAGGGCGAGTGCCCGGCCTGGTGTCTTGGCGGTGAGAAAAAACAGCTTGTCCAGCTGCTGCGGCACCATGGCCTTGAGCAGCGGGAACAAGGTACCAAGGGTTTTGCCAATGCCGGTGCTGGCCTGGGCCATCAGGCAACGACCGGTGCTCACCGCCTTGTACAAGGTTTCAGCCAACTGCCGCTGGCCCTTTCGGAACTGTGGGTAGGGGAAACTCAGCGCCAGCAGGCCTTGGTCACGTTCGGCCAAGCGTCGTTGCTGCCATCGGGCCCAGCCCAGAAAGCGCTGGCACTGGGTTTCGAAGAAGGCCTGCAACTCGGCAGCCGAACAGTGCTCCGTGAATAGCGTCTGGCCGTCGCTGTCCACGTCGAGGTACACCAGCGCCACCTCGATGGCCGGCAGTTGTCGTGCCTGGCACATCAACCAGCCATAGACCTTGGCCTGTGCCCAGTGCAACTGACGGTGATTGGCCGGTTGACGCGCCAGATCGCCACGGTGCGTCTTGATCTCTTCCAGACGATTGCTGGCAGGGTCATATCCGTCGGCACGGCCCCGCACCCTGAGGGTTTCGAACTGGCCTTCAAGGGCGATTTCCGACTCGTAGCCAGCAGCCCGCCGTGCCACCACCCGCTGATGCCCTTCGATACCCTCCTGGGCGGTGGGCGATGGCGTGAAGCGCAGGTCCAGGTCGCCGACCTTGGCGCTGAACTCACACAAGGCGCGCACCGCTACGCTGTAGCTCAAGGTGTTTCGCTCCAGCGCACGTGGCACACCGCGACCGGCAGGCCGTGTTGCCTGCAGAACTCCAGCCAGCGCAGTTGGTTGTCCTGCAGGCGGTCACCGGGCCCCTTGACCTCGACCATGCGATAACGGCCCTGCTCGGGCCAGAACTGAATCAGGTCGGGCATGCCGGCACGGTTGCTGCGAATGTCCTGCAACAGGCGCAGGAAACATTGCTTGAGCGCTGCGGCCGGCAGGCACGCCAAGGCCTGCTCCAGCAGTTCCTCGCTGAGCATGGACCAGGACACGAACGGCGACTGCAATCCCTGTTTGGCCACGTAGCAGTCGAGAATCGCCTGGCGATGGCTACCCTCGTCGAGCCGCCCGAGGCAGCGTTCGAACAGCGCACTGCGCCGCTGCTGGAAGTCGCTGTCGTGCAGGTCCTGTGGCGCGGCCTGGAACGGGTTGAAAAATGCGCCGGGCACCGGGGCGAAGATGGCCTCCCAGCACAACAGGCCAAACAGGCTGTTGAACAGCGTGTTCTCCACGTAATGCGCCTGCCCCCCCTCTTGCATCAGGTGCTGACGCACGGCTTCTTCAACGCCCAGCGCAGCGTCCCCGCGGGGCAGTTCGAGCTCTATCAGTTCCAGCGGCGTGGTGCGCTGGCGCCGCTGTGGCGGGCCGCCGAGCTTGCGCGCCAGGCGTGGCAGCATGCGTTGCAGCGCCTGCTCCTCCAGCGCATTGGCAGGTGCCGCTGCCAGTTGCAACGCCCGTGCATGGGCCTGGTGCCACTGTTCGCTGCGCTCCAGCACCCTCACCTGGCGAATGCGCGCCTGGGGATGGTTGCATTGCGCATACACCGCCGTGGCCAGGTCCCATTCACCCAGCCGCTCGCATTGTTGGCCCACGGCGAATTGCAGCCGCGCATGGCGCCGGGCCAGCCAGGGGTTGCTGCTGTGCAGGCCCTGCAGGGTGGCAAGGATCGGCAGGGGGTCGCCGCCCTGCTCCAGGCGCTCGGCGCAATGGTGCAGCGCCATGGCCAGGTCGACATCGTCACGTTGCTGCAAGGCACGCGAATCAGGGCTGAACGGCACCTGCTCGTAACGCAGCAAGCCCAGGTCGGCGAGGACGAAGTCTGACCAGTCCTGGTACAGGTTGCCGAAAAACAGCAGGCGTATGCGGTCGCACAAAGGTTGCAGGCACCACTGGAGGATGCGCACATCGCTGTCAGGAAACCATTCGACCAGTGACCGGGCTGCCAGCGCCAGGGGTTGCAGCTGTGCCAACAACTCATGCTTGGCCGCGCGCGGGCGGTTCAGTTGCCGGGCGAAGCAGCGGGCCAGTTCTTCCTTGCGCAGCAACGCGAACAGCTGCTCAAGGTCCAGTTGCTCGGGCTCCCGTACCCAGCCGAGGGCCAGCAACGGCTGCAGCGCCAGCGCAGTATCGCCGATTTCGGCGTAGTCGAGCCGATCGCTGCGAAACAACTCGCCTTTGCGCATCACCATGCGCACCATCAAGGCCTGGGCTGGCGCTTGCAGTTGACTGAAGGCACGGATGAAGGCCAGTTCCTGGTCATCCAGCAGGTCCTGGTAGCGCTGTTCGACCCACAGCACGACCTGGCGGAAGTTATGCAGGTAGTAGAACGGGTCGTCGACGGAATGGGCGATCACGGGCGGAGGTCAGCTTGCGGCAACAGGCACTGTTTATACATACAGATACCCCTCCATGACAAGCGCCGCGGGTCGCCTCACGATCAACCAAGGGTTCAGGGGCTGCACTGCAGCCCCCGTAGCGTTCACGCCTGTTCAGTTGCGCCAGCCATCCCGCCCGCCTCGACCTTGGCACTGCCAATGGGTGCCTGTAGCAGCAGGAAGTACGCCACCGCCGAGCACAGCGCCACCACCGCGCTGATCATGAACGCTGTGGTGAACGAGCCCGAGTACTGGATGCTGAAGCCCGTCACGATCGGTGCCACCGAGCCTGCGATGTAACCGCCGAAGTTCTGGATCGAGCCAAACGAGGCCACGCGCTGGCTGTCGACAATGGTGTTGACGATCATCCAGGCGGTGGCACTGGCCATATTGATGCTGAACAGCGCCAGGCAAAGCAGCATGATGCACCCCGTCAGGCCGGTGACGAACGACAGTGGCAAGGTGAACAGCGCTGCCAGCACCAGGCCAGTGATGACACTGAACTTGCGGCTGCCCAGCACGCTCATGCCACGCCTTACCAGCCAGTCACAGAAGCGCCCGGCAACGATGGTACCCGCCGCACCGAAGCCATACGCCAGCGACACCACCCAGGCGGTCTTGTACAGGTCCAGGCCATGCTCGCGCTCGAAGTAGCCCGGCAGCCAGGTCAGGTGCAGCCAGAGCATGTAGATCACCCCCATGAAACCCAACACCGCGCCCCAGGTACTGCGGTGCTTGAACAGATCAAGCCAGCCGGCAAAGTACGAAGCCTTCGGCGCGGTTGCAGCGGCGGCCGCAGCCTGGCGCTCACTCGGCAGCGGTTTGCCTTCGGCGGCAAGCTCTGCCAGAAAACGGGCCTTGCTCTTGTAGAAGGTCAGCCAGCACAGCGCCAGTACCACGCCGATCACGCCGGTAATGATGAACATGCCGCGCCAGCCAAAGTTGACCATGAACAGCGTCAGCAACGGCGGCGCCAGGCAGGGGCCAAGACAGGTCGACGACCAGACCACACCGGTCGGGGTGCCGCGCTCGTTGGCGTCGAACCACTCTGACAATGCTTTGGCCGCCGATGGGAACATCGGCGCCTCGCCAATCCCCAGCAACACCCGCAGACCCATGAAACCGGCAAAACTGTTGACCATGCCAAACGCCGCCTGGGCAACCGACCAGCCCAGCAACGACGCGCCGAGGGCGATCTTGCTGCCCAGGCGGTCGATGATCATGCCCATTGGCAACTGGGCAAAGGCATAGGCAATGGAAAACGCCGACAACAGGATGCCCATCTGCGACGGGCTGATCATCATGTCTTTCTGGATGGAGGTGTTGGCGATCGACAGCGCACTACGGTCCAGGTAGTTGACGATGCCGATCAGCAGCAGGAACACGACGGTAATGCGCTGGTACTTCTTCATTGGGTTCATGTGATGACCTTTATTATTATTGTTGCCGCGCTGTCAGCGCCTTGACGATCCCTCGATGATGCTGCGCCCCTCCCTGACGCAGCGAGCCGTTCAAAGCTGGCGGGCGGTGGCCGCGACCTCCAGCAGGCCACGCCGGCCGAGGTTGTCGATCAACGCGCGCAGGCCGAAGTCCCACTGCGGTGCCAGATCGCTGGTGGTCACGCGGTTGCACAGGGTACCCAGTTGCGGGTTGCTGATGCTCACCACGTCTCCCGGTTTGTGGGTAAAACCGTTACCCGGCTGATCGCGGTCCTGCTTGGGGGCGAACAGGGTACCGAGGAACAGCACCAGGCCGTCAGGGTACTGGTGGTTTTCGTTGAGGGTTTGCTGCACCAGGTCTTGCGGGTCACGGCTGATCTGGCGCATGGAACTGCGCCCGGAGAGGATAAAGCCGTCCTCGCCTTCCACCCGCAGGTCCACCTCGGCAGCACGCACATCGTCCAGGCCGAAGCTTTCGTCGAACAACCGCAGCAGCGGGCCCAGTGCAGTGGAAGCGTTGTTGTCCTTGGCCTTGGACAGCAGCAACGCGCTACGCCCTTCGAAGTCACGCAGGTTGACGTCGTTGCCGAGCATGGCGCCCTTGATGCTGCCATTGCTCGACACGGCCAGCACCACTTCCGGCTCTGGGTTGTTCCAGCTGGACTTGGGGTGGATGCCGATGTCGGCGCCGTGGCCAACCGCAGACAGCGGTTGGGCCTTGGTGAACACTTCGGCATCCGGGCCTATACCCACCTCCAGGTACTGTGACCACAGGCCCTGCTCTACCAGCACCTTGCGCAGCGCTTCGGCCTGAGCCGAGCCGGGCACAATCTGCGACAGGTCGGCGCCGATGCGGCTGGCCAGGGTGTCACGGATGGCGTCGGCCTTGGCCGGGTCGCCCTTGGCCTGTTCTTCTACCACACGCTCCAGCAGGCTGGTGGCGAAGGTCACACCAGCGGCCTTCACCGCTTGCAGGTCGATCGGCGCCAGCAACCAGGGCTGGTGCGGGGTGCGCCGTGTGGGATCGCTGTTGCCCAGCAATGCCGGCAGTGCAATCAAGGGTTCGGCCAGCGGCAAGGCACGCAGGTAGGCCACCGGATCGTCCACTTCCAGCAGCGCCGAGACGGTCGCCACGTGGGTGCTGATATCGTAGACGGCGCCGGCTTTCACCAGCACCACCGCCGGCCCCTGCTCCGGCAACCAGACGCGCCCTACCCAGCTGCCACGGTCGAAAACGCTGGCATCATGGCTCAGTGGTCGCGGTTGATTGGCGTTCGTTCGATCAGTCATCTGTGTTCCCTTGCTGTGCATCATTGGAAAAGTCCCGGCAGTTGCAACTGCCCAGCCACGCGCTCAAGGTCGGCTATCAACTGCGGCGAAAGGCTCACGCCCTGCTCCACGGCCTGGCGACGCAGGGCAAGGCCTGCTTGCCCGGGCAGGCGTACCGGGCGTTCGGGGTCGAGCGGGCGGCTTGCCAGAACCAATCCCCCCAGGAAGCTGGTTTCGTCGAGGAACGCCTCCAGGCCGCCGAACATGCGCGGGTCAATCACCAGCGCAGTGGCCGAGGCGCCCCACTGATCCGGTGCATCCTTGCGCCCATGGCCGGCCAGCCCCGAGGTGAGGGCTTCGACCAACAGCGCAAGGGCAAAACCTTTGTGGCCAAAGGCCTGGCCGCCGAGCGGCAGGATGCTGCCTTGCGGGCGGGTAAAGAAATCGCCCGGGTCATCGCTGAGCTGCCCGTCATTGCTCACCAGCACAGGGTGCGGCAGACGCCGGCCGGCATCGCGGCATTGGCCGACCAGGCCGAGGGTGACGGTGGACATGCTGACATCCAGCAGGATCGGCTCACCCTGGGTCGGGATACCGGCAGCAATCGGGTTGGGGGTGTACACCGGGTCGATGCCACCATGAGCACAGACCAACCCCACCGACGGATCCGACGAGTAGACCATGGCCAGCAACCCTTGGTCGGTGTATGGCTTGAGGTAGGCGGCCAGGCAGCCGATATGGGCAGCGCGGCGTACTACCGCAATACCGATGCCCTGCTTGATCGCGCCCGCGGCCGCGCAATCCAGTGCCCGGCTGACGCAATAGGGCCCCAACACGTAGTGGCCGTCGAACAGGCTGGAAACACCACTGTCGGCGACCTGTTCCAGCGCCTGCGCGCGGGCCTTGACCTGGCCGCTGAGCATGCCGTCGATGTAGCGGCTGACCAGGTTGAGGCCATGGGTACGGTGGCCGAGCAGCTCGCCTTCTAGCAACACCCGGGTCACTACCTGGGCGACGTCCACGTCGGCTCCGGCTTTCATGAACAGTTGCTCGACAAACGTGGTAAGCGCTTGCACGTTGTACAGTGTGGTTTGAATCATTGCAGTTGCCTCGCAAATGGGACGGGAGCGGTCGATCAGGTCACGGCGCCGATCTGCCACGGGACGAACTCGTTTTGCCCGTAGCCGTGCTGTTCGCTCTTGCTGCGTTCCCCGGAGGCAATGCGCAGCATCTGCTCGAAGATGAATGCGCCGCGCTCCTCGATGCTGGTGGAGCCATCGGCGATGCCGCCGCAATTGACGTCCATGTCCTCTTGCTGGTGCTCGAACACCCGGTTGTTGGTTGCCAGCTTGATCGATGGCGCCGGGGCACAGCCGTAGGCCGAGCCGCGGCCGGTGGTGAAGGCGATCAGGTTGGCCCCGCCGGCCACCTGACCGGTGGCCGAGACCGGGTCGTAGCCGGGGGTGTCCATGAACACCAGGCCCTGGGCACGCACGGCTTGCGCGTACTGATACACATCGACCAGGTTGCTGGAGCCTGCCTTGGCCACTGCGCCCAGGGATTTCTCGAGGATAGTGGTCAGCCCCCCTGCCTTGTTGCCGGCCGAGGGGTTGTTGTTCAATTCGGCGTTCATACGCTGGCAGTAGTCTTCCCACCAGCGAATGCGCGCCACCAGCTTCTCCCCCACCTCACGGCTTACCGCGCGGCGCGTGAGCAAGTGCTCGGCACCATAGATTTCCGGGGTTTCGGAGAGAATGGCGGTACCACCGGCGGCCACCAGGCGGTCAACGGCATTGCCCAGTGCCGGGTTGGCGGTAATCCCCGAATAGCCATCTGAGCCGCCGCACTGCAGGCCGACCACCAGGTGGCGGGCACTGACCGGCTGGCGCCGTACCTGATTGGCCTCGGCCAACAGCGCCTTGACCTGGGCGATACCGGCAGCGATGGTTTTCGAAGTGCCCCCGATCCCTTGGATGGTAAAGGCGCGCAGTTGCGCACTCGCCTGCAGGCCCTGGGTTTCCAGCAGGGTTTCGATCTGGTTGGTTTCGCAGCCCAGGCCGATGATCAGCACGGCAGCGAAGTTGGGGTGGACGGCGTACCCGGCCAGGGTGCGGCGCAACAGGCCCAGGGCTTCACCGCTCGGGTCGACTGCGCAACCGGCACTGTGGGTCAGGGCGACCACACCGTCGACATTCGGGTAGTCGGCCAGCACCTCGGGGTGAATGTCACGGCGGAAATGGTCGGCCACGGCCCGGGCCACGGTCGCCGAACAGTTCACCGAGGTGAGAATGCCGATGTAGTTGCGGGTGGCGACACGGCCATCGGCGCGCACGATGCCCTGGAACTGCGCGGCGCTGCCTGGCAGGCTGCGGGTATCGACACCAAACGCATAGTCGCGGGCAAAATCGCCCATCTGCACGTTGTGCACATGCACATGGTCGCCAGCGTCGATCGCCTGGGACGCAAATCCGATGATCTGCCCGTAACGGCGCAACGGCTGGCCCTGCGCCACAGGCTCGGTGGCGAGCTTGTGGCCTGAAGGGATGGGTTGGCGCACGGTAATCGCCTCGGCATCCAGGCGCACGCCTGGCAGCAGGGCCTGGCGGGCGATGACGACGTTGTCCAAAGGGTTGAGGCGGATGACGGCGGGGTCACCGGATTTGGCAATCAGTTGCATGGGACCTCTCAGGGCGGAGCGGCTGACTTCTTGTTATGGCTGTAGCCACTGTAAGAAGCCTGGTGCCGCATTCCCAATGAGATGATCCGATCGAGCGATAACCTGAAGTTATCGAAAGGGTATTTCGGTACGTGATCTTCAATCGGCTAGGGGCAGAACGCAGTGTCTTCCGAAGATTGCCGCCGGCGTTGCGCGCCCTCCAGCAGAATCTCGACAAACGCCCTGGCGGAGGCGCTGAGCGGTTCATCCTTGCGGGTGACCACACCATACTCCAGCGCGGGCACCTGCAAAGGGCTGCGCAGCTCCTTGAACTGCCCGCTGGCCAACTGCGCGGCCACCATCGAGCGCGGCAGCATGGCAATCATCGGTGCCGATTGCAGCAACTGCAGGAACATGGGCATGGAGATGGTCTCCACGCAGTCGGCAGGCGTGGCGATTCCGGCCACTCGGAACGCCTGCTCCAGGCGGTTGCGGATCGGCGTACCCACCGGGTACAGCACCCACGGCCAATCGCCTAGCGCTTCAAGCGGTGTGTTATCGAGCTGGTTGAGCGGGTGCTCGCTGTTCACCACCAGGCTGAAGGGTTCGGGCTCCAGCGGCTGGAAGTCGAACAGCTGACCGAAGCGTTCCTCGGTGAAGCGGCCAATCATGATGTCCAGCTTGTTCTGCTCGAGCATGGTCAGCAGGTGATCGCTGGAATGCTCCACCACTTCAATCGACAGTAACGGGCTTCGCGCCTTGATGGCGGCGATGGCCTGCGGCAATACCAATGCGGTCGCGGCAAAGATCCCGCCAACGCGGATGAAACCGTGCCCGCCGTTGCGCAGGCGGTTGACCTGGTCGACGAACTGTTGCGACTCGGCCAGGGCACCCTGGGCGTACCGCACCACGTATTCACCCAGCTCGGTGGGCGGCATGCTGCGAGGCAGGCGCTCGAACAGGGCAAAGCCGAACTGCTCCTCAAGGTCACGCAGCATTTTGCTGAGCGCCGGCTGGCTGAGGTTCATGCGCGTGGCGGTGGCGTGCATGTTGCGCGTGCGCGCCAGGGTGTCGATCAACACCAGGTGCTTGTAGCGGATCCAGTTGCAAAAACTGGAATGGGTCATGTCCGGCGGCATAGACGCAGGGCCTCATGCAGGTGAAAGTTATTGTGCCCGCAGGTAGCGCAGCAAAGTATCAAGGGCAACCGAGTTGGGCCGCGAGCGCAGGGTCAGCACACCAAGGTTGGCCATCGCCAATGGCAACTCCACCGGCAGGACGGCGACCATGCCATAGCGGGCATAATGCTGGGCCACGTCATTGGGCACCACCGCAATCATTTCGGACGCTTCGAGCATGGCAGTGGTCGCAAGGATCGACGCGGTTTCGACAATATCCAGCGACTGCACCATGCCGCCGGCCTGCAATGCGCTTTCGACGCGACGGCGCATCGGGCTGCCGATGGGGTGCAAGATCCACGTCAAGCTCACCAGGTCGGCCAACTGCAGCCCTGTGGCTGTCGCCAAGGGATGACCTGCGCGAGCAATTATGCGCATCTGCTCACCGCCGTCGAACAGCTCGATATTCAGTTCCTGGCTGTCACTCTGGTCCGGCAGGCGCCCCACCACCATATCGAAATCACCGCGTAGCAAGGCCGGCAGCAAGGTGTCGCTGGTGCCCACCTCCAGCGAGATACGCACCTTGGGCTGGTCGCGCTTGTAGGCCAGCACCGCCTTGGTCAGCACGCCTGGTACCGGGCCCATGACGCTGCCCACCCGCACCAGGCCCAAGGCTCCGCGCGCCAGTTCGGCGATTTGCGCCTGGGCATGATCGAACTCATGCAATGCGTTTTGCGCATAGCGAATCATCACCTCGCCATACAGCGTCGCTTGCATCCCCCGGGGCAGGCGCTCGAACAGACGTACCCCCAGGCGCTCCTCAAGCTGCTGTAGCAACAGGCTGGCGGCCGGTTGCGTGGTGTGCATCGCGGCGGCGGCGCGGCGCAGGTTGCCGAATTCGCCCAGCGCATTGAGCAACGTGATCTGACGGCTGGAAATCTTCAAGGCACCGAGGCTGGCAGGCGCCTGAGCCTTGTCAGGTGGCAAGCGAGACATATCGAATCCGGTATCACTGATTAAGATTTGGCGATTATGCCTGTATCGCTCGACAACCTACAGTCAGGTCTCCCTGTGCCTGAACAGAACAAGAGTCGACCATGAGCATACGCATTACCCACCTGAGCGTTCGCGATATCCGTTTCCCCACTTCGCTGTCGCTGGATGGCTCCGACGCCATGAACAGTGCCCCCGACTATTCGGCGGCCTACGTGGTGCTGCACACCGACGCTGCCGCCCTCGAAGGCCACGGCCTGACCTTCACCATCGGCCGTGGCAACGAAATATGCGCAGCAGCGGTGCAGTCGCTGGCCCCCTTGATCGTCGGCCTTACGCTCGAAGAAATCAGCGCCGACATGGGCGCTTTCTGGCATCGCTTTACCGTCAGCGACAGCCAGTTGCGCTGGCTGGGCCCGGAAAAGGGCGTGATCCACCTGGCCACCGCCGCCATCATCAACGCAGTGTGGGACCTGTGGGCCAAGCACGAAGGCAAGCCCGTGTGGAAACTGCTGGCCGACATGACGCCGGAGCAGCTGGTGCGCTGCCTGGACTTCAGCTACGTCACCGACGTGCTCACCCCCGAAGAGGCCATCGCCCTGCTGCGCCGCCAGGCGCCGGGCAAAGCCGAGCGCGAGGCACACATGCTGCGTGAAGGCTACCCCGGGTACACCACTGCCCCGGGCTGGCTGGGCTACAGCGAAGAGAAAATGCGCAAACTGGCCCGCGAGGCCGTGGCAGACGGCTGGACCCACATCAAACAGAAGATCGGGGCCGACCTGGAAGAAGACATCCGCCGCGCCAGCATCCTGCGCGACGAAATCGGCTGGGAACGCACCCTGATGATGGATGCCAACCAAGTGTGGGGCGTCGAAGAGTCGGTGGCCAACATGCGCCGCCTGGCCGCATTCGAACCGCTTTGGATCGAAGAACCGACCAGCCCCGATGACATTCTCGGCCACGCCACCATTCGCCAGCGCATTGCGCCAATCGGTGTCGCCACCGGTGAGCATTGCCACAACCGGGTGATGTTCAAGCAGATGTTCCAGGCCGGTGCACTGGACTTCTGCCAGCTGGACGCAGCCCGCCTGGGTGGCCTGAACGAGGTCCTGATCGTGCTGCTGATGGCCGCCAAGTACGACGTGCCGGTCTGCCCGCACGGCGGTGGCGTCGGGCTGTGCGAATATGTGCAGAACATCGCGCTTTTCGACTACATCGCGGTTTCTGCCTCGCTGCACAACCGGGTGCTGGAGTACGTCGACCACCTGCACGAGCACTTCATCGACCCGGTGGTGATCCATCGCGGGCGCTACATGCCGCCACAACGCCCTGGCTACAGCATCGAGATGCACGCTGAGACCCTGGAACGTTACCAGTACCCCAACGGCGCCGTGTGGCTCGACATCAACCGTTCCTGACCCACAGACCTGAGTGTGCCGCTGCTGCGCGGCACACCACCAGCACTTTTCACGGGGAAAAAAACAATGACAACCCTCACCCGCGCAGCGGCTTGCGCCCCTGCCACCACCCATGAGCAGCGCTTGAACGGCCTGCTGCTACGCAAATTGATGCCACTGCTCATCGTCGTCTACGTGATGAGCTTTCTTGACCGCACCAACATCGCCCTGGCGAAAGCCAGCATGGGCATCGACCTGGGCCTTTCGGCAGCAGCCTATGGCCTGGGCGCGGGCTTGTTCTTCCTCACCTATGCCTTGGCCGAAGTGCCCAGCAACCTGATCATGCACCGGGTGGGCGCGCGCTTCTGGATCACCCGTATCATGATTACCTGGGGTTTGCTCTCGGCGGGCATGGCCTTCGTTCAGGGTGAAACCTCGTTCTACATCATGCGCCTGTTGCTGGGGGTAGCCGAAGCTGGCCTGTTCCCCGGGGTAATGCTGTACCTGACCTACTGGTTCGACCGCGAACAACGCGCCCGTGCCACGGGGTACTTCCTGCTGGGTGTGTGCCTGGCCAACATCCTTAGCGGCCCGCTGGGCGGTGCCCTGCTGGAGCTGGACGGTATGCTGGGCTGGCATGGCTGGCAATGGTTGTTCGTGCTCGAAGGCCTGCCCGCCGTAGCCTTGGCCTATGTGGTGTGGAAGAAGCTGCCCGACGGTCCGGCCTCGGCACCTTGGCTGACGGCTGCCGACGCCCAGGACATCGAGCGCCGCCTGGCCGCAGAGCAGGCCGCCGCACCGCAGCAGAGCAAGCTGGGGCAGATGTTCCGCGACCGGCAGATCTGGCTGGCAATCGCGGTCTACTTCGTGCACCAGATCACCATCTACACGGTGATTTTCTTCCTGCCGGGCATTATCGGCACCTACGCTGCGCTTTCGCCCTTCCAGGTCGGCCTGCTGACAGCGGTGCCGTGGATTGCAGCAGCCATTGGCGCAGCTACCTTCCCACGCCTGGCCACCTCGCCGCGCCGCTGCCGCACCCTGCTGTTCCTTGGCCTGCTGACCATGGCGGCCGGATTGCTGCTGGCATCGCTGGCCAACTCGTTCATCGGCCTGCTCGGGTTTTCTCTGACCGCGCTGATGCTGTTCGTGGTGCAGTCGATCATCTTCGTCTTTCCCTCCAGCCGACTGAGCGGCAGTGCGTTGGCGGCGGGCCTGGCCTTCGTCACCACTTGCGGTCTGTTTGGCGGCTTCGTCGGGCCGTCGGTGATGGGCTTGATCGAGCAGACCACCGGCAGCACCCGCAACGGGTTGTGGATCATTGCCGCGTTGCTGGTATGTGCGGCGCTGGTCAGTACCCGTTTGCGTCAGGGGCAAGAGCAACCCTGAGGAGAACTCAATTTACGCCCCCTGCAGGTGGCTCTTTGTGCTGCGAATGAGCCTTGAGGTTTTCAGGCCGTCATTTCACCTGTCGGCCCTCTCGCAGCACTTGGCAGCACCTGCAAGCGTCTTGATTTCAACTTGTGAAGCGGGTGTTTCGCCCGCAGCGCACCTCAAGCGCCTGCGCCAGTCGCCTTACCGCCAGTTGCAGTTCATCCGGGCGCCCACCCAGCCAGATCAGCGCAAGGTGTTGAGGGTAATGCCCCGGCAGGCCGAACTGCTCACCCGGTAGTGCGTGCAGTGCAGAACCTGCCAACGCTGCGGCAATACCGTCCCACGCCAGCGGCTGGCAAAAGCTCACCCACAGCATCTGCCCACCTTGCGGCATGTCGAAGACCACCCGTTGGCCGAATTGCGATTGCAGTACATGCGCCAGGTATTGCGTACGCCTTTGCAAGTCTGTGCGTTGCTGTACCAGTTGCGTTTCGATTTCCCCCTTGCCGAGCATGTGAGCAAGCGCCTGCAAACGTAGCGGCGCAAGCCGATACGCCCGTTCAGCGAATGCCTTGGCCAACACGGTGTCACGGCTCAGTAAATAGGCATACGGCGCCTCTGCCCCCACTGCGGCCTCGAACGTGCCCATCACCAGAAGCCAGCGCGGGTCGATCCAGTCACGCAGGCGTGTGCTCGGCGCCCCGTCGTAACAGAGCTCGCTGTCCAGGTCGTTTTCCAGCAGCCATACAGGATGTTGGCCAAGCAAAAGACCGAGCTGCTGCTGGTAATACGGGGAAACCAGCCGCCCTTGTGGCATGCCCAGGCAAGACGGCATGACCAGCAGGCTTACCGGCTCGCTACCCAGCAGCCTGGCCAACGCGTGCAGCTCGGGGTTGCCACGGGCATCCAGTGGTGCCTCCAGCACGCGCATGCCGGCACGCGCCAGGGCGCGCAACACTTGCCAGCAACAGGGCGAATGCACCAATGCGGTACCACCTTGAAGGGCCAGCGCCGCTAGCAGCGTCTCCAGCAACGCGAGCACATCGGGGGCCAGATGGACGTCATCGGCATGCCAGTACTGGTTGGAGCAGCGGGTGTATCGCTCAGCCACGGCATTGCGCAAACGGGCGCTACCCAGCGCTTCCCAGGACGCAACGCTGCGATCACGCTGACGGGCCAAACGCCGTTCGTGACCAAGCAGCATGCGCTCCAACAGTGGCTGCGTCGGCAAGGGAGGCTGCCGGGCCAAGGCCACGGCCTGATCTTTGCCGCCGTTCTGTACGTAATAGCCCGACCTCGGCAGGCAGTGTACACGGCCCTCCTCTTCCAGCAGGCTGTAGGCACTTTGGACCGTGGCCAACGACACCCGCAGCCGCCGGGACAGCTCACGCAATGATGGCAAACGGCATGTGCCAACGCCTGCAGCTTGTTCGATCAACGCTTCCAGGTAGCGATACACCTTGCGATACGCGAACTCGCCTGGGGCCGCTCGCCCCATCAAGGCAGCCCCGCAACACCACGCCGCCGCCCCAACGCCAGCTGTGGCAGCAGCCTCAGGTGTACATCGCGGCGGGCCAGGTTGTTAAGCAGGCGCCATCCCGCCAACGGCAACTGCCCATCATAAATTTGCCGCAGTTGCCCCAACGGCAAGCCACTGGTATTCACCAGCCAGGCTTTGACTGCATCGGGGCAGGGTTTGCCTTGCAAGGCCCTGTGCAGGTACGGCAACGCCACCACCATGTCGGCGTGCCGACACTGCAAGAACCGCTCGAGGTTTTTCCCCTGCCTGGCAAACGGGCTGAACAGCAGGCACACCAGTTGGGCCTGGTTGATGCCGTAGGCTTTGCCAAATAGCAACGGCACGGCGTCACGCTGCTTGCTGCCACCCGCCTGCCCTGCCAGCCTCAGCGCTGGGCGCCCGGCCAGCGGCTCCAGACTGCGGGCGCGCAGTTCATGCAGCTGTGCCGTGGCCAGCGAGTCGACGAATTCGGACAGCGGCAAAGCATCCGCAGCCGTCTCGAAGTGACAACCCAGCATCGCGTCAAGCTGCTGCTCTTCAAGCAAGTGCGGCAACAGGTCATCAATAGCGATCAGCCGCACCGGCGCACGCTCCGGTACGGCGCCTGGAACCGGCTCGTGCTGACCACCCGGTGCGCCCCCAACAGCACCGTGCAATCGGCTCAGCCCTTGGGCCAGCGCCGCCAGGCACTGGTGCACTGCATGCGGGGCATGCACGCCGGCCAGGCGCAGGCTGCGCCGGGCCCACGCCAGGTATCGGCGCCGCTGGAGCCCGGGCATGGCGGTGACCAACGCATCGGGAGGCACCGCTGCCTGCAACGCCTGAACCACGGCGCCCGCCAGCTCCAGGTACAGGCGGCAACCCAGCAGGGCTTCCGGCCTGGCATCGATCATGTGGCCGAACATCAACATCGCGTCCCTCGCCAGCAGCCAGCGCTCAGGCATTACCGAGAGCCGACGACTGAACGGCACCACTGCGCGCCCCTCGATCATCTGCAATTGCACCCGCGGGTCATCCTGCATGAACAACGCACTGAAACTGCGCTCGTGAGCTTCCAGCGTGGCGTTATCGGCAACCGGCAGGCTGACCACCAATACCCGCAGCTGGAAAGTTACCGGCGAACGCAGGGCAATGCTCAGTTGCGCGGCACGCAACATGGCCAGCAGCCGGCTGCTATGGCGGTCGCTCCCTTGCAATACCTGCAAGCTGAAAGTACCGATGTACTCCGGCCCACCTGCAGCGACCAACAGGCGTTGTATCAGCAACTGCAAGGAAGCGCGCTGCGCCTGGGACATGTGATTCAACAAGCGCTCGAGTACTTGCTGGTAGATATAATGCATCGCCTGGTCGTGAATAGCAGTCACGCAATCACCTCATCAACTTCATGCAGCCAGCGCATGCACCCAACATTTGAGCGTGAACATGCACCAAACTTACCTAGAAGAAATTTCCTACAACAAAATGAAAGTAATGACGTAACCCTTCACTGTCGCCAAGCCATCGAGAAAAAACCGCCCCTGCGATGGCCTGTCGCTGTCACATACTGCTCCATATCAGGCATAGCCATGCTCATCCCACGTTCCTTGCACAAACTATCATTGGGCCATTATCGAGAGGGAGGCAGCGCGAATTGAAGATACAGTTCAGGGTAAAAAAACCATTCAGCATCCGTGTCAGTTCACAGTGACTCGCAAGGCAAAAGCGTTCAAGGCTGATTATTTGCCGGGATATTTCTGACATCCCGAAAACTACGGACTTATATGTAGTCCATATCGTGATTTATTGTAGGAACAGTCCTACTTTAAGTGTTGAATCACTTTATCCCGCGCACAAAAAACCCGGGACCTTGCCCGGGTTCGCCGCTTGTGCCATCCACCGTCAGTGTTGCGCCATGTCCAGCACGACGCGCCCGCCGCACGGGCATTGGTCCATGTAACGATGCGCCTCGACCACCTGCTCGAACGGGTACACCTTGATGATCTGCGGTGTCAGCAGCTGGTCGGCCGTGAACTGGTTGATATCGCGCAAGGCACGCTGCAGCGCCACCTGGTCCTGGCTGATGCCAAGCTCTGGCTTGCCGGTGAAATTACCGATGCAGTGCACATAGAACTGAATGTTCTTCTGGAATGCCGCGCAAGCCGGGAACGGCGTCTGGTTGCCGCCTTGCAGACCGTACAGCACCAGGCTGCCACGCGGCGCCAGCACATCACCCAACAGTGACATCTGCGGGCCGCCCATGCCGTCGAGCACCATGTCCACACCACGGCCATCGGTGTACTTGCCAATCTGCAGCAGCAGGTCTTGCTCTTCGGTGACGATCACTTTGTCTGCGCCCAAGCCCAGCAGGTAGTCACGCTGCGCCGCTTCCTTGGTGGCGGCGAACACTTTCAGCCCCAGGGCCCTGCCCAGCTGCACGAAGGCAGGCCCGGCGCAATGGCTGGCATCGGTGACCAGTGCTGTCTGCCCGGCCTTGGCCCGTGCCAGGTCGACGTAGGCGAAATAGGCGATCAGCAGCGGGGTGTAGTGCACGCTGGCCTCGATCGGGGTGAGCACATTCGGGTAGCGCGTGATGGCTGTACGGGGCAGTACGATGACATCGCCGTACACCGGGTGGTCGTTGGCACTGGTGGCCGGGAAGCTGGCGACCCGGTCACCGACGGCAATATCATCGACCCCTTCACCAACCGCAGTCACCACCCCTGCCATTTCGTGACCGATCCCCGCTGGCAGACGCGCCTGGGACGGTGCCAGATTCTGGCGCCACAGCACGTCATACCAGCTGACGCCAACCGCTTCGACGCGGATCTGCACCTCGTCGGCAGCGGGTGACGGTTCGGCCTGCTCTTCGCAACGGAGCACGTCGGCAGCGCCAAACTTGTGGAACCGGATCATGCGGGACATCGCATACCTCGCCTTTGTGAACCTCTAATTACCACTGACTCTATCCGGGCTTTGCCCGTTAGACCATCAGTGGGCATTAATAGTCGACATGCTTGTCATCGATTGGGCACCTGACTTTCCCTGCGATTGGTCCCCCTAAACCCGTGCAGGGTAACAGCCTTTGGCCTTAAGATTCACCTCTGCCCCACATTAGGCGAAGCGCACCGATGAATCGAAACGACCTGCGTCGTGTAGACCTCAACCTGCTGATCGTGTTCGAAACGCTGATGCACGAGCGCAGCGTGACCCGTGCCGCAGAAAAACTGTTTCTCGGCCAACCGGCCATCAGCGCGGCGCTGTCGCGCCTGCGCAACCTGTTCGATGACCCGTTGTTCGTGCGCACAGGGCGCAGCATGGAACCGTCGGCACGGGCCCACGAGATCTTCGCCCTGCTGTCACCGGCACTGGATTCGATTTCCACTGCAGTCAGCCGCGCCGCCGAATTCGACCCGGCCACCAGCAATGCGGTGTTCCGCATCGGCCTGTCGGACGACGCCGAGTTCGCCTTGCTGCCGCAACTGCTCAAGCGCATTCGCGCCGAGGCGCCCGGTATCGTGCTGGTGGTGCGACGGGTCAACTACTTGCTGATGCCAACCCTGCTGGCCTCGGGCGAGATTTCGGTGGGGGTCAGCTACACCAGCGAACTGCCGGCCAACGCCAAGCGCAAGGTGCTGCGCCGCAGCATGCCGAAACTGCTGCGCGCCGACAGCGTACCCGGCAGCATCACCCTGGATGACTTCTGCGCCCGGCCCCATGCGCTGGTGTCGTTTGCCGGGGACTTGTCCGGGTTCATCGACGAAGCCCTGGAAGAAATCGGCCGCAAGCGCCACGTGGTGCTGGCGGTACCGCAGTTCAACGGGCTGGGGAGCTTGCTGGCAGGCACCGATATCGTGGCTACGGTACCGGACTACACGGCGGATGCACTGACGGCCGCCGGCGGCTTGCGGGCCGAGGACCTGCCGATACCCGTGCGCAGTTTCGAACTGCACATGGCCTGGCGCGGGGCACAGGACAATGACCCGGCGGAGCGGTGGCTGCGGTCGCGGATACAGATGTTCTTTGGGGACCCCGATAGTCTCTGATCGAGTTCCACCAAGTACCATAAAGCCTTTAAATACATGTAGTTACACTAAATCAGCGTCCGTATCCGTCCATCGGAATCCACTCAATTCCAGCTTGACTGGGGGTATCTTTGGGGGACACCAAGCCCGAATTAAAAAAGATACCCCCACACCATGTCTCCCGAAAAACCGCCACCCTTCCGCCAGAAACTCAGCGATGCTTTCATTCGTTCGCTGACCACATCGGGCAAGTACGCCGATGGCGACGTACCGGGTCTCTATCTCCAAGTGCGTGCCTCGCTCAAGCCTGGAAAATCACCCTCACGGCACTGGAGGCTGAAGTACCGTCTTCGCGGTAAGGAAAACGTGTTCGTGATAGGCAGGTATCCGGATGTGGGCTTGAAAGAAGCTCGTGAGCTCGCCCGGGCAGCGCGCAATAGTGTGGCCAATCACATCGACCCACTCAAAGCCAAAAAAGCCAAGATCGAGGCGCAATGGCTAAACGAGGCACGTACGTTCGCCTACGTCGCTGAGGAGTGGATGAAGTTCAAATCCGCCGACCTAGTCAGCAAATCCGTTTCAGGATTTCGCGGCGCACTGAATAATCACATTCTGCCCGCCATCGGCGAGCGGCCGGTCAGCGAAATCAAGCTCGAGCACATCACGGCCATCATTACCGAGTTGCGATATAAGCGAATCATGGCGATGGCTAGGCGCGTGCGGACGATTATTCGCTCCATCCTTGGCTTTGCCGAAGGACGAGGCTGGGTTGAGCGAAACGTGGCCCTGAGCAATACCGAAGAACTTAAAATACGCCATGTGGTGACCAGCAACCCGGCCATTGAGCGTCCAGCTGACCTGGGCAGGTTTCTGTTGCGCCTCGATGATCTGAATCTTGGCAGCGTGGCCTATGCAATGCGCCTATTGGTGCTGTTGCCGGTTCGGCCGGGTGAACTTGTGAAGATGCGCTGGGAGGACGTCGATCTGATCGGCGCCGATTGGCGATATGTGGTCAGCAAGACCAAACATCTGGACAAGAGCAAGCATATCGTGCCGCTACCAGAACAGGCGCTAGTCCTGCTGCGCGAACTGCACAAAAATCGGGTGGTTGATGATGCTGGTAACGGCTGGGTTTTTGGATCGCCTGTCTATCCAGGAAGGTCAATCGATGGTACGTCCATCCTCAAGTCGCTGCAAAAAATCTGGCCTGAGTACGCCATCACCGCTCACGGCTTTCGGGCTACCTACCGCACGATCGCTCAGGAGCATTTGGGCATCGATCCAATTGTACTGGAGTTGTCGCTCTCGCATCGGATGCCAGGTGCGCTGGGAGCCGTTTATGCACGCGCTCAACTCTTGAGCCAGCGCCGGGAAGCCGCGCAACTGTGGGCGAACTACTTAGATCAGCTTCGGAACAATACAAAGCTAGCGCTTGCAAATTAAACGTCGCCCCCTGACTTAAAGCCAAACTGTAACGACCCAGCTTTCTTTCCCGCAGCATGTCAACCGGATTTGGCGGATGATCCGGGATTCGAACTCAATACGGCAGCTCAATAAGTCAAAATTTTTTCAATAGAAATCAACATTTTACGTAAATTAGTTCGAATGCAGCGTAGTCATTCGAAGTGAGTTTCCACTCCCGACCACTGGCATCCAAAACCCGACATCCGGCCGCTCTAGGACGGCATATTTGGGGTAGCTTGAATGTTGCCGCAGTCTTCTAGCTTCCGCCCAGTTCCGTCTGTTTCCAGGCTACGAGTGGGGGACCAAATGGGGGACCGGATTCAAAGATCGGAGGCTACCACCATGCCCAAGCTCACCGCGAAATTGATAGAAAATCTCAAGGACTATGGCAAATACGATGATGGCGATGGCCTGCGCCTTGTCATTCGAAAGTCTGGAAAAGCGTGGGTGCTGCGCTACCAGCTTGCAGGAAAGCGCAAGGAAATCGGCTTGGGCCCTTACCCTCACTATGGATTGAAGGAGGCGCGCTCCCGCGCCGACACTCACAGAGCATTGATTCGTGAGGGTATCGACCCTCTGACACACAAGGCTGATGCACTCCAGCAGGCTGAGGCTGCGCGGGTTGCTCGGGAGATGAATCTTGAAAACACCTTCCGCGCTTGTGCAGTGGACTACATCGAAGCCCATAGAGCCGGCTGGAAAAACGCAAAACACGCGCAACAATGGGTCAACACACTCACAACTTATGCATTCCCCTTTATTGGAGAAAAACCAGTCGACGAAGTAGAAACAGACGATATCCTCAAGATTCTGAATCCAATATGGACCGCTAAACCTGAGACAGCGGCCAGGGTCAGAAACCGGCTAGAGCTTGTTCTCGATGCCGCCAAAGCACGCCGGCTGCGCACGGGTGAAAACTGCGCTCGATGGCGAGGGCATCTGGACAAGCTTCTGCCTAGAAGAAGACTGGCAGATCGTGGTAATCATCCCGCGCTACCCTGGGAGCAATTGCCAGCCTTCATGGCAGAACTTGAGCATTCCAGGGATCTTAGTTCAACTGCGGTAAAGTTAACCGTGCTGTGCGCTCTGCGTACAGGCGAAGTGATAGGTGGATATTGGGAAGAAGTTGATCTGGACGAAGAAATTTGGACTATTCCGGCTTCCCGAATGAAAGCCGGGCGCCAGCATCGAGTGCCGTTATCTAAAGCCGCCCTTCATACGCTCAGGTGCCTGAAGGCGGTAAGCAAAAGCGGGTTGCTTTTCCCTGGTCGTAGCATTGGTCGACCGCTCTCGAACATGGCAATGCTACAAAAAATACGCGGTATGGATGAGAAGTCCTTAGCCAACAATGGACCAGGCTGGCGCAACGAAGCCGGCGAAGTCATCACCATGCATGGTTTCCGATCAAGCTTCAGAGACTGGGCTGCCGAGACAACTAACTTCGCCAACATCGTTCCTGAAATGGCCTTGGCGCATAAAATTAGTAATGCGACTGAAGCAGCGTATCGACGAGGCGATCTGCTGGAAAAACGAAAACAGCTTATGGAGGAGTGGGCTCGCTATGCACTGTCAGGTTGCAAAGCAACCTGACAAAGGCAAGGTGCTGCCGGAACTGAATTAACGAATGGAAACGAGACTCGAACTGCGGATGTCTACCTGCTTGCGCAGGTGTACGCGATGGTAATGGTGATCAATGGGCAGCCGGTGGCCTCCAAAGCGGATCAGGCCGGCACCAGGTAGATACTCAAGGGGCTGAAGTTGCCCTGATTGCGACGTACACTGTGTGCCTACCACGCACTCATCCATGAGGTACGGCCTTGTACGCCAAATCCCTGCACATCTATGACTTCAAATGCTACGGCAAGGCAGTGCTTGATCTGCAGTATCCGAGTCGTGTTGGCAAAAGCGTGCCTGAGCTGAAAAACGTCAATCTGATACTCGGTGACAACGGCGGTGGCAAATCCTCGGTGTTGCGCGCCCTGGCCATTGCCACTCTGGCCCCTGCACCGCTGGAGTCGGGGTTTGTGCCCTATCGCCTGATTTGGCGCGCAAAACCCGACGCTCCCAGTGTTGCGCAATGCCTCCTGAAGATTGAAGCCGTCATCACACGCGATGAATCCTTTCCTCAATCTAGGAGCAAGAAGCTGGAACTGCTGGCTCGTCTAGAAACACGTGGAAAGGGGAGCCTGGACCGGCTTCATCTTGAAAGCACGCCAGACTCTCCGATCAGCCGGTTGCTTGAGGATGATTACTCACCCGCCTTCTTCGTGGTCGGCTACGGCGCCACAAGACGGGTCGAGACCGGCGACTATTCCGCAAGCAGCGCGCGACGTTCGCGAGGTTTGCGCTACCAGCGAATCGCTGGGTTGTTCGAAGATCAATTGACGCTGCGCCCGCTTCAACTGTGGCTTTCACGCCTGCAGCATCGGGCACCTCAGCGCTTGGAGTCGGTCATCGAACTGCTTAACCGTGTATTGCCGGGCAACATCCGGTTCACCGGGGAGCGCGATGAGGAAGACGAGCAGTACCTTTTCCTCTTCGACGGCACCCCTACCCCCTTCACCGCCCTTTCCGATGGCTACAAGGCCTTCATCGGCTGGGTCAGCGACCTGCTGAGCCACTTGTGCGACGTGACACCCGAAAACCGGCGCATCATGAAGTGCCCGGCATGGTACTGGTGGACGAGATCGACCTGCACCTGCATCCCGAATGGCAACGCAGTGTCGTGCCCACGCTGGCAACCACCTTCCCCCAACTGCAGTTCGTCTTCACGTCGCACAGCCCACTGGTCGCCAGCACCGTCAAGCGCGAGAACATCTTCATCACTGATACGGCCGAAGACGGCACTGCGACCATCAAGCAACTTGAGGAACATGTGTTCGGCAAAAGTATGGAACAGCTACTTTTGTCCGCCTACTTCGGGTTGCAGACGACCCGGCCAGATGCCTTCAAGGCTGAAGATGAGCAACTGTTCGAGAAAGCCGCAAACGGTGATACGACGGCTGCCCTCGACTTCCTTGCACGGCTCACGCACCCGGCGCCACTGCCTGCCAGTGCCAAGGGAGAGGGCAAGCAATGATCAGGTATGCCGTCGAGCTGGCAGAACTGACGACCAAGATTGCCGCTGTCGACCCCAAGTGGGCCGGCAAAGCCCAAAAACGCAAGCGCAAGCTGGTCGCGCAAGGCCATTACGCCGAAACAGCGGCTATCTGGAGCACGGTGAAACCCGTGTTCATGAAGCTGCAGCTCAACAAATGCGTGTTCTGCGAGCGGCAATTCGAAAGCCCGCTATACGGCACGATTGAATTCGACCTTAAACATTTTCGGCCAAAATCCAACGTTCTGGCCTGGCCCGACCCGCAGCGGCATTCTGCTTTGAACTACACCGTGGCGATAGGCGACGCCAGCGAACAGGGTTACTTCTGGCTTGCCTATGACCCTCTGAACTACGCCGCTTCCTGCAAGGTGTGCAACTCTATCTTCAAGTCGAACTACTTCCCGATTGCAGGAGCAAGAGGAGCGATCGAGTCATCCGTCGCGGACCTAACCACCGAGCGGCCCTACCTTTGTTACCCGCTGGGTACCCAGGTAGAAGACCCTGAAGCGCTCATTACCTTCAAGGCAACGGTAGCCGTTCCGACACAGGCAGCAGGCCCGGACAGGTTGCGCGGACAAATCATCATCGACTTCTTCGGGCTGAATGCGCGTGAGCAATTGCACCGTGACCGGGCGCGCATGATCACAGTGTTCGGCCCAGCGCTGCTGGCACAGCAACAAGGCCAGGCCAGCGCTTCGGACCTTGATCTGATTGCCAGGATCGACTCGCCATACCTGCCGCACGCCAACTGTCTGCGGGCCTTCAAACGGCTGTGGGCAAGCGATGCCACAATGGCCAGGCAGGTTTTCGAACAGTGCCGGGTATATATGTTGAGCGAGTTGGGGACACCGCTGCCGCACGCCTGAACGGCGTGACTACCCATAAGCGTTCCAGGGTGGCATGCTTCCCCCCTTCATTGCTGCTGCCCCGTCATGGCAGTGCTCCCCTCGATCCGGTGAACAGTCGGGCTCAGGATTGCCGCTTCCCTGCGATGATGGATTGGGAATAGTTTCATTGCGGACCAATATCCATAAAGCCTGTAGGCTGCATCATCCAGTTCAGTACCAATTTGGCTCGGGAGGACTACACTCCACGCTGATCGAGCAACAGCTTCTAGCTCCATGATTGATTGAAATCTGACCTGAGCCTCTGCGCTTTGCGGCTAATCTCAATTCCACTCCGAAGACGCCGGATACCTATGGACGAACAAGCCAAAGCAGTGCAAGAAGTCGCAAAAACAACTGGCCAAGCTATCGAGGCCGCTAGGGAAGTAGGTGGATTTATCTCAAAGTTCATTTCCGGCACTCTTGAGCAAGGACTTGGAATTTTTGAAGACAAATTAAAATACCTGCGCTGGGAGCGATCAGTCCGACTAGCAAAAAAGGCTGAGGAGCTAATGGCCCAGGTGGGGCTTACAACCCCCAGTCGTCCTATTCCCCTTAAACTAATGCTCCCATTGCTACAGGGAGCCACGCTGGAAGAGGACAACGAGCTCCAAGATCGCTGGGCCGCATTGCTCGTGAATGCAGCGAATGCAAATTTCAACGGCGAGATCCGACGTTCCTACACAGTGATACTTGAGCAGCTGACTAGTCTTGATGCTCGAGTACTTGACGCAATTTACTCACTACCATTCGAGAACAGCCAACACAAGGGCATAATTACAAGCGGCCTCCCTAATCAAGCTCGCATCGCAGATGACTCCGATACAGAGCCCGCCCTTCCTGAACAAGCTGTACTGCTATCCCTCAGCAATCTCGCTCGCCTAGGCTGCATAGCCCCTGCACTCACCTGGGGTGGCGGGGAAAGTTACAATCGAGTAAATCCAACCGTAGCAGGAAAGGCATTTGTGGACGCCTGCCGCATACCCCCCTCTAGACTTCGCACGGGGATACAGTGAATCGCACACTACCCATACAGACGATCGCGATCTGAGTAGGCCTGGCCGTCAAGCCGAATAGCCGCTCGACTAACACTCCTGGGGAAGCTGGGCGAGGTCTCTGCTGTGGTCACTGGCATCCAATGTGCCTGGCTGGCGAGTCTTTGATACGATAACCACCGAATGATGGCTAAATGATGCCACCCCTATCACACTGCCTATTAGTGCGTCTACGACATGCGCAATTCACAAGAAAGGAAGATATGCGTATTTTCTTTACAATTGCCGCTGCGATGGTCGCAGCCACCCTCCTATCAGGTTGCGGCGACAAAGATCAAAATTTCACTGGTGCGTATCGCTTCAGTTTCCCTACTGAGAGCTTTACCCTCAATGTGCAGGGCAACGAGGCAAAGATTTTTGCGAGGCTCGAAGATGGGCGCATTGTCCAAAGGTCAAGATTCACGGCCTCGTCCAAGGGTGAAAAGTTGTTCTTGGACTTTAAGAACAATGGTCATGAAGCGGTGCGCTTAGTTCTGATTCGTAATATTGATGAGCGAAGCCTTGATTGCCTCAACTGCAAGGAAATCCATTTCAAAGATGACAAGATGCTTTGGCGATATGATCCCCACGGGCCTTACGATGTAGACAAACTGCTTGAGGAGCAAGCGGCCAAAGAGCAGGAGCAAGCACGAAAGGACAAGGAGGAAGCTGCCATCCTTGCAGCCAGATTAGCGACCTATGAAGGCTGGGTTGAACACCAAGTAGATGAGTGTGCTCAGAAGGGTGTATCCCGAAATGTGTGTGCATGCGTCCCGAAAGAGATGAAAAAGCTTGGTTTTAGTGAGTCGGAATATATGCGCTTCACTCGTCCAGATTTTAAAGTGACTCCAGAAAACTCACTTCGGGTCGGATCGTTTAATATCAATGTAAGAACCGCAGCCGCCTACTGCATAAGAAATGCCTAAGGATTCTCCGATCAAGTCAGCACAGGCCATCTGACCTGTGCTGAAATAGCCCTCCGTTCAGTCGCCTCAACAAGCCTTGCCCATGAGTCAGATGAGCTTTTCCGATTTCGAGTACGCCGGTAAGCGCAAGCAAACCCGTCGCGAGCGTTTGCTGGCCGAGATGGAGCAGGTCATGCCGTGGAGCTGTTTGCTGGCATTGATCGAGCCGCATTACCCAAAGGCCGGCGGTGGTCGCAAGCCGTACCAACTGGACACCATGCTGCGTATTCACCTGCTGCAGAACTGGTTCTGGTGGAGCGATCCAGCCATGGAAGAGGCGCTGTAAGAGATCACTTGATGCGCCAGTTTGCTCGTCTGACGCTCAGCGCTCGGATCCCCGAAGACACGACAATCATGAATTTCCGGCACCTGCTGGAGAAGCATCAGTTGGCGGCGGGCATTCTGGAAACCAGCAACAATTATCTGCGAGACATGGGCCTGTCGTTGCGCCAGGGCACGATTGTCGACGCCACCATCATCCACGCACCCAGTTCTACCAAGAACAAGGAAGGCAAAGGCGATCTCGAGATGCATCAGACGAAGAAAGGTAACCAATATTTCTTTGGCATGAAGGCGCATATCGGTGCAGATGCCGAGTCGGGTCTGGTGCACCACGTTCACGGCACAGCGGCGAATGTGGCCGATGTAACGGAGGTCGCTCAGCTGTTGCATGGCGATGAAAATGTTATCTGTGCCGACGCGGGTTATACCGACGTGGAGAAGCGGCCAGAGCATGAAGGAAGGCCGGTGATCTGGCAGATTGCGGCTCGTCGTAGCACCTACAAGCACTTGAGCAAACGCAGCGTGCTCTACAAAGCCAGACGCAAGATCGAGAAGGTCAAAGCGCAGGCACGAGCGAAGGTCGAACACCCCTTTCGCGTGATCAAGCGCCAGTTCGGCTATGTGAAAACCCGCTTCCGTGGCTTGGCCAAGAACACGGCGCAACTGACCACGCTGTTTGCCCTGTCGAATCTGAGGGGGGTGCGCCGGTATTTATTGATTGCTGCGGGAGAGGTGCGCCCGTAAGACCTGATGACCAGGGTTTTACCTTGGTTTTTCAATAATCAGCGCCTGTAAACCGAACTTTTCTGAGGCCAAACGTCGTCCATTGTTGGTTGCTGGGCGACTTGTTCGGAGCTTCCTTAAAGACCAGCATCCAGGGCTCAATACACACCCACACACAGAAGCAGCAGAGGGCGCCGCTAAATGTAGCCCTTCTCCAACCGTATCAGTTCATCCCTCACCCTCTGGTACCCAGCCTCATCCACAACGATCTCCAGAGCAGAGCGGCCCTCAAAGGCTGCTCTGCGCTTGCTTAGCCAGACCGCCGCTTTTGCTTTGTCACCAAATATCCTTTCTTCTTCGCCAAAAATCAAAAGCGTGTAGTCCATGGTCAGACCCTCTGCGGTGGCAGGTGAACACGCTGCCTGAATGAGTGCCGTCAGGCTCTCTCGGTACAAAGAACTTGAATCAGCTTGGCAGGCGATTCCACGACCTGTGTTCCGAAGCGCGTGGCCAGCGGCTGCAGCACTCCACACATGTAGCGATCCGCTCGGAAGAACGATACGTATGGAATGTAGAGCGCGTGGATGATGTCGACGAAATCGCTGCCTTTCAGCGCGCGCCCCTTCACCCCCAGCGAGTTCTGAAGTGAATTGTAGAAGCCGTTGATGCAGACGAAGAGGCCAGGGCAGTAATGCTCGATCAGGGCTGCGTCGTCACATTCCGAAGCACCAGGAAATAAACGTGCGGTCACTCTATTCACGATATCGAGCAACCCCTGTTTTTTCAGCCTCACCCAGCGATCGCCGCTGACCCCCTTCAGTGCTTTGGCCTGTTCATCCTCCGGAAACCTGGCCAGGTTTTCGGCCAGCGTCATCAGCGTCTTATTGCAGCTCTCCAGAAACTCCTGGGCAGGCCGCCTAACCCAATCGGTAATCGCGCCCATCTGATCGTGGTGGTTGATGAACCACTGCGCCATGAAGGTTGGATCGCGCAGGCTTTCCAGAAAGGCCTTCTCGGCCTGCTGCCGCGCCGCCTTGCCGATCACATACCGTTTCATCACTAAGGCATCTTTCGGTCGCATCGGTATCTTGGTCAGAAGCTCGCTGATATCCATCTCCCCAGCACGCTGCTCGAAACTGCTTCGGAAGCTGCCGTTTTTTATCAGGGCGGCCTCGGCCCTCCTGCGCTGCTGGCGGTTCATCTTCTTCCAATCTGCGTCTTCCTTTAACCGCCCGCTCAAATCCAGTTTATCCAACGGATTTATCAATGAGCCCATGTCGGGGAACCAACCACCGTTGTCGTCGAAGACGTTCACGGGGTGCGGGTCGCGCTCCACCAGGCGAGTCAGCTCCGCCCGTATCAGTCGATCGTAGGCAATCATCGTTGAGCGGCCACAGAGCTCGACCATCAACTCAGTACGTGCCACAGCGGCGTTGGCGTATTGCTGATCCAAGGGCGACATCTCGGAAATGTGCGCGCCGGAGTACACAAACACCACATCGCCGCGCTTCTTAAGTGCCCTGAGCGCAGCCAACTGTTCAGCTTTTGCAGCGTCGAGCGAGGGGCGGCTGAGGTTCGAATAGTCGCAACTGTCGAGGTAGATGATGGTGGATTGCTGAGTTTGCATTCCGGCTTCCTTGTCAGGTGAGCGTGGTCAGGTCGGCGCCGTGGCGCTCGCGCCAGGGCTGAGTGGTGGCACTAGCCGATGATCCGAGAACCCCCAGCATTTCGCCACCCTGATCAACCTGGCCCGCGAGACCACCAGGCAGCATGAACGTCGCCTGCCCTCACCCGCTCTTGCCTGCCAGGAGGCGACAACCAGCGAACGCAAGATCTACAAATCGCCCGCTTTCCTCGATGTCGAGTTTTGCATAAATTGGTGGGTCGTTTTGATCGTCCGCCGAGCGCATTGCTGCCGGCGCGGGCCACGAGGGAGGTGGGGCTTCCTAGTGACCAACGTGCACCACAGCACGCCGACGGTGACCGTCAAACCATTGGACTCATTTAGGTCGATTCTACATGGCAGTAAAGCTTGAATTTTTAACCACGGATCCGGAAGAGATCGAACTGGCCAGCCGCTACTGGGGCATGAACGAGCACGGGGAGTTTTTGGAGGTTTTGAAAAACATCGTTCCGTTTCGAGAGCTCAAGCAACCTGCACAACTGACAAAGTACGTGCGCGAGCTGTGCATCGCTTACGACCTCAATCACCAGTGCAAATGCGGCAACCACATCCGAGCAAGCGGGCGTACCGACTTGAAGAAGACCGTCGGCCACTCCAACCGCTCCTGTGATGTATGCTTGCAAACCGCGCAGAGGGAGCAGGAAGCAAAAGAGGCAGCCGAGAAGGCTGAGCTCGACGCCCTGCTCTCGACTCATATCGACTGGATGAAGCACAAGACCATCTCTTATCAAGAGCTGTCGGACGATGCGGTACTCATACTACGCGCGCTCTACGCATCCGTAGGCCAGCGCCTATGGACAGACAGGTTCAAACATGATGACTGCCACGACTTGTCCCCATATTCTAGCGGCAGTTTCGTTAACCGGTTGTACCGGCAAGGTGTGCTCGGTGATGATCCAGAAAGAGCCTGGCACGGCACCTACTTTCTAGCCGAAGGCAAGGTTCGCATCCGACTGGAGTTCGCACAGCTGTTCCTACCGCCGGATGAAGTTTACGGAAGCGGTGAAGAGGCATTCGGCCAGCTGCGCGACTGGGAATTCACCGATGCTGAGGCGCTGAGCAATCTCTGGCTGGATTACGCTTGTGGCGATGTCACCTGGTACCTGATGGATCAGTGCGATCTGCACAACCAGCAAATCTATCCCGAAGACTACGTGAAGATCCAAGACCTGATTCGCGATGGACTACGCACCTACAGCGTCGCGCAGATGTGGTTCATCATGTGGAAGGTTGCCCGGGATGCAGCTGCACTGTCCAGGCGCAGCTACTACAGCCAGCAGAGCGCGACTGCCACAATCCCCACCAAAATTCGCAAGCAGCTGGAGATCGCCGACCAAACTGGCGACCTGCGCGACACGTGGAAGCGCTCCAATCATCACATCGCCGGTACGTTGGGTAAGGTGTTCAACGAGCTGTTTGCCATTGATGAACGCTCGCCAGGCGCGAGGGTGTTAAACATGTTCGAAGAGCTGTGCACACCACAGGAACCCGCCAGCGCAATTGATGACCTCGCATCAGCCTTCATGAGAGATACGTTGGAAACGAACAAGTCACTGCCGGCACTGGAAGCATTTGCCGAGATGATCAGGTCGGGCCTGACCACGGAAGACGCGTTGATCGAGACAGTTCAACGCCACACCGCTCTGTTCGAATAGCCGACCACGTTCCAACGGTATATCCCGCAAGGGAACAGTGCCCAGAGCCATCAAAGCCCTCATGACCGAGGGCTTTGTAATTGATAGAGCTAACGTTCGCACTTCGTTAATGCAGCGTGTCGGAGCGGCGCCCTAGCATCCGCTGTTGAAATTCGTACCGCCCTGAAAAGCGCCTCGGCCTCCAGCCGAATGCGCTCGATCTCATCGTCAGGCAGCTTCGCCTGCTGAGCTTCGTAGTAGCGCTTCATAGCATCGAGGGCCTGAGTCATGAGCGGGTTGCCCGGCTCCACGATTGCAAACATGACTTCTTCATCCCTCCTCCTCGATGCGAAAATCGAACTCACGTTAAGCAATTGCCAGTTGAGCCACCCTTGCCCTTGGGGGTGTAGGAATGGAGCTGATTCTCTTTGACACTTGCGAGGTACTCACCAGCGCACCATGCCGGGAGAAAGAAGCGCTTCTCATTGATCGCCACGGATGCCCAAGCACAGAACTCTTGCCGAGCAGCGGCATGAAGTTTGAAGAGGTAAGACAGGATGTTGGTGTCAATGAAGATGAGCGTGCTGGGCGCTTTCGCCAGATCCGCAAGCTCTCTGAGGAACTCATCCTTGGTTTTTTTCAGCAGGTTCAACCCGAGCAACATCGCAGAGTTCTTGGCATTGGATCGGCAGATCATAGCCATCCTTGCGGCGTCTAGCCATCGGTCTTGCATCCTGCTCCAGCACGCACAAACGAAGAGCGGGCGGCCCATCGCTTGATCTCTTAAGCGAAGCGGGTGAAGCTTCGAAAAGTTGAACGGCGCCACACTCTCGAACATCGCTTTTTACAAGGACGAACGCATGCCTGTCGTACAAAGGGTACTGCTGGCCACCCGCGACCAGCACCAGGGCTATCAGCCACCAGCACCAGGTCGGCACAAGCCTCACCAACTGTTCCATGACGCCTCCCAGTCCGGCAGGTCGACCGTCTGTCGCTGCGCCACGGCACCATCTTCGATGCCATCCTGATCCACGCGCCAGGTTCGACCAAAAACAAGGTAGGCAAGCGCGATCCAGAGATGCATCAAACGAAGAAAGGCAACCAGTACCGGCGTACTCGAAATCGGAAAAACTCATCTGACTCATGGGCAGGGCTTGATGGATGGCTGAATGGAGGGCTATTTCAACACGGGTCAGGTCGACTTGTGCTGACTTGATCGGAGAATCCCTAGGAAGGAAACGATACTCGCATCGGGCTTGTGAGCCATTGAAATCTAAAAGCTTTCAATTATCCCAGAATCAGGAATAGCCTTGATTCTGGAAACATTCTTCACAGCAGGCAAATGATCGCAGACTTTTACCATTTCTTTGACGAGCAACGCGTACAATAGGCACCGGGAAGGCAATTTGAACAAAGCGAAACCAACCATTACCGAACGCCTCGACTGAGCTTCGGTAGTTACTCCAGCGCGGTTTGTACGACCGTCGCGCTAGCAAGATGTTCCAATGTCGACTAACATCTCGGCAACTTGGGGGATGGGAAACTGCTGCCAAGTCCGGACAAGTTACAGTATTCATTGACGGTAATCTTGGCGGTAGCACTGCAGGTGCAGAGTCGGAAGGGCGGCGGGATCAGATCGATCAACGGCTCATCGCCGTCAGTCCAGATGACATGACAGAATAACCCCTCCTAGAAGTCCAGAACCTATTAATATAATGCACAAGAACGCCGGTTTGCGGTTGTATCTGCTAGGACGAACCTCATCCATAGAAGTGGCGTTCTTGTGCCTGTCTTTCCCTTAATTCCGTGAAACCTTTTAAGCGCTCATGAATTTTCGATTATCGATCAGATGCTGAACAACCCCGGGATCCGCCAAGGTCGAGATGTCCCCCAAACCCTCGTATTCAGCCACCGCAATCTTGCGCAGAATTCGACGCATGATCTTGCCCGAACGAGTCTTCGGCAGGCCAGGTGCCCACTGGATGACATCCGGCGAAGCGATCGGGCCGATCTCCTTTCGCACCCAGTTTTTCAGCTCAAGTCGCAATTGCTCGTTCGGCTCTTCGCCATTTTTAAGGGTTACATAGACATAAATGCTCTGCCCCTTGATGTCGTGCGGCACACCTACCACGGCGGCTTCGGCGACTTTTGGGTGAGCGACCATCGCGCTTTCGATCTCGGCGGTGCCCATGCGGTGTCCGGAAACGTTGAGCACATCGTCCACCCGCCCCGTGATCCAGTAGTAACCATCAGCATCACGACGAGCGCCGTCACCGGTGAAGTACATGCCGCGAAAGGTCTTGAAATAGGTATCGACGAAGCGGTCATGGTCACCAAACAGCGTACGCGCCTGGCCCGGCCACGAATCGAGAATCACCAGGTTGCCCTCGGCTTCGCCTTCGACGATGTTGCCCGAGTTGTCCACCAACGCTGGCATCACGCCAAAGAACGGACGCGCGGCAGATCCTGGCTTGAGCGCATGAGCGCCCGGTAGCGGGCTCATCATGTTGCCGCCAGTTTCGGTCTGCCACCAGGTGTCGACAATCGGGCAACGGGACTTACCGACATGTTTGTAGTACCAGTCCCAGGCTTCCGGGTTGATCGGCTCGCCCACCGAACCCAACAGGCGCAGGCTGCCGCCATCGGTACCCTCAACGGCGGCGGTGCCCGAGGCCATCATGGCGCGGATCGCGGTCGGTGCGGTGTAGAGGATATTGACCTTGTGCTTGTCGACGATCTTCGCTAGCCGGGTGATGTCCGGGTAGTTGGGTACACCTTCGAACAGCAGCGTTGTCGCGCCATTGGCCAGCGGACCGTAGACAATGTAGGTGTGACCAGTGACCCAGCCGACATCGGCGGTGCACCAGTAGATTTCACCCGGGCGGTAGTCGAACACGCGCTCGTGGGTCATGGCTGCGTACAACAGGTAGCCTCCGGTGGTGTGCTGCACGCCCTTCGGTTTGCCAGTGGACCCGGAGGTGTAAAGGATGAACAGCGCTTCTTCAGCGCCCATCTCTTTCGGCGCACACACGGTATCAGCTACTTTCATCAACTCCTCGAACCAGATATCGCGATTCTGGTTCCACCTGATGTCGCCACCGGTGCGCTTGCAGACGATGACTTTCTGGATGCTGCTGGTTTCCGGGTTGGTCAGCGCGTCGTCGACGTTGGCCTTGAGTGGGATCCTCTTGCCGGCACGAATGCCTTCGTCAGCAGTGACCACAACTTTCGAGCGGCAGTCGATGATGCGACCCGCCAATGCTTCCGGCGAGAAACCACCGAACACCACCGAATGAATCGCGCCGATTCGGGCACAGGCCAGCATGGCGACCACAACTTCAGGGATCATTGGCATATAGATCGTCACTACGTCGCCGCGGTGCACGTCCTGACCACGCAGGGCGTTGGCGAACTTGCAGACTTGCTCGTACAGTTCGCGGTAAGTGATGCTCCGGCTTTCGGAAGGGTCATCGCCTTCCCAGATGATCGCGACTTGATCACCGCGCTCGACCAGATGTCGGTCGAGGCAGTTGTGAGAAACGTTCAGGGTACCGTCGGCGAACCATTTGATGTCGACATGTTGATCGTCGAAAGAAGTCTGCTTCACCGTAGTAAAAGGGTTGATCCAATCGAGGCGCTTAGCGTGCTCGCGCCAGAAAGCGTCCGGATTGACAACCGACTGCTGGTACATGGTCTTGTAGGTCGCCTCGTCAGTCAGAGTCTTGGCCAGAACCTCGGGACGAACGGAATACTGAGAAGCCGCAGTCATCTTTCTTACCTCGGGAAGTAATCTTGTTTGTTTAATATTGACGCTGATTGAAGATGTTTAGTTTGGAGAATACAGCATTTGTTTCAGACGCCTGCGATGTTGTGGGGTACTGTAACGACCGGGCACTTCCACTCACGCTTAATTCAAAAGTGAGGTGGAAAGCTCTTTTCATAAAGGGCTATTGGGCTGCACATAGAGTACGATGATCTATGCTGCAGGACCCTACGGAACAGGACGGCGCTAACGCTGCTATACCTCAGCGATGCAACAACTTGCGCAACGGCACACCATCCTTCAGCACCGGCGATTTGATAACGATGTAGCTGAAGTACTTGGCAATACCGATGTTCTTATCCAGCAACCCCTCCATTACTTCCTGATAATGCGGAATGCTACGGGTCATGAAGCGTGCCAGGTAATCGTAGCCGCCACTGATCAAATGACATTCGAGCACCTCATCGACCAAACGAATATTGGACTCGAACTTAGCGAAATCTTCGCGTTTATGGTCGTGCAGCGTGATCTCCGTGAACACCGTGACTGACTCAGTGATCTTGGCCAGGTTGAGATGCGCGTTGTATCCGGAAATATACCCGGCCGCCTCGAGCCGCTTGACCCGCTGCAGGCAGGGGCTGGCCGACAGGCCTACTGCATCGGCGAGACTGACGTTGGTAATGCGGCCATCTTTTTGCAGCTCAACCAAAATGTTGATATCAATGCGGTCAAGCTTGACTAACCCTTCCATCGCATACCTCGTGATTGTTCTATGCAATCATGCCGTCAGTATCAGCGCCTGAGAGATCGTTGATGCTGTGTCACTAGGTCCGCCATGCTGTCGATATCAAAGTCCGCAGGGCCCGCTGATCGATGTTCGCCGCAACCGCGCTGGATCAGGCACACGCCACCTGCCAAAGATAGATCGGCAGGCGAGCCGCACACCAACAAAAAATCTTTAGGTTCCAGGCCGTTGGTCAATAGCCAGTCTCGATCTTCCAGCGGCTTGCTGGTCAGCGACAGAAAATCTTCCGACGGGATTCCCACACGTTCACAGAATGCCTCGCGATCAGCACTGTCGCGGTCTCCGTAAATCAGCAGCCGGTAAAACTTGCGCAGATACAGCATTGCGCCAGGTGCGTCCTCGTATAGGGGCCAGTCGCAAACCGAACGGGCAAATGTCATACCCTCCTCCCAACTCGCCTTGAGCCCCAAACGCTCGGCCAACTGGCGATGTGCGAAACACAGCAGACCACTGAACCCCAATTCGGAGAAACGAGGATAAAGTCCGCGCATCACCTGATCATATTCAGCCAACGCCTGCTCTCTACTCAGAGTATTCGGATAACTCTCGAGCAGCGGTTGCAATGCCGTCCAGATGCCAGCGTCCCGATCAAACAGGACCTCATCGCAATTGATCAGCAGTGCACGGTAGTCAGTCAGCTCCATGGCCTTGATACCTCCCATAATAGCACTTCAAGAATTGAGCCTCGTGAGGGTGCTCGGTCGGCCACATGTGTCAGTCGCCGACCGAGTCCAGACTCAGCCTGAAACGCGGGACAACGCCATCTCAAGGATATCCAACGCTTCATCGACCTGTGCGTCCTCGGCAACCAGCGGAGCGAGAAAACGCAGCACGTTACGGTACACACCACACTTGATCACCAGTAGGCCACCCTTGCGAGCCTCATCGATCACTTGCTGGTTCAGCTCTGGGGCCGGGCTGCGGGCCGCATCGTCCTTAACCAGTTCGATAGCCAGCATGAGCCCGGTACCGCGGACGTCACCAATTTGAGGAAAACGCGCTTGCAGGCGCAACAGGCCTTGACGCAGGCGCTCACCTAGCTTCACACCGCGCGCCAGCAATTTTTCCTGTTCGTAGGTTTCGATCACTGCTAACGCTGCCGCGCAAGCCAGCGCGTTACCCCCATAGGTACCGCCCAGGCCGCCGGGGGCTGGTGCATCCATGATCTCTGCGCGACCAACCACACCCGAGATCGGCATCCCGGCAGCCAGGCTCTTGGCTACTGTGACCAGATCCGGCTGAATGCCGGCGTGCTGAAAACCGAACCAAGTGCCGGTACGGCCGAAGCCAGTCTGTACTTCATCGGCAATCAACACGATTCCGTGCTGTTCAGTCAGCGTGCGCAATGCCTGGAGAAATTCGACCGGCGCGGCAAGGAAACCGCCGTCGCCCTGGACTGGTTCGATGATGATCGCAGCTACGCGATCTGGCGAGACCTGAGTGGCAAACAGCTCGTTCAGTGCTTGCAGTGCCATTTCGGTGGTGAAACCGCGATAAGTATTCGGATAAGGTGTGTGGAAAACCTCGGGCGCCGTACCGAAGTTCTGCTTGTAGGGCTGGCTCATGCCAGTCAGGGTCGTACCGAGCAATGTGCGACCATGAAAACCGCCACGGAAGGAAATAACCGCCGGACGCTTGGTATGGGCGCGGGCAATCTTCACGGCGTTCTCCACGGCTTCCGCACCCGAGGTGAACAGCGCTGCCTTGTGCGCAATGCCGCTGGAGCCTGCGACCAGCTTACACAGAGACTGCACCAGGTCGAGGTAGGGCTTGTACGCCACCACTTGGAAACAGGCATGGGTGACCTTCTTCATCTGCGCCTGAACCGCCGCCACCACCTTCGGGTGATTGTGGCCGATGTTCATCACACCGATCCCGCCGACGAAGTCCAGATAACGCTTACCACTTACATCCCACACTTCGGCCCCTTGGGCCCGATCGATGACCAGCGGGTGAGCAGTGACCAAACCCCGCGGCACGAACTGATCACGCTGCTGGAGCAGATAAGGGGAATCTTCGCATTTGCTGTTCATGGCATCTCCCATTAGTGAGCCAGGCAACCAGGAGGCGGCTGCGATGTGCCTTAGGTTAAGCCTTTGACGCAATGCTCTAAGCCGAACTTGGCCGCTGAGAAATTCGGATCGACTGTTTTCACCCCGCCAAACGGCAGAATCCATCAAGCGCTGAAGCCCCCTTGGAAACTGCCGATTTATGCCGAGATACAACACCACCGCCCCTTTTGAACCAGACTTTCCGACAGATTCTGCTCCGCCATTCGGGCATGCTCCGTTCTTCGCTCAAAAGAGGAAACGCCCATGACCCTGCTCTACAAAGCCGACCCGGTACGCGGCGAACAATGGGAAGCGTTATTCGCTGAACGGGCCCCGGATATCGAATGGCGCGCTTGGCCAGACCTCGGCGATCCGCAGGATATCCGCTACCTGGCGGCTTGGCAGGCACCGAACAATCTCGAAACGTTGCTGCCAAACCTGCAGGTGCTGTTCGCCCTGTCGGCCGGTGTCGATCAGCTCGACCTTGACCGCTTGCCGGCGGATTTGCCGGTGGTTCGCTTGCTTGATCCGGGCATTACCCAGGGCATGTGCGAATACGCCAGTTTCGCCGTACTCAGCCTCCACCGGGACATGTTGCGATATCGCCAGCAACAGGCCGAAAAGCACTGGCAAGCCCACCGATTGCTTCCCGCATCGAAACGCCGGGTCGGGGTCATGGGCCTGGGCTTGCAAGCCCAGCAGATACTCGCCACTTTGAAGCCCTATGGCTTCGAATTGTCGGGTTGGGCACGCAGCCGGCACTGCATACCCGGCGTCGACTGTTTTGCCGGTGCCGAACAATTGCCGTCGTTCCTCGGTCAGTGCGACATCCTGCTTTGTGTCTTGCCACTGACCGAGCAGACTGTGGGGATTCTCGACCATCAATTGTTCCAGCACCTGCCCAAAGGTGCCGCACTGGTCAACATGGGGCGAGGTGGGCACTTGGTGGAAGATGACCTGCTGGAGGCCTTAGCCAGTGGCCAAATCAGTGCTGCGGTGCTCGACGTACTAAGAGAAGAACCGGCCCGGCCCGAGCATCCATTCTGGCAGCACCCGCAGATTTTGGTGACCCCGCATATCGCCGCGATGACCCAACCAGAAAGCGCGTTTGACGTGCTGCTGGAGAATATTCGCCGGCATCAGCGTGGCGAACCCATGTTGGGCCTGGTCGACCGAAAACAGGGCTATTAGCGCTGTTTCAAAATGACCCAAGGGCTTACCGGATGGCGTCCTGACTGTCCGCCGCCCGCAGGTTGAGTGGGTAGGACGCATCGTTACGTCTGATGATGCTATAGATGACGCCCTCCCGCTCAAGATCGAACAGGATCGCGTCCAGACGTTTCTTGAAATCACCCTGGTATGGATAGGTCGACGTATTGATGCGGGTATAACCCAAATACCCCTCCTCGCCTGAGAGCCAAGGCCCTTCGACTAACCAATCGAGAGAGTTTTCATCAAAGAGGCCGTCGCGCCGCATCTGCTCCAGCTCCCACAGCACGGCCCGACGGTCATTGATATAGGCATCCAGTCGTCCACGATAGAGCATGGCCAGGTTGGTGCGATTGTCCTTGGAATTGATCTGTCGCAGCTCACCCTTGGCCAGCATTGCCTGGTAGTCCTGATCGACAACGTTGAGGAACCCTCTGTTCTGGCCGATGCGCAGGCCGTGATAGGCTTGCGGAAAACGTTCCTGCTCAATTGTGCGAGCCACTTCGGTGCGCAAGAAAACGACCAGCGTTTCCCGCACGATAGGGCGTGAGTAATCCATCCAGGGACGTTCGCCAGGCCGTCGATATGGCGGGTAAAGGGCGAAGGCCCGACCTTGCGACAATTCACTCAGGCCTCGCGCCCAAGGGACGGGGCGAATATGCACGCGATATTCCGGCATACGGGCAAACGCTGCGCGCAACACATCGGTATAGATCCCCTTGGCCTCGTCACCCTCGGCGTAGCTGTAGGGTGGGTATCCGGCGTCGCAAAGAATGACCACATCTATCGGCGTGCCTGCCCAGTTGAAGGTGTGCCAGACGCAAGTAAAGAGAAAGATCGACCATCTAAGCATGACAACCTTCCGACCAAGAAAAAAGCCCGCAGTGTGAGCGGGCAAAAGGGTGATGCGCGATTGATTGAAACTAGATCTAGAGCGCGTCGACAATTGCCTTGCCAACGTCCTGGGTCGAACCTTGTCCGCCCAGGTCGGGGGTGACTGGCCCTTCGGCGATCACCTGCTCGATAGCCTTGAGAATGCCATCATGGGCGGCACGGTAGCGCTCATCCCCATTGCCAAGGAAATCCAGCATCAGCGCACCGGACCAGATCATCGCGATTGGATTGGCGATGTTGCGCCCATAGATATCCGGGGCCGAGCCGTGCACCGGCTCGAAGAGCGACGGGAATCGTCGCTCGGGATCGAGGTTGGCCGAGGGGGCAATACCGATGGTACCGGCGCAGGCAGGGCCGAGATCGGAAAGGATATCGCCGAACAGGTTCGAGGCCACCACCACGTCGAAACGATCCGGCTGCAGCACGAAGCGCGCACAGAGAATATCGATGTGTTGCTTGTCCCAACTGACGTCCGGGTACTGCTCCGCCATCAGCGCGGTGCGCTCGTCCCAGTAGGGCATGCTGATGGAAATGCCATTGGACTTGGTCGCAGCAGTCACATGCTTGCGCGCCCGGGTCTGGGCCAGGTCGAAGGCGAATTTGAGAATGCGATCCACACCCCGTCGGGTGAATACCGACTCCTGCAACACGAACTCATGCTCGCTACCTTCGAACATCTTGCCGCCAACCGAGGAATATTCGCCTTCGGTATTCTCGCGGATCACCACGAAATCGATATCACCAGCCTCGCGACCGGCCAACGGACATGGCACGCCGGGAAACAGGCGCACCGGCCGGATGTTTACGTACTGGTCAAAGTCGCGGCGGAATTTGAGCAGCGAGCCCCACAGGGAAATATGATCCGGCACCTTGTCCGGCCAACCCACCGCACCGAAGTAGATAGCATCGAAGCCTTTCAGTTGATCGAACCAGTCGTTGGGCATCATTTGCCCGTGTTCCAGGTAATAATCGCAGTGGGCCCAATCGAGCACTTCGATACTCAAATCCAGATCCCACTTGCGGGCAGCCTGTTCCAACACCCGCAGCCCCTCGGGCAGTACTTCCTTACCGATGCCATCGCCGGCAATCGCGGCGATCTTGAATGTCTTGCTCATGTCATTACCTTCGCGGATTTGCATCAATCAAGCCTGTACAAACAAGTCGTCCTACAGTCCACCGATATGGAATGCTTTGACTTCCAGGTACTCGTCCAGACCATACTTGGAGCCTTCGCGGCCAAGACCGGACTGCTTGACACCACCAAATGGGGCTACTTCCATGGAGATCAGCCCGGTATTGAGACCGATCATGCCGAACTCCAGCGCTTCGCCGAAGCGCCACGAGCGACGCAGGTCCTGGGTGAAGAAATAGGCACCCAGGCCATAGGGTGTGGCATTGGCAAGGGTCAGCGCCTCTTCTTCAGTGCTGAAGCGCATCAGTGGTGCGACCGGACCGAAGGTTTCTTCGTTAGCCAGCAACATCCCGGCATGAGCATCGGCGAGAACCGTCGGCTGGACGAATTGATCGTCCCCCTTGGGAATTGCGCCACAGAGCAGACGAGCTCCATTGCCCAGGGCATCGTCGATATGCCGGGCGACCTTTGTTACCGCTGCTGCATTGATCAACGGGCCTATGGTCACGTCAGCCTCCAGGCCATTGCCGACCTTGAGCTTGCCCACCTCCTCCACCAGGCGCTGAGCGAAACGCTCGTAGATCCCGTCCTGTACCAGGATCCGGTTGGCGCAGACGCAAGTCTGCCCGGCGTTACGGAACTTGCTTTGCATGATGCCGGTCACCGCCTGCTCCAGATCCGCATCGTCGAACACGACGAAGGGAGCGTTGCCACCCAGCTCCAGGCTCAGGCGCTTGATCTGTTCGGCACTCTGACGCATCAGCAAGCTCCCCACGGCAGTCGAGCCAGTGAAGGAAATCTTGCGCACTGTCGGGTTGCTGGTGAGTTCTTCGCCAATGCCCTTCGGCAAGCCGGTCACGACGTTGAACACTCCCGCCGGTATCCCGACTCGCTCGGCCAGCACTGCCAATGCCAGTGCCGAGAGTGGCGTCAGCTCCGAAGGCTTGACGATGACCGGACAACCGGCGGCAAGGGCCGGTGCACATTTGCGAGTGATCATCGCGTTGGGGAAGTTCCACGGAGTGATAGCGGCACAGACGCCGACCGGTTGCTTCAGAGTGAGCAGGCGTCGGTCACCGCTCGGGGCAGGAATGGTCTCGCCGTAAACGCGCCGTGCTTCCTCAGCGAACCATTTGACGAAGCTAGCGCCATAACGGATCTCGCCCTTGGCTTCGTTGAGCGGTTTGCCTTGCTCGCAGGTCATGATCAACGCCAAGTCGTCGAGATTGTCGAGCATGGCTTGATACCAGCGCTCCAGCAGCACCGCGCGCTCCGCAGCCGGCCGAGCCCGCCAGGCCGGCCAGGCGCGCTCCGCAGCTTCGATGGCGAGACGGGTTTGTGCGCCTTGCATGGCAGGAACCTGGGCCAAGCACTCGCCCGTGGCAGGATCGAGGATATCCAGAGTGGCGGCGTTATCAGCCGCCACCCACTGGCCGTCTATGTACGCCAGTTCTACCAGCAGGCTGGGGTCTTGCAAACGATTCTTGAGCATGATCGAGTCCTGTTCCGAGACAGCCTTCAGTTTATTCAGGCGCTACAGGCCAGGATGCTGAAAGCATCGCATCAGCAGTGTTGGCTGCTGATTATCAGCCAACGGCAGCAGGCTCTACCGAAGGCATGTCGAGGTTGGTATGAACATCAAGCCGATCGACTCTGACACCCCGAGCGCGCAGCCCTGCGTATGCAACCCCGGGGTCAGACATTGAAGTGCCTCACCCTTCCGCTCAACTCGCTGGCCAGACTGGCGAGCTCCTGGCTGGAAACCTGCGTCTGATTGGCGCCTGCCGAGGTCCGTGCGCAAACATCGCGGATATTCAAAAGATTACTGTCCACTTCACGAGCGACCTGGGACTGCTCCTCGGTGGCGCTGGCAATACTCGAATTGCGTTCGTTGATCTGACCGATAGCCTCGACGATGGCATTGAGTGCGTTACCCGCTTCACGCGCGAGGCCTAGAGTGGCGCAGGTTTTGTCATTGCTGCTGTGCATCGAGCTCAGGGCTCCTCGGCTGCCTTGCTGTACCGAGCCGATGATGGTTTCGATTTCTCGGGTGGAAGCCTGCGTCCTTTGAGCCAGAGCCCGCACTTCATCGGCCACCACTGCGAAGCCGCGGCCACTTTCTCCCGCACGGGCCGCCTCGATCGCGGCATTCAATGCCAGCAGGTTGGTTTGCTCGGCAATGCCACGAATCACATCGAGCACGGAGCCGATATCACCTATCTGCCCTGCCAGGTTCTGCAACGCATCAGCGGTCAGCGCCATATCACCGGTCAGCGACTCAATAGCGACGACAGTCCGGGTGACGCTGTCTTCGCCCTGGCGAGCCCGTTGATCGGCAACCTGCGATACCTGCGCGGCCAAAGCAGCATTGCGTGCTACCTCTTCGATGGCGCAGGTCAACTCGGTCACGGCTGTAACGGCCTGGTCGAGTTCCTCGCTCTGCCGTTGCAGTCCCCGGCTGGCATCTTCGGTAACAGCACTCAATATGTCGGAAGTCGAGCCCAGTTGTTGGGCGGAACTCACCACCTGAGCAACGGTACCTCGCAGGTCCGTTTGCATGTACTGCAATGCTTGCAGCAGGCGTGCCGCTTCATCCATGCCACTGACATCAAGCGCCTGAGTCAAGTCGCCCCTGGCGATCCGTTCGGCTGCTGCCATGGCGATAGCCAACTGTTCGAGCAAACGCAGCACGATCAAGATAGCCAAGGTGCCTCCAAGTAAAAGCAGCGCCAGCAAACCAACGGAGATCCACAGGGTGTCTTGTCGATAGTTGTCACGCCTCGCCGTCAGCGCCTCACCGAGATGCGTCAAGGCAGTTTCTTCAAGTGCCCGCAGCGCACTGATCGGCCGATCGTACGCGGCCAGGTAATCTGCGACAGGGTAATCCAACTTCACGCCGTAACCGCCCTCGGCGGAAATGTCCATTTCGACGGCTGCAACCAGTTGCTGGTCGGTCAGTGCTAAGACCTTTTCGGTCTGCGGGCGCAGCGCCGCCAGCGGCGCTTCCAGCTTCGATGCAAGCCCTGGATCTGTGGCCGTAGCCTTGGTGAAGGCCCCGCTCATCCTGTCTAGACTGGCCAAAGCTTGGGCGGTCAGCCCCATCACGGCACCTTGTTGTTCGGGCATTATTCGTTCCTGCGCCAGATACATGCCACCCAAACCGCGCAACTGACCGAACAGCTCGGCGGTTTGCGGCAACTCGATCAGCACGGCGTACATCAACGAGTGGGTTTCCAGCACCGGATCCAGCGTCAGTTCGAAATAGTCGACCAACGCATCCTCGACCAGCAAGATGGAGGCGATCAGTTGCGAATGCATTTGCAGGCTCTGCCGGGCTTTGATAGTGCCTTGATCGACCTGATCGGAAAGTGTTTGCCATTGATCGCGCACCTGACGCCAAGCTGTCAAAAGCTCCGGTTTCACCTCGGCCACCTGCAACGCCAACTCGCTCGCAGCGAAGGCGCGCTGCAACTCCGCTCGCTTGACTTGCCGGGTTGGTTGCAGGGCATCGGCGCCAGCGAGCACGGCGGCTGCCAGATCACGATGTTGCTGGGTGAGCGAGACCAGCCGCAAAAGCGCCTGCACCGGTACGAGCCCGTGCACTTCGCGGTCGGCCTGACGGCCTGTTTGCAGCGCGCCAAGCACGTACAAGGTGCTCGGCACGGTAATCAGGATGATGACTAATAGACCGAGCAAGACGAACTTGGTTGAGAAGGAAAGACGTTCAAGGGCTTTCATGGACGGACTCCCTGTGTATTGTCGGGAACTTGCGAGAGTTCCGTTTGTTGGGGTACTCGGTTAACGCGCCTGCCTCTTGCGGACACACGCACGCTTTGCTCAAGCGAGCATTCGACTGAGCATCAAAAGGGTGTCGGGTTGATATGGCACGCTCATGAAATGGCCCTCCCGAATTGGCAAAGGCCAAGAGAAACGCTGAATCTATAGCTTCAAAGAGCCCCGCAGCCCGTCGAGAAAACGTTCCCCCGCCCGCATTTGGCTTAACGCGACGAATTCATCAGGCTTGTGCGCCTGTTCGATGGAGCCCGGTCCGCACACCACCACCGGTACATCCAGGCGCTGACTGAACAAGCCGCCCTCGGTACCGAAGGAGACTTTTGCAGTGCCAGTATTTGCGGGCGCAAAGTACTTCAGAAAGTGAACGGCTTCTACGCTGGGATGAGTGTCCAGGCCGGGGTAGACGTTCAGGGTCTGAATTTCGATATCGGCTGCGCCGGACATGCGTTTGGCCTCGCAAACGATCTGCTCGGCCTGATCGCGTATCTGCTCAATGAACTGATCAAGGTCGTCAGCCGGTAGATTGCGCACCTCGAAATCCAGCGTGCACAGGTTCGGCACGATATTCAGGGCCTTGCCCCCCGTAATCTGCCCGACATGCACGGTACTGTAAGGTACGTCGTAATCCGCGTCGTGCGCGCCGCACTGTTGCAGATGCCGTTGGCCTTCACGTAGCGTGGCGATAAAGTCGCACGCCACATGAATGGCATTGACCGATCGCGGGGCCAAGGATGAGTGGGCTTCCTGTCCGCGGCAAACAGCACGGTAGGAACCTTTGCCCTTATGTCCGAGAACGAACTGCATGTTGGTTGGCTCGCCGACGATGCACAGCATCGGTCGCAACGGCGCCAGGTGCAGCACATCGAGCAGGCGACGCACGCCAACGCACCCAATTTCCTCGTCATGGGACAGGGCCAGTTGCAACGGGCGGCTCAACGAACAGTCAGCCGCCTCGAGCATGGCGTCGACCGCCAGCGCAATGAAACCCTTCATATCGCAGCTGCCGCGACCGTAAATCCGCTCGTCCTTCAGCGTCACCTGGAACGCCGGCACGCTCCAGGCCTGACCAGCGGCAGGTACGACGTCCGTATGCCCGGACAGCAAAACCCCCGGGCGATCTTGTGGGCCAACACTGGCGAACAGGTTGGCCTTGCGCCCGCTCTCGTCTTTGACGATCAACGAATCGATACCCTTGCTCGCCAGCAAGTTGCGCACGTAGTCAATCAGCGCCAGGTTCGATTCCGAGGAGACAGTCTCGAAAGCGATCAATCGCTTGAGGATTTCCAGCGCACGCGCTCTCATGATGCCTTGCTCCTGGGTTCGGCCATGCCAGCGAAGCGACTGATGTGGAAAGGACTGATAGCGGTACTGGTGCTACCGGTACTCATCAGTTCGGCCATCACGTCGCCAACCCCTGGACCAAGCTGGAAACCGTGGCCGCTGAAACCGAATGCATAGTAGAGGCCATCGACCTGACCGCTAGGCCCCATTACCGGCAGGGAGTCCGCAACATAGCCCTCGATACCACTCCAGGTTCGAATAATGTTGAGGTTGGTCATTTGTGGCGCAAGCCGGCGCATCTGCTGCAACTGTTTGAGAACGCTCTGCGAATCGAAGTTGGCGCGGCGGTTGAGCATATCCGGCTGGGTGTGGTGACAGCCGCCGATGATGATATTACCGCGAGGGATCTGGCGGAAGTACAGCACTTCCTCGGGGTGCTTGGTGTACACGCCGATCACCGTTTTCAGCGCATAGGGCACCGGCTCGGTGACCGACAACTGCGGCCCCTTGGCGATCAGTGGCACTGGCTCGCCGAATTGCACGGAAAGCTTCTCGCCCCAGGCACCGGCCGTGATCAGCAGCTGCTCGGCGCGGTACCGGCGGCCATCGGCGGTATCCACCTGGAACTGCCCGCCAACCTTCTGTACATGCGTCACCTCGGTACGCTCCTCGATGCGCGCGCCTGCACGCCGCGCGGCGCGGGCAAAGGCCGGTGCGGCGAGGCGCGGGTTGGCGTGGCCATCGTGCGGCGCATAGGAGCCGCCCCTAACCTCCGGTCCGAGGAACGGAAAGCGCTCATGCAGCTCCCGGCCGCGATAGACTTTCAGGTCCAATTCCCGCGCTTCTGGAGCCGCCGCATAGGCCTCCAGCTCGGCGATCTCGTCCTCGTGATAGCACACGCGCATCTGACCGCTGGCAACGAACTCCAGATCGTCGTCGATCAGCTTTGGCAGGCGCTTCCATAACGCAAAAGAGCGGTTGGCCAGCTCCAGTTGGCCCAGGAAGCGACCCTGGCGGCGCACGTTGCCGAAATTCACTCCGCTGGCGTACTGGCCGATCATGTCCCGTTCCAGAAGCACCACCGTGCGCCCCCGCTGACGCAGGAAAAATGCCGAAGCCGCGCCCATCAGGCCACCGCCCACGATCAGTACATCGGTTTGTTCAACGCTCACGGAGCTACCTCATCAATCAACTTGATTTCCTCGGTCTGCATCGACAGCGGCTTGACCGGCGCCTGGCCGCGCTGACGGCCGACCTGCTCGACCGTGATGCCAGCCGCCGCGGCGATCACCTCAGCGCCGGCCTGCGAGCAGTAGCGGCCCTGACAGCGGCCCATGCCAACCCGGCTGAAAGCCTTGGCACGATTGACCTCGCAGGCGCCCTTTTCGCGAACCGCGTCGCGCAACTCGCCGGCGGTGATCATCTCGCAACGGCAAACAATCGCTTCGTCCGCCAGCGCCTCGGCTTGCGCCGCCGGCCAGGGAAAGGCTTGGTACAGGCCCCGGCTGAACTGTTCCATCACCACCAAGGCGCATCGCTGCTGGTCCAGCGCCTTACTACTCACCGGTTGCCGCAGATCCTGCAACAACGCCATGGCGGCTAGGCGCCCGGCGTGCTCGGCGGCGTCGGCGCCGCGGATTCGTGTACCGTCTCCGGCGGCATACACACCCTCGACCGAGGTGCGCCCCTCTTCGTCGGTGTCCAGCACCCACTGTTGCGAGGGCTCATGAAAACGCATGCGGCAGCCGGCGAGGTCGGCCAACTGGGTTTCCGGGCGCAGGTGATAGCCGAGGGCGACCGCATCGCAGTCGATCTGCAGGCTTTCGCCGCCTGCGGTGTGCACCCGCACGGCGCTAACGCCGGTGCTCGCTTCGCCCACTAGCTGCTGCGGCTCGACACCCAGGCGCACCGGAATACCCGCCAGAAAGAGTTTGGCCAGCAACTGCAGGCCGGTGAACAACATCCTGGGTCGAGCCAGCAGTTTGGGCAAGGCGAATACACGCTTGCGCAGCGGCGAGGTATCGAGCACGGCGGCCACCTCGGCACCGGCCTTGAGGTATTGGCTGGCAACCAGGTACAACAGCGGCCCGCTACCCAGGAACACCACGCGGCGGCCGATGGCAACCGCCTGCGCCTTTAGGGCGATCTGCGCACCGCCCAGGCTATAGCAACCGGCCAACTGCCAGCCGGCGACCGGCATCAAGCGGTCGGTTGCGCCCGTGCAGAGGATTAGCGCATCGTAATCGACGGTGGTGTGCTTGCCCTGGCTGACGCAATACAGCTGCCCCGGACTTAGGCTCCACACCAGGGTGTCGGGCCGGTAATCGATCTGCCCGCGCAAGCGGTCGAAGCTATCGTGCAACGCCTTAGCCTTGTCCGCCTCGCTACCGTATAGGGTGGGGTAGTCGCGACCAAAACCCTCGGGTTGACGACGGTAAATCTGGCCGCCGTCGCGACGGTTTTCATCCAGCACAATCGGCTTGATACCGGCTGCCAACAAGGTCTCGGCACAGCGTGTGCCGGCCGGGCCGGCTCCGACTATGACAACGCGTATGCTGTCTTTCGATAAATCCTTCAGCCGCGCAGTGGCCATAGCGCCTCCGGTTGCTTAGTGATGATGTCCAGGCCCTCACGGACTTCGCTGGAACAGGCGCGCAACCGCTCGCCACTGCGGGTCCAGACCCAGCAGTCCTGGCACGCACCCATCAGACAGAATCCGGCGCGACGCCCCGGATCGAACTCTGATTGCCGCAACGCCGCCGCTCGGGCCAACAGCGCGACCATCAGCGTATCGCCCTGTAATGCCTCGATGGGTTCGCCATCGACAATCAACCTGACGCTTGGTCGACCATGCTCGGCCAAGCGTACAAAACGTGCGTTCATGCGTGGTTCCTCACCAGCTTCAGGTTGCTCGGGCCTTGCTGTGCCATGAGCAGCTCAGCACTTTCGTGGTGGCAAAGCACCTCGCTACCGCCAGCGATGTGGCGGCGCGGCGGCGAGGTGCGATTGCAGAGCCCATCGATGCGCATCGGGCAGCGGTTGAGGAACGGGCACAAGTGTGCAGCCATGTCTACTGCGCTGATCGGCGGCAGATCACCATGGGAGGCGCGGCACCCTTCCAACCAACCCTGGCGCAGTTCCGGCACCGAGTTGATTAACAGGTCGGTATAGGGATGGAACGGCACCTGGACGAACGACTCATTGCTACCTGCTTCGACCTTGTGGCCGCTGTACATCACGACGATGTCGTCACACAGTGCGCGGACGGTAGAGATGTCGTGGCTGATAAAGAGGTAGGAAACCCCGAGGTCTCGGCGCAGGTCACGCAACAGTTCGAGAATCGCAGCCCCCACCACCGTATCCAGCGCCGAAGTCACTTCGTCACACAAGATCAGGTCCGGTTCGGCTGCCAGAGCCCGCGCCAGGTTCACTCGCTGCTTTTGCCCGCCGGACAACTCGCCAGGGCGGCGTTGCGCGATGCTGGTCGGCAGTTGCACCAACTCAAGCAACTCGGCTACTCGGCGCTGACGCTGCGCGCCTTTCATGCCATGGTAAAAGCGTAGCGGACGGCTCAGGATATTCTCGATAGTGTGTCGAGGGTTAAGGGCCGTATCGGCATTCTGGAATACGAATTGAATACGTCGGAACTGCTCTCGGGTTCGACCGGACAACGTCTTGCTGAGCGGCTGGCCGTCCAGCAGGATCCGCCCGGCTGTCGGCTCAGCCAAGCCGGCGATAGCCTGCGCCAGCGTGGTTTTCCCCGACCCCGACTCACCGATTACACCGACCGCTGCCCCCCTACGGACCTGCAGGTCGACATCATGCAGTACCTTCTTGGTGCCATAGCAAATTTCCAAGCCTCGCACGTCGAGCAGCAGATCCTTGTCCAGCGGGGCCGCGTCCTGATGGGCCGTGTCGTGGCTCGCCGAGGGCTTCATCGCCGACAGCAGGCTACGGGTGTACGGATGTTCCGGTTCTATTAGGATCTGTTCGGTACTGCTGTTTTCCTGGATCTGGCCATTGCGCAACACCACGATACGGTCTGCCATCTGCGCCACCACCGCCAGGTCGTGCGAGACGTACACGGCCGTTGTGCCGAGCTCACGAACCACCCGCTTGAACGCCCGCAACACTTCGATCTGAGTGGTAACGTCCAACGCCGTGGTCGGCTCGTCAAGGATCACCAATGCCGGATCGGTGATCAGTGCCATGGCGGCCATCAACCGTTGCAGCTGGCCACCCGAAACCTGGTGCGGGTAGCGCCCCCCGATACCTTCAGGGTCAGGCAGCGCCAATGCGCGGAACAACTCGACAGCCTTGGCTTGCGCCTCGTGCCGCGACAGCGTGCCGTGGATCAACGCGCTTTCAATCACCTGTTCCATGATGCTCTTGGAGGGATTGAATGCCGCCGCTGCACTCTGTGCGATGTAAGCCACCGTACGCCCGCGCAGCTTCGCCAGCTCGGCATTCGACAGTTTGAGCACATCGACCTCGCCGATACGTACCGAGCCACCTACGATGCTGCACCCACTGCGGGCATAGCCCATCAATGACAGCGCGATGGTGCTTTTGCCGGAACCCGACTCGCCGATCAGCGCCATGACTTCGCCTTTATTCAGGCTGAAATCAGCACCATGTACGATCGGAACCTCGATACCCTCTTCATTTCGGGCGGCCACGCGCAGGCCACTTACTCTGACGATCTCGTTCATTTCACTTCTCCGTCCCGCGCTTGGATCGCCCACCGAAGCTGTCGATAAGCAAGTTGACCCCCATGGTCAGGGTAGCGATGGCAAGCGCCGGTACCAATACAGCCGGAGCCCCCTCCTCCAAGCCCTGGATGTTTTCTCGTACCAGTGAGCCCCAGTCAGCATCAGGCGGTTGTATGCCCAGCCCGAGGAAGCTCATCGCGCTCAGCAGTAGCACCACGTAGACAAAGCGCAGGCCAAAATCGGTCAGCACCGGACGCAGCATGTTCGGCAGCACCTCGATAAAAATGATGTAGGGCATGCCCTCACCTCGAGTACGAGCGACCCGGACGAAATCCATCGTCATCACGTTCACCGCAACCGCACGCGCGATGCGGAAGGAGCCCGGCATGTAGGCGAACGCTGCCATCAACAACAACAGCGGTACGGAGGAGCCGAACGAGGCCACCATCAACAGCGCAAAAATCTTGTTCGGGATGGAGATCAACGCATCTTCAGTACGGCTTATGAGGGCATCAATCCAGCCACCAGAAGCAGCCGCCACCAGCCCAAGCACGACACCCGCCGTGCAGGCAAGCACGGTCGCCACCAACGCCACACCGATGGTGTAGGGCGCACCGTGCAACAACCTACTCAGGATGTCTCGTCCCAGGTAGTCAGTGCCCAACGGGAACTGCCGGCTGAGCGGGCCAAAGAAGCCTTCACTGGGCATCGCATTGGCATCGTAGGGTGCCAGCAGCGGACCGGCGATGGCCATCAGCGCCCAAAAGCTGACAATCAGCAGGCCTATCAAGCCGCCCAGCGTCAGTCTGAGCCGGCGACGATGAGGGAGCGCCACGGTCTGCTTTGGGCCATCCTGTTTGATGCCATTTCCCAAGCCCGGCTTTGATGGAGTCATATCAAGTTTCATTTGCGCAGCCTCGGGTTGGACAGAATTGCACAGAGGTCAGCCAGCAGTACCAGCACCAGAAATCCAAGGCAAAACAGCATGACGCACGCCTGGACCAGCGGCATGTCACGAGTGACTACACCGTTTACCATGAGGGTCGCGATACCCGGATAGTTGAAGATCGACTCAACGATGACGACCCCACCTAGCAGGTAGGACAGGCTCAATGCGATAGCGTTGGCGATCGGGCCGATTGCGTTGGGCAAAGCATGGCGCAGCACCACCCGCATCGGTCGAGCGCCTTTCAGTACAGCCATTTCGACATAGGGGCTGCTTAACTGGTCGATCAACGCCGCCCGCGTCATCCGTGCCATCTGCGCCACCAATACACAGCACAGCGTTAGCACGGGCATTGCGTAGACGCGCACCAATTCGCCAAAGGATTCGACCTGGACATCACGCGACAGCGCCGACAGCCAGCCCAGCTTGACGGCGAAAATCAGTACCGCGACAGTGGCGATCAGAAACTCCGGTACGGACACGGCGAAGACCGCCAGCATGTTGCTGTAACGGTCAAAAACTGAGCCGCGGTACATCGCTGACAAGATGCCTATCGTCAGCGCCAGCGGCACCGAGACCAACGCAGCGATCGATGCCAGGCGCAGAGTGTTGGGCAAACGGCTCGCGATCATTTCGTCGACCGCCATGCCATTGACCAAAGACACACCCGGATTGCCAGTGATCAAGCCGCCAAGCCAGTGTACGTACCGCAAGTACACGGGTTGGTCCAGGCCCAATAGCGTACGCATCGCCGCCACCGCCTCAGGCGTTGCGTCCTGGCCCAACTGCTCCTGAACTGCGTCACCCGGCAGCAGGCTGGTGAGAAAAAACACCACCAGCGACACGATTAGCAGCGTAAGCACGCCTACAGCCAGCCGACTGGAAACAAGGCGCACAATAGTGCTGTTCATAACGGATACCTTTACTTGATGACGACGCCTGCATCGACCCGCAGGCGCGCCTTGGTTATCGAGCTATCGTTGCGCTATTCGCTCAGGCATCCAGCCAAACGTGCTCTGCAAACATATACCCCATCAAACCACCGAGTGGATGGGGAACCAGACCTTTCAACTTGGCATTGTGCCCATCGAGGCTGCTGGTGAATTGCGGGATGCCGATACCGCATTTTTCATGCACCAACACCTGCATGTCGGCGTACATCTGCTTGCGTTTGACATCGTCGGTCTCGCCGCGCGCGGCCACCAGCAACTGGTCGAACTGCTCGTTCTTCCATCCCGATTCGTTCATGCCGGCGCTGGACTGGAAGAACAGGCTGAACATCAGATCAGCGGTTGGACGTGCACCGATGTTGCCGAAGCCCAGTGGATGCTTCATCCAGTGATTGGACCAGTAGCCATCCGCCGGCACTCGCTTGATGTCAAACTTGAGTCCGATCTGCTGAGCCGACAGTTGCATCAACTGGGCGATGTCCAACGAACCGGTGGCTGCCTCGGAAGCCACAAGCGGTAAGGTTCGTCCAACCATGCCGGACTTTTGCAGGTGGAACTTGGCCTTCTCCGGATCGAACTGACGCTGTGGCAGATCAGCGAAGAAGTAGCGATTGTTCGCCGCGATCGGCTGATCGTTGGCGATGGCGCCGTAACCACGGAAGGCGGCTCTGTTGATTTGTTTACGGTCAAGCAGATATTTCATCGCCAGCACGAAGTCAGGATTCTGGTTCGGGCCCAGCTCATCGCGCATTACCAGATTGGTATAGCCACCGGTCCGGGACTCCATCAGCGCTACCTTGCTGCTCTCCAGGATGCGCGAAGTGGAACGGGGATTGACCGGGTTGATGAGGTCTACATCACCGGCAAGCAAGGCACTGATGCGAGCGGCCTCGTCCGGGATCGAGAAGAACTCGACTTCATCCAGGTAAGGCAGACCTGGCTTCCAGTAGCTGTCATTGCGTACGCCGATCGAGCGCACGCCTGGCTGGAACTCCGTACACTTGAACGGCCCGGTCCCATTGGCCTTGGCGAAATCGGTTGTGCCGTCACGCACGATGAGAAAGTGCGTAGTACCCAGAATGGCTGGCAAGTCGGCGTTCGGGCTGGTCAGGCGAATGTGCACTTCATGCGGCCCGGTGGCTTTCACCTCATCGAACTGCTGTGCAGTGGTGAGGGCCTTGGAACCGACCTGCGGGACCTTGTGACGATTCAGCGAATAAATGACATCAGCCGAGGTGAAGGGCTTGCCATCGTGAAACACGACATCCTTGCGGAGCTTGATCGTCCAGGAGGTCGCGTCACTGGTATCGAAAGACTCGGCCAGCGCCATGCGCGGCACCAGTGACTCATCCAGTGTTGTCAGGCCGTTATAAAACATATTGTGACGGCAGTAATCGGTGTAGTTCGAGCCCTTGGCCGGATCTAACGTGTCGGCGGTCGAGCTGGTCGCACTGGCGACCTTGATGCGGCCGCCACGCTTGCCTTTGCCCGCCGCGCCGACTGTCGCGCCAGCCTCTGCTGCGAACAACTTGCCGGCCGGACCGAACAGGTTGCTTGCCCCAGCGATGGCCACGCCGGCCATACCCAGCATACGCAACGCATCACGGCGTGACATACCCCGATTAAGCCCCTCAAAAACACGCAAGCTTTCTTCGCCGGTGATCAGTGAGGGTTCAGATTTATTCTTTTTGTCAGTCATATCGGTTCTACCTGTCGATAATGATTGGGCTCAAATGCTCACGGGCAAGCTTGAGCGACCTGGTAACGCAAACGACGGTGAAGCAAACTCCTTGACTCGAACTCCGCTGTTCGCGTACGCCAGCGCACGCGAAGATCAAACCATGTCAATGCAAGTAGTCCTGTAGCCGGTAATACAGCCCCACTGCCGGCAGGAACCAAGGCTTGCCGAAGTGACCGGGAATCGCTGGCCAATCCAGTTCCCCCCAAGGATTGGCCTCGGCCTTACCGTCCATGACCTCGGCCATGACCTGGCCCATGTGCACCGACATCTGCACCCCGTGGCCGCTGTAGCCCATGGAGTGGTAGACGCCGCCATGCTGACCGGCACGGGGCAGGCGGTCGGAGGTCATGTCCACCAACCCACCCCAGCAGTAATCGATTTTCGCCCTGGCCAACTGCGGGAACATCTGTGCCAGCGCTGTCTGCAGGATCTTGCCGCTCTTCACGTCGGAATTTCCGCCCGACATGGCGAATCGCGCCCGCCCGCCGAACAGCAATCGGTTATCGGGTGTTACGCGGAAATAGTTGCCGATCATGCGACTGGTGACATACGAACGCTGTTGCGGTAACAGGCTGTTGATCAGTTTCTCGGGCAGCACCTCGGTGGCCACGATAAAACTGCCTACCGGTACGATTCGGCGCCGGTACCATCCCAGACCACCATGCTGACTTGCGCCGGTCGCCATCAGCACCTGGCGAGCATGCAGGTTTCCACGACTGGTACTGACGCGATACCCACCTGCCTCGGCCTTCCAGCCCTGCACGGTGGTCTGTTGGTAGATCAGCGCACCATGCCGCGCCGCCACTTCAGCCAGGCCAACACCGAAACGCCCGACATGCATCTGCACACCGTTGCGCTGCAACAAAGCTCCATGGAACTCGGCTGAGTCGACTTCGGCCCGGGCCTGTTCGGCGGAAAGCAGCTCGACCTCGGCGTCGACCTCCCGACGGATCAGCTCGCAGGTTCGCGCCAGCCCCTCGTAATGATGGGGCTTGGCGGCGAGCTTGAGCTTGCCGCTGCGGCGCAGATCGCAAGCGATCCCCTCCTCCTCCACCAGCGTGACCACGCTTCCTACCGCGCTTTCATAAGCACGGTAATAGGCACGGGCCCGTTCAGCGCCGAGACTCGCGACAAGGCTGCCGTAATCCTGCGCAACCCCGGTATTGCAATGCCCACCGTTACGCCCAGAGGCCTCGCCGACCACACGGCCGGCCTCCAGTACCGCCACGCTCGCACCCTTCAGAGCCAGCGCCCGGGCTGCCGACAGACCGGTGAAACCGCCGCCGACCACTACAACATCGACCCGCGCCGGCAGCGCGCCGGTCTGAGCACCGGTGAACACCGGAGCGGTATCGAGCCAGTATGATTCGCTGTGCATGTGCAACCTCTTGCGCCTTGGACCGACCGTTAAAGTTTAGAGGCCGACGAGCCCGGCCAGCCCACCGATATCAGTGATCTGGCGGTAGTTGTAGCAAGCGTTACCCGGCTGTTCGTGGCCACGGGCGACGAACGCTTTGTTCTTGATCTTCATGTCCTCGGCCGGCATCAGGTCGTAGCGGAAGCTGGAGGATACGTGCAGCACGTCCTCCGGACCGCAGCCAAGGTTGTCGAGCATGAATTCGAAGGCTTGCAGGCGCGGCTTGTAGGCCTGGGCCTGTTGGGCAGTGAAGACCTTGTGGAAGGGCACGCCCAGCTTGTCGACGTTGGACATGATCTGTTCGTCCATCGCGTTCGAGAAGATCACCAGCGGGATCTTGTCAGCGATTTTCGCCAGGCCGGCCGTCACGTCGGGATGCGGGCCCCAGGTCGGTACGGCGTTGTAGTAGAGCTGTCCTTCGCCGCGGTATTCGATACCCCAGCGCTTGCACAGGCGCGACATGGCGGTATCAAGAATTTCATCATAAGGCCGCCAGTCACCCATCACCTGGTCCAGGCGATAAGCGGTGAAATCCTTGAC
>NZ_JBICKH010000072.1:0-2796 GCF_043103905.1 Pseudomonas sp. yb_2 | reverse complement strand
TTTTCCTTAGCCATCGATACAATCCTCCGCAGAAGAAATAGTCTTGCACTGATAAAACAAAGGCAGATATTTTCATATCTGCCTTGTTTATATGGAGCTCTTGAGCGGACTTGAACCGCTGACCTCACCCTTACCAAGGGTGTGCTCTACCAACTGAGCTACAAGAGCGAAACACTTTGTGCAAAATCCGGCAAACTTGGAGCGGGTAGCGGGAATCGAACCCGCATCATCAGCTTGGAAGGCTGAGGTTCTACCACTAAACTATACCCGCGGAGCTTGCGGCTCTCGCTAAAACTGGTGGAGGGAGAAGGATTCGAACCTTCGAAGCTCTCGCAACGGATTTACAGTCCGTCCCCTTTGACCGCTCGGGAATCCCTCCAGATGTGGCCGGCATTCTATTTGTCTGCCGTCCTAGTGTCAAGCGTTTTTTCAAATTTTTTCAATCAAATCTGAAACTTAGCTGCTTTGACACCGCTTCCAGTTCTACCACCTGAGTGGTGTTCCCTGTGAAGCGGGCGCCATTCTATCAAGCTATTCGTCAGTTGCAATACCCTGGCAGAAAATAATTTTATGTTTTAAGTCTTTGAAATCATTGGAAAGAGCCAAGAGCACCGTTTGGTCCAGCAAACGCTCGCTTTCCGGAGCAACCTTGAGCCAGCGACCATCCGCCCCCGGCAGCTGTCCTGATACCGGCAAGGTGGCAATATCCAGACTCAGCAGGCGTTGACGCAGCGCATCCAACTGCTCCTGCCCCTTCACGCCACCGACCACCAGGCATTCATCACGACGCTTGGGCGGTGCCGACACACCTGTTTCACGCAACAGACGGATTTCTTGCTGATTCCCCTTGTACAGCGACAACGGGGCGACTTCCTTGACCTTCAGCGGGGCTTCCTGCTGATGCCATACGTAATAAAAGACGTTGAGCACCAGTAACAGCAGAAACAACCAGCGCATAGGCACCTCAATCCAATGGACAAGCCATTGCCAGGCCAACGAAAACCAGGTCAGGCACGACCCGCGCCTGTGGCAGGGCCGCCCTCACCAGTGGCGCATCACCGCCAGTGAGGAACACGGTGAACTCCTCACCCCATAGCACACGAGCCTGCTCAAGCTGGGTGTAGGCAAAGCCCTGGAGCATCAATACGCAACCGCGCTCTACCGCTTCGACAGTCGAGCGACCTGGTGACAAGCTGCTCAATGCGCGCTCCGCGGAGGCATCGTCATAGCGGATCCGACGGGTGTGAGTGCGCAGCTGGCTACGCATCAATGGCATACCTGGGCAGATGTAGCCCCCAAGATGCTCGCCATCTGCAGAAACGAAGTCCGCTTTTGCCGCGGTACCCAGGTCAATCACCAGGCACGCGCCCTTGGCCAGGTGAAATGCCCCCAACGCCGCCAGCCAACGATCCATACCCAGGCGCTGATAGTCGTCATAGCCATTGCGCACACCTGCCATTTCACGGACAGGGTGGGCAACCTTCGCCTGCACGGCAAATGCCTGAGCAATCAACGCGCAAAGCGCATCGGTCTCTTCTTCGCTGCGCACACTGACAATACGGCAACCCGTGAGACGCACTGAAGCGAGCGCAGCCACTTCCGCCACCAGCGCCTGATCGGAATCGACGATCCCACCACCTTCAATCACAGCATCGGCAACATGGATCACCCGCCACTTGATGAAGCTGTTACCGCAATCGAGCTCAAGAATCATCACGCAACCTCAAACTGAGCTCACCACCACTGAAGCTCTTTTCCATCCCGTCCACCTCAAGGCGCAAACCACCCTGCCCGTCGACGCCAAGAACCACGCCATCAATACGTGTACTACCAGCAACCAGCGATACATTGCGCCCCTGCCACAAGTGCGCCTGCTCCCACTCCTCCTGGAATGCGGCAAAGCCGTAGCGGCGATGACGCGCCAATTCGTGCTGTAGCTGCTGACTGAGCAGCGCGACCAAGTGATTGCGATCTATGGCTGCACCAACCTCACGCCGCATAGAAGTCCACTGCTGATCGACCTGTTCGTTCACCTGCATGTTTACATTGATACCAATGCCTAGCACCACATGACAGACATCTGCAGGATCGCCTACCAATTCCAGGAGAATCCCGGTGATCTTCTGCCCACGTACCAACACATCGTTAGGCCATTTGAGCCCGACATCCTTTACACCGAACGCCTGCAAGGTGCGCATTACCGCCAACCCCACTACCAAGCTCAACCCCTCGAGCTGACGCATGCCTCCATCGACGCGCAGGACCAGGCTGTAATAGAGATTTTCAGCAAATGGGCTGACCCACTGCCGGCCGCGCCGACCGCGTCCGGCGCTCTGGCGCTCAGCCAGAACCAGGAATGGAGCCGCCTGCCCTTCACTGGCAAGGCGCAAGCCTTCGGCATTGGTCGAATCGATGGTTTCGTGGATGAATACCGGCCACTGTTCGCCCACGGCGAATCCGGCGATTGCCTGCGCCTCAAGCAACGCCAGTGGCGCGGCCAACTGGTAACCGCGCCCACGAACTTTGTGAATGGTGAGGTTCAGCTCACTTTCCAGATGCTGCAGCTGTTTCCAAACTGCGCTGCGACTCACCCCTAGGGCTGCCCCCAGAGCTTCTCCGGAATGGAACCGACCGTCCTTGAGGAGATTCAACAACTTCAGCATGCCAGTCTCGACTTGGAATAAGGCAGGCATGATAGCCATGGGCTGTTGGCTTGCATAGGAAAAGGGCCTGCAGGAGAGGCCGCGTATCGCAATCACAGGGAGGAGCATTGGCAAGGCCAGGATTTTTAAGCCC
>NZ_JBICKH010000071.1:0-58982 GCF_043103905.1 Pseudomonas sp. yb_2 | reverse complement strand
CCAAAACCCTGCTTTTGTCGACCGAAGGGCGTGGCGATGGTGAGCTGCAAGCGCACAAGCCCAGGAAGGCTTGATAGTACATATGGAAATACGTATATTCGTTTTTCCGTATGTACAGGCACCCCCATGATCACACCGCCCGATGTCTTCAAGAGCCTCTCTGACGAAACCCGCGCTCGCGCCACTCTGCTTATCGCCAGCCTGGGCGAACTGTGCGTCTGCGAACTGATGTGCGCACTCAACGACAGCCAGCCCAAGATCAGTCGCCATCTGGCACAACTGCGCAGCAATGGCATGCTGCTGGACCGCCGTCAGGGCCAGTGGGTGTATTACCGCCTGAATCCGGAGCTGCCTTCCTGGGTTCACGAAATGCTGCAGGTCACCTTGCAGGCCAATTCGCAATGGCTGGCTGACAATGCCCTTCGGCTGAAGAACATGGACGGTCGCCCCGTGCGTGATTCCGTCTGCTGCTGATCATCACCAAGCGAGATTTTCATGCTGCCCGCCATTGCTGTCTTCGTGTTCACCCTCATACTGGTCATCTGGCAGCCCAAGGGGCTCGGTGTTGGCTGGAGCGCCGCGCTAGGCGCCATCATCGCCCTGGCTACAGGCGTAGTTTCCCTGCATGACATCCCTGCCGTATGGGCCATTGTCTGGAACGCCACCGCCACGTTCATCGCGGTCATCATCATCAGCTTGCTGCTGGATGAGGCGGGTTTCTTCGAATGGGCCGCATTGCATGTGGCACGCTGGGCAAACGGCAGCGGCCACCGCCTGTTCGCCTTCTGCGTACTGCTCGGCGCCGCTGTATCGGCGCTGTTCGCCAACGACGGTGCGGCGCTGATCCTCACCCCCATCGTCATGTCGATGCTGCTCGCGCTGCGCTTCTCACCTGCAGCGACACTGGCCTTTGTCATGGCAGCAGGCTTCATTGCCGACACGGCAAGCCTGCCGCTGGTGGTCTCCAACCTGGTCAACATCGTCTCGGCCGACTACTTCGGCCTGGGCTTCGCCGAATACGCATCGGTGATGGTGCCGGTGAACATCGCCAGCGTGGCGGCCACCCTGCTGGTGCTATTCCTGTACTTCCGTCGTGATATCCCCAAGCAGTACGCGCTCGATGCGCTGAAGGCGCCGAGCGAGGCAATTCATGACCACGCCACCTTCAAAGTCGGTGGGTGGGTGCTGCTGGTGCTGCTTGCAGGCCTGTTCGCACTGGAACCTCTGGGCATCCCGATCAGTGCGGTGGCCGCCGTCTGCGCCGCAATCCTCTTTGCCGTGGCCGCTCGCGGTCACCGCATCTCAACCCGTCGCGTGCTGCGGGAAGCGCCGTGGCAGGTGGTGATATTTTCGCTGGGCATGTATCTGGTGGTGTACGGCCTGAAGAACGCCGGCCTTACCGACATGCTCACCCACCTGCTGGACACGCTTGCCGAGCAGGGCCTGTGGAGCGCGGCCATTGGCACCGGGTTGATTTCCGCCCTGCTGTCCTCAGTCATGAACAACATGCCCAGCGTGCTGATCGGCGCATTGTCGATCCAGGCCAGCGGTGCAGAGGGCCTGGTACGTGAGGCGATGATCTACGCCAACGTCATCGGTTGCGACCTCGGACCGAAGATCACCCCGATCGGCAGCCTCGCCACGCTGCTTTGGCTGCATGTGCTGGCGCGTAAAGGCGTGCGCATCACCTGGGGTTACTACTTCAAGGTCGGCCTGCTGCTCACGGTACCGGTTCTGCTGATCACCCTTTCTGCTCTGGCACTGCGCCTGAGCCTCTGACGTTCGCCCCCCAGCGGAGGAGCCCTCCATGCGAGTCCTGTTCATGTGCACGGCCAACAGCTGCCGCAGCATCCTTTCCGAAGCAATGTTCAACCACCTGGCACCGCCCGGTTTCGAGGCAGTCAGCGCTGGCAGTTTTCCCAAGGGCCAGGTGCTGCCACGCAGCCTGAGCACGTTGCAGCAGGCCAATATCTCGACCGAGGGCTTGAGCAGCAAAGGCAACGATGCGTTCGAGGGCAACCCACCCGACATCGTCATCACCGTCTGCGACAAGGCAGCGGGCGAAGCCTGCCCGGTGTATTTCGGCCCTGCGTTGAAGTCGCATTGGGGGCTGGAAGACCCCTCCGATGTCGTGGGTGACGAAGCTACGGTCGATGCGGCTTTCCGGGCCACACTGGCCCGCATCGAGTCTCGCTGCCAGGCCTTCTTCGCGCTGCCGTTCGATCACCTCGACCGCGAGCAGCTCAAGCACGCGCTGGATCGCATCGGCTCGCTTTGAACAGGAAGAAAACATGTCCGAGCAACTGCCTAACCTCGACCTCACGCTGTTCGACCTGCCGCCTTCGGCAACCCCGACCTGCGAACACAAACCTCGCATCCTGCTGCTGTACGGGTCTACCCGAGAACGCTCCTTCAGTCGCTTGCTGGTAGAAGAAGCCGCGCGCCTCCTGGAGCACTTCGGTGCCGAAACCCGCACCTTCGACCCGTCGGGCCTGCCGCTGCCTGACGATGTACCCGTAGAGCATCCCAAGGTGCAGGAGCTGCGTGAACTGGTGCAATGGTCAGAAGGCCAGGTGTGGTGCTCGCCAGAGCGCCATGGGGCGATGTCGGCGGTGTTCAAGGCACAGATCGACTGGATTCCCTTGGCGCTGGGGGCATTGCGCCCCACCCAAGGCAAGACCCTGGCCGTGATGCAGGTGTGCGGCGGCTCGCAGTCGTTCAACGTGGTCAACCAGTTGCGCGTGCTGGGCCGCTGGATGCGGATGTTCACCATCCCGAACCAGTCTTCGGTACCCAAGGCTTATCTGGAGTTCGACGACGCCGGGCGGATGAAGCCATCGCCGTACTACGATCGCGTGGTTGATGTCATGGAGGAGCTGGTGAAGTTTACCGTGCTGCTGCGCGACCGCCAGGCATTCCTGGTCGATCGCTATTCGGAGCGCAAGGAAAGCGCCGAGCAGCTATCTGAGCGGGTCAATCAGCGATCCATCTGAAGCAAAGGTGATTCAAGACAGTGGAAACGACAAGGTAGCGGCCAGCCCGCCACCCGCTCTGTTTTCAAGGCGTACCTGCCCCCCCATACGGTCGATGATGGTCGCGACGATGGACAGCCCAAGGCCTGCACCATTTGGGCTATTTCGGCTGTAAAAGCGCTCGAATACACGGGACAGGCTCTCCTCATCAATACCCGTCCCTTCATCCTCGACGACCAGTTCGACGCTGCTGTCCAGGCGCCGCAGTAACACGGCGATGCGCCCCCCAGGCGGTGAGTGTTCTACCGCGTTGGACACCAGGTTCTGTAGCGCAATGCCCAGCGCGCCGGCGTCGATCTGCAGGTGGTGGTCCCCTTCGTCGATGTCCAGCGAGGGTTCCAGGCCACGGTCCAGTATCCATGGGGTCAGTTCAGCCAGGGTTTCGGTGACGACCTCGGCCAGGTCGATCCGGGTGCTGGCTCGCTGCCCCAGTCTTGGCTCGACGCGGGCCAAGGTCAGCAACTGGTTGACCACCCGTGTCAGCCGATCGACCCCGCCCACAAGAAAGCCCAGGGCTTTCTGGCGCTCGGCATCATTGCTGGCGGCCAGCGCGTTCTGCGCGTGCAGGCGCAATACGGCCAGAGGCGTACGCATTTCGTGGGCAGCATCGGCAATGAAGCGATGTTCACGCCGCAGCAGATCGTCGATCTGCGCCAGCAAGCGATTGATGGCCGCCTGCATGGGCTCCAGTTCAGTGGGAAGCGGTACCAGTTGCAGCGGCTCCAGCGAATCTGCATGACGCCTGCGGATGACATTGGCCATGTTCTGCAGTGGCCGCAGCCCCCAGCCGATCGCAGCCCACACCAGCAGTGCCAACGCCAGGCTGCCAAGCAGGAACGGGAACAGCGTGTGGCGAACGATGCGGTCGATCAGGTCGTAGCGCACATCATCACGCTCCCCCACCCAGATAAGCCAGTGTTTTTCCGGCACCGGCAAAACGAAACCGCGCCATTGTTCACCGCCACTGGAAAAGTCGTAGAACCCTGGAGCAGTGGGTGGTGGGTCGATGGGTGGCGCACTGGGTGTATGCACCAGCAACGCCATGCCTTCACCCCAGACCTGGAATGCCAGCTTGCTTTCGTAAGGGTGCCCCACCTGATGCCGCCCCGCTTTGCCCAAGGCATCGTTGAAGGCCTGATACAGCGCCTCACGCGAGCCCTCTTGTACCGGCATGCTCATGACGCCTTGCAGCAAACGCGCGTTCTGGGCCAGGTGCGCGTCATACACCTCGTTAATTTCGTGGCTGCTGTCGTGGTAGTTATAGAGCGCAAGCAAGCCGGTACCAAGTAGCAGCAAGAGCATCACACGCCACAGCGTGCGCTGGCGAAGCGAGGTCATGCCTTGACCTCGACCAGATAGCCAATGCCGCGCACCGTGCGAATCAGGCCGTTGAACAGCTTCTTGCGCAAATGGTAGATGTTCACCTCCAGGGTGTTGCTCTCCGGCTCTTCATCCCAGCCATACAGCAGTTGAGTCAGGCGCTCACGTGTGAATACCTTGCCCGGCTGTGCCAGCAACTCATGCAACAGCACATACTCTTTGGGGGTGAGCACAACCTCGACGCCGTTGTATTGCACTTGCTGGGTGGTCGGGTCCAGGCTGACCCCGGCATGCTCGATCAGCACCTTGGCGCGCCCGACGCTGCGCCGCAGCAAGGCGCGCAGGCGTGCCTTGAGCTCATTGAGGTCGAAAGGCTTTACCAGGTAATCATCGGCGCCGGCATCCAGGCCGGCAATGCGATCATCGAGGGCATCCCGCGCGGTGAGGATCAGCACCGGCAAGCTGTCGCCGCCGGCGCGTAATCGCCTGAGTAGCTCGAGGCCATCCATGCGGGGCAATCCAAGATCCAGGATCACCAGGTCGAAGGTCTCGTGCTGCAACGCATGCAAGCCACTGACACCGTCGCGCAACCAGTCGAGGGTGTAACCCTCCTGGCGCAAGCCGTCGCAGATCCCTTCCCCCAGTGCGATGTCATCCTCAACCAGCAACAGCCGCATGTTCAGTCCTGTTTGTCCTTGATGGCCTTGAGTAAAGCATCGATATCGGCACGCCGGCCCTGGTCAGCCAACTCACGCCCCGGCCGGGGCGGTGCCTGCAAGGCTTTCTGCAGGGCGGCGGTAGCTTCAGGGTAGCGCTTCTGCCGATAAAGATGATCGGCCCAGAAATAGTTGCTGTCGATACCGTTGGGGTTGATCTGCAAGGCTTTGCGCAGCATCTTGTCGGCCATCTCGGCATCACCGAAACCGATAGGCCAGCCGGGCACCTGGTCATACAGCGTGCCCAGGCTGGTGTAGGCCGAACCTTGCAGGGCGGCGGGGTCCAGCTTCATGGCCTGCTCCAGGCTGGCTTTCGCCGCCTTGACCTTGCCCAATGCACCGAGGCCACCCGTCGCCCCCGCCCAACTGCTGTTGATGATGCCCTCCCAGATCAAGGGTTCAGGTGTGCCCGGATACTGATGAACAAACGTTGCTGCATCGCCTGCCAGCTTTTCGAAGGCGTCGGCACGCTTATCCTTGGGCATTTGGTACTGAATCTGCGCCCAGCGCTGCTGCAGATCACTCAGGCGCTGGCTGCCTGCCTGGTCCAATGCCCAGGTGAAGGGTGCAAATGCCAGCAAGCTGGCAATGAACAGACGCTTCATTTGTTCGACTCCTTGGAATGGCTGCCGATATAGCGGCGAATGACTGGCAGTTGCTTGCGCAGTGCGCGATCGACTATGCCCGGCAACATGCCGTTGATACGCACGAAGAGCTTTTCCGGCCACCCCAGATAAAGCTCGGTGCGCTCGGATTGCACCGCCTGGAGCACAGCACGGGCGACGTCCGCCGGGTCGTCCATACCAACTTTCAGCGCTTGATTGAGCGCAGTCGCAGCGCTGCTGTTCATCGTTGTGCGGGTCGCCCGGGGGGCGGCATACAGCACGTTCACCGTGGTGTCGGCCAACTCGCGGCGCAGCGCTTGCGAAAAACCACGCAGCGCAAACTTGCTGGCGCAGTAGGTGGCGTAGCCGGGGTAGCCGATCGAGCCATAGGTCGACCCGACATTGACCACCAACGCCTTGGGCTGAGCGCGCAGCAACGGCAGGCAGGCGCGGGTCAGTTGCAGGGGAGCCTTCAGGTTGATGTCCAATAGCTCGTCCAACGCATACTCATCCAGCTGGTCGAGCAGAGCGAAGCGATTCACGCCAGCAGCGTTGATCAGCACATTCACAGCCCCCATCTCGCGTGCCCGCTCGATGACCTGTTCGCGCCCTGACGGGCTGCGCAGGTCGGCCTCCTGCCAGCGCAGACGATCAGGGTACCGGTTCATAAGGCCAGCCAGCTTGCCCATATGCCGACTGACGGCCAACACCTGGGCACCGGCAGCGCAGAGCTGTTCAGCCAATTCCAGGCCTATGCCCCCACTGGCGCCGGTGAGGATCACCACGGACTCAGCCAAACGCATGGTGCACCTCTTGCTGCCCGGCACGCGGGAGGCCCTGGAACATCTCGGTGTACAAGCGGTAGACGACCTTGGCCGCGTGGAGAACGGCCTGCTGGTCACCGGCATCGTCGAGGCGATCCATCAACTGTTTGTAGGTCACCATATGCTCCTGGTCGAGCGCACCGTGCGAGCTGAGGTAGCTGAACGCCTGGTCAGGCAGTGCCAATGTGTTCTGGATAACGCCTGCCGCCTGGGTGGCCAGGGCGATGCTGGTGCCTTCGAGCACGTTGACCATGCCGAACAACCCGACCGGGTTGCCACGGGCGATCAGGTCGTACAGGTAGGCGACCATCAGCTCGATGGATTGCACCGGCTGGCCATCGCGCACGGCCTCCCAGTCACCACCGCACGCTCTGATGTCGTTGAGGATCCACTGCTCGTGGCCGTATTCCTCCTCAATGTATTCGCAGACCGCGCCGCGCAGCCACTCCAGCCGCAGCGGCAATCGAGCCCCACAGGCCATCATCAGCGGCACGGTATGGCGCACGTGGTAATAGGCCTGGGTCAGGAAGGCGACGTAGCTGTCCAGGCTGACCTGGCCGGCCAGCGCTTCGCGGATCACCGGTACGGCGAACAGCGCCTGACGCTCTTGGGCGGTTTGTACTTGCAGGGTGTCGAAAAAGGACATTGTGAACCTCACAACGAGATGTCGGACAACAGGGTGTGGTAACGCTGCAAGATCGCCTCACGTCGCGGGCGGCCATTGGCAGTCAGGGTTTCGTCAAGCGTGCTCAGAGGCACTGGCAAGCGGCGCCAGGCGTGCACCCTGGCGTAATCGGGCAATCGCGCGTTGCATTGCTGTACGGCCTGTTCGATGGCCTCGTCGCTGATGCCGGGATCCAGCGGCCAGAGCAAGGCAAGGTTGCGTGGCAAGGCTTCGCCATGCACGAAAGCCTGGGCGATCACACCACTTTGGCTCAGCTCGGCTTCTACCCACTCCGGGTTGACGTTGCGCCCGAAGCTGGTGATGAACTGATGCTTCTTGCGGCCATCCAGGTAGAGGTAGCCATCCTCATCGAGGTGGCCTACATCGCCTGTTGCCCACCACTGCCCGGTTACAGGCGGCTCTCCCAGGTAGCCCAGCAATGTCGAGCCGGCCACCAGGACTTCGCCATCCTCGGCGATGCGCACCTGCACATGCGGCAATGGCTTGCCGACGCTCCCAGGGCGCACAGCCCCTGTGCGGTTGAGCGCCACTACCGAGGCGCACTCGGACAAGCCGTAACCTTCGAACACCGGCAAACCGACTGCCTCGGCCCGCGCGAGCAGGCTTGGCGATACCCGAGCCCCGCCTACCGCCACCAAACGCAGTGGGCCGACCCGCATCAGCCCGCGCTCGATCGCTGTCACCAACCCCATCAGCAGCTGCGGCACAAGGATCAGGCTCTGAGCACCACTGAGGGCGATTGCGCCCAACAGGCGCTTGAAATCGACCTGGCTTGCCCCTCCCATCCCCAACTGCTGCTGCGGATAGAGCTGCACACAAGCGCCAGCCATGAGCGCGGCGTAGACGCCCAGGTTTTCCAGCAAAACGCCCAGTGGCAGTACCGCCAGATATCGCTGCGGCGCGGTTGGGCGGCTGGCGGCCTCCAGCTCATGCGCCACACGCAGCAGGGTTTCAGCGCTCAGGCACACGCCTTTGGGCGTGCCGGTGCTACCGGAGGTATAAGTGATCTTGGCAGTGCCCTCAGGCAGCGCCGGGGCGACAAAACTGTCACGCTGCCACACGCCAGCTGGCGCCTGCCGGGCAAAGCCAAGCGCAATGAGCTGTTCGGCCCACTGCGCCTCACACACGACCGCCGTCACTCCGCTTTGCTGCAAGCAGTGCTGGAACTGGGTCGCGCTGAAAAACGGCGGCACTGTCACACTGGCGCGTTCGGCGAACAGCGCCGCCAAATCCCAGAATAGCGCTTCGGGCCCGTTATCCAGCACCACGGCGAAGGTTCCCGGTGGTTGGCTGCGCAAGCAGCTCGCACGGGATTCGACTTCGTTGAGCAGTTGCCGGTAGGTGTAACGCTGCGCATCGCCCTGAACGGCCACGGCGTCAGGATGCTCCACGGCGTGCTGGCGCAACAGTGCCTGAAAGGCTGTCAGTTCATGCCGCATGGCCGGTCTCCAGGGCTAACATGGGAAACCCAAGCCGCTCGAACATGCCCGCCTGCTTCAGGGCATCGAAGCCAATGCCTATGTTGCCGGCAAATACCTGGGGTCGCTGGTCGTAGTAGGTCCCCCATTGGTCCACTTGGCCCTGCAAGCGCGCAGGATCCGCTGAGGCCAGAACGGTGGGCACCAGCCCCAGTCGCCGGAAACTGTTGAACAGTGTCGCGGCGCCCGTGAATGCGACCCACTCCAGACCTCGCATGGCCAGCAACCACGTCACGGCGATGATCATTATTCGAGCGCTACCGGCGCTGAGCGAGGCCAGGTTGCCTACTTCTACCATGCAGTTGCGATCCGGTGAGGCACCGGTTACCCGTGAAACAGCGGATTCCAGAGGCTCGTCCAGGTACCGCTCAAGAAAGAGCGGCCCTTCGCTGGCCGGCCGCATGCCTGCCGCCGCGATCAGGCGACCGTGGCTACCCTGCAAGGCAAGCAGCTCCGGCAGGTAATGCTGCACATCCGCCTGGTGCACACTGGCAAAGCGCTCGTGTATGAAGTGCTCCAGCTCGCCTCGCCCATGATCGCCGCTAAGGTGAAGAGAAAGATGCGCCTGATGATCGGCATGGCTACCGATGGGTAACGGAAGCAAACTGTGCCATTGATGAGACTGAGTCATGAAGTTTCCCCCGCCTAGGTGCGACGGAGGGAATTATCGGGGCCGAATCTGAATGCAATCTGAAGTCGGCTACTGTCGGAGCGCCTCAGCCCGGCGCTCGTTCATGTGCTGAACTGACTATGACCGAGCACGACGCGTACCCAGCTCGATCCAGACGGGCGCATGGTCGCTGGCCTTGGCCTGGTTGCGCACCCATGCATCGACACCCGCCCGTTTCAGATAAGGCGCAAGCTCGCGATTGAGCAACAGGTGATCGATTCGCAACCCGGCATTGCGGGCCCAGTGGTTACGGAAATAGTCCCAGAAGGTGTAGACACGCTCGTCCGGGTACAGATGGCGTATGGCATCGAGCCAGCCCTGGTCAAGCAGTCGTTGGTAACACGCTCGCGACTCAGGCTGCAGCAGTGCGTCCTTCAGCCAGGAACGCGGGTTATAGATGTCCATGTCGGTGGGCACAACATTGAAATCCCCTGCCAGCAGCGTGGGGTGGCCACTTTCCTGGAGGCTGCGCGCATGCTGGATCAGGCATTCGAACCAGTGCAGCTTGTAATCGAACTTGGGCCCGGGCTGCGGGTTGCCGTTCGGCAGGTAGAGACAAGCGACCAACACCCCGTGTGCCGCAGCTTCCAGATAGCGACTCTGGCTGTCCTCTTCCAGGCCGGGCAAGCCGCGGCGAACCTCGAGCGGATCACTGCCCCGCACCAGAATGGCCACGCCGTTCCATGACGGTTGCCCATGATGAAGGCTGCCATAGCCTGCTGCCTCCAGCTCCGCGCGAGGGAATTGCTGATCGGCCGCCTTCAGCTCCTGCAGGCAGGCAATGTCGGGCTGCTCCCGCTCCAGCCAGGCCAGCAGCGCCGGCAAACGGCTGCGGATGCCATTGATGTTGAAGGTGGCAATCTTCAGCGCTTTCATGCGTCCGGGTCGCTCACATGGGCCTGCACGGCATCTTCCAGCGCGCGGATATGCGCCTCATCGGCCAGCGCCTTGAGCGCCAACCAGTCGTCCCAGTCGATGGCACCGTCGTCGCGCAGGGCCTCGGCTGTGCGAAGCAGTTCATGGTGGTAGGCATCCGGTGACGCGCGCCGGTAACTGATGTCGTCGTACTGGGCGTACCAGGCCTCAAGCTCGGGAATGTTGCGTTCGATGCTCATGAAAGCGTCCTCGCTGTACCCTTTGCTTGTCAGAACCCGGGCACAGCTCGACGTTCAATCAGGCGTCACTGAAAGTAATGGGGATACCGTGCCATGTCGCTCTCCAGCTTGTCCGCACCGGCTGCCCTCTTGCGATAGTCGCCATTGCAGCACCCTCTTTGGACCGAGCCTGGTCCGTCGATGTGAATCGCCAGAGCGACGATAACGGGATGAAGCCTGTCACGACGCGCTTCGGCTGAGAGCGTAGACCATTCCAGCGCAGATGACGCAGGGTCAACGCAGATAGTCCTGAACCCACTTCACCCAACAATCAGCGCCAATCTTCACCAACGCATCATTGAAATCGTAGTGAGGGTTATGCACCGAGCAACCATGGAACTCGCCCGTGCCATTGCCCAGCATGAAGTAACAGCCAGGCCGCGCCTGCAACATGTAGGCAAAGTCTTCGGTGCCCATGACCTTCTTGGGCATCTTGTCCAGCAGCGCGCCGTCGGCGAACAACGGCCTCAGGCTGTCACGCAGCAACGCGCTTTCGTGATCGCTGTTGCACAAGGCGGGCGCCAGTTGGGTGAATTGCACATCGATCTCCACGCCATAGCTTTCTGCGTGCCCCTTGGCCAGGGCGTCAATGCGGCTGTTGATCTTCTGCTGGGTCTGGGCCGTGTCGGTGCGCACGCTCAGCAACATGCAGGCCTCGTCAGGGATGATGTTGTAGACGGTGCCGGCCTGGATCATGCCGATGCTGATCACGGCGTAGTCCTCGACGCTCAGATTGCGCGACTTGATGGTCTGGATGCCACTGATCAGGCTGTTCAACGCCATCACCGGGTCTACCGACAGTTCCGGCATCGCACCGTGCCCGCCTTTGCCGGTAATCCGAATGCTGACACGTTCGGAAGACGCCATGGTGGGCCCCGCCTGCACCACGCACGTGCCCACCGGCAGGCCGGGCATGTTATGCAGCGCATACACCGAGTCGCACGGGAAGCGCTCGAACAGGCCGTCGTCGATCATCGCCTTGGCCCCCGCCAGGCCTTCCTCGTCGGGCTGGAATATCACGTTCAACGTCCCGTTGAACTGGCGTGTAGCCGCCAGTTGCGCAGCGGCTGCCAGCAGGATCGCGGTATGCCCGTCATGGCCACAGGCATGCATGCGGCCAGGGATCTTGCTGGCATGCGCAAACGCATTCTTTTCGCCCATGGGCAGTGCGTCCATGTCTGCACGCAAACCGATGCTGCGCGGGCTGTCCCCCACTTTCAGCACGCCGACCACACCATGCCCACCCACGTTGCGATGCACTTCATAGCCCAAAGCTTGCAGCTTGTCGGCTACCAGGGCCGCCGTATCCGGCGTGTCGCCGCCAATTTCCGGCGCAGCGTGGATCTGCCGGCGCAGCATGACGAACTCATCCAGCTCGGCAGCTGAGCCCCGTGTTTGATTGCTCTGCAAAATACCCATATCACTCGCATCCTTTGTTTTCAGGGAAGTATCTGAGGCAGGCCAGGCTGACAACGCCGCCGGCCAGCAGGAAGTAGGCTGGCGCCAACGGCGTGCCCAGCGCTGCAATCAGCCATGTGGCCACCAATGGCGAGAAACCACCGAACAGGGTCACCCCCAGGCTGTAGCTGACCGAGGTGCCGAACGAGCGCCTGGCCTTCGGGAAGCCCTCCATGATCAGCGCGAAGAACGCACCGGCACCGATGCAGGTCGGCAAGATCAGGATCGCCACGCCCATCATGGCCAGGCCCATGTGCTGCACTTGCCCAAGCAGATAGAACACGGGCAGGGTCAACACCACCGGCGCGGCGACCGTCCACACCAGCAGGCGTTTTCTGAGCTGATACTTGTCGGCGAATTTGCCGGCCAACGGGCAGATGACGGCCATGCAACCGCTACTGATGCAGGCAATCGCCATCGCGCTGCCGGGTGGGTAATGCAAGGCGGTGGTCAGGTAGGTCGGCATGTAGAACACGAACAGGTACATGCCAATGGTCGAGCTGGCCATCAGGCCGATGCCTTGGGCGATGCGTTTGAGCAGTTCGGCATCCAGCCCCTGCTCTGCCTTCTGCGCCGGTGCGGCCTCATGGGTTTCCGGCAACCGCGTGCGTATGTACCAACCGACCGGCCCGATCAGCAAGCCGAAGATGAACGGTATGCGCCATCCCCAGCTTTCCAGCGCGGAAGGGTCGAGCAACTGGCTGAGGGCCAGGCCAAAGCCGGCCCCCACCAAGGCGGCATAGCCTTGGCTGGCGGCCTGCCAGCTGACGCTCTGGCAGCGATTGCCGACCGCACTGGATTCCATCAGGAATACCGACGCGGTACCGACCTCCCCGCCTGCCGACATGCCCTGGATGAGCCGGCCGGTCACCAGCAGCAAGGTGGCGAAAATCCCGATCTGTGAATACGTGGGCGCAAAGGCAATCATCGCGGTGCCCAGGGTCATCAGCCCGATGGTCAGGCTCAAAGCGGCCTTGCGTCCATGCCGGTCAGCATAGCGACCGATGACCATCGCCCCGACCGGGCGCATCAGGAAACCGACGCCAAAGGTGGCCAGCGACATCAACAACGACGCCATGGCCGAGTCGGAGGGGAAGAAGTGCTTGCCGATCAGTACAGCGAAGAAGCTGTAGATCGTGAAGTCGTACATTTCGAGCGCATTGCCCAACGAGCAGGCGACCAAGGTTTTACGGGAGGACGATACCTGCGCGGCTGAGTGCGCACCTTTTTGCAGGCTCGGCGATGTGGGTAGCGGTCTGATCATTGTTGTCTCCGTTGGCAAATCGCGGCGTGCAGCGAATATCAGCCAATCGGGCACCCAATACACTTGCAGTTTCGGCATAGGGATAACCAATGAGCAATTTGCCGGCGCGATCGTTGGCCAAATTGCCCTGAGCTGGCGCACAGTCCGCCCTCGCTCCGCGCGCGGCCCCAATAACGCCCACAGATCAGCATCCGTAGCGCAGCGTTGGCGCGGGTACGAAGCCTGTCTAACGCGGATGCGCTCGCCAATCCACACGCCGCGCCAGCCCCTGATTAACCAAACGGCATGACCTGACCGAATAAGCAATCACGCTGCAACGTTCTGTTCACCGACGCTAAAGCCACCACATCACCGTGCTGGCCTGGAGTCGTGAATGAACACTCGCATTACGTCGTTGCTGTTGATGATCCAAGGGGCTTGCCTTGCTGCGCAGGCACAGGCAGAGGGTTTTCCGACGCTCGCGCGGATTGCGCCGGGTTTTGGTTATTACGGGCTGGATTACGGCTTCGATGACACGCTCAAGGTGTACGGCACCGTGGATGCATTCGCCAGCTATCACGACTCACAGCACCACTCGGGTTTCAGGCTGGCCGGTGGCGGCGCCTGGACCAACAAGCTCGGGCTGTACGCACGCAAGGCGCTTGACCCCGATACCGTGGTGGAGCTTGACGTCGAGGAGGGTTTCAACCTCAATGGCGAGGCCTTGGAGGGCACCTGGGATACCGTCGGCACCCTGCGCCTGGCGACAGTCGCCCTGCGCTCGCGCACCCTGGGCAAGCTCGAGTTCGGCAAGACCTACGGCATGGCCACACCCACATACGCCGACCCGTTCCTGGCCACCTATGGCTCGCCCTACACCTACCTGGCCCTGCCTGCCGCCGGCAAGGGCGCCTTTTACCTTGACCTGCGCCCCAAGCACACCCTGGCCTACACCAGCCCGACCTTCAGTGGCTTCAGCCTCGGTACCGCGCTGAGCTTTGGCTTCGACGATGCCGCCAGCGCTGGGCGCACCGTGCGTGGCGGTGGCGCCCGGCTGCAGTACCGCAACAGCCGGGTGATGTTGCTGGCCTCCTACAACCGTTACTACAGCGACCCATGGGACGACGGCGGCGCTTCACGCCAGACCGCCAACGATTTCAAGAGCCTGTCGGCGTTCTACGATTTCGGCCCGCTGGCCACCAGCCTCACCTGGCAACGTCAGGACGTGGACCAGGCCGGCACGCCCAGCACCACGCTGTACACCTTCGGCATGATGGCGCCGGTGGGCGAGCTGGACGTGCTGCGCCTGGCAGTGATGCAACGCCAGGTCAGCGCCCGCGACAAGGACGCGTGGGGAGTGATGATCGGCTATGACCACTTCATCAACCCCCGCTGGGCCCTTTATGGACGCCTTGGCATGATCGCCAACCAGCGCGCCTCGTCGGTCACCTACGCCGGCACCCCGGTGGATCAGGCGGGCGATAACCCAAGCAACGTCTCACTAGGCATGTACTACCACTTCTGACCCCACTGGGCGGGTCTGCTTGAGCACCTGCCCGCGCAAGCTGTGGAACAGCTCCTGGGCAGGCGCCGTGAGGCTGTGGCGGTCGATGCAGACCAGGTTGATGGGGTAATCCGGAATCAACTCCTGCACCGCCATGGCGACGAACTCGCAATCGATACCGTAGGTAAACCCTTGGTCCACCGCCAGTTCGCTGATGGTCATCAACGATTCCGTGTTCTTCAACAGCTTCAGCGCCATCATCACTGAAGTGCATTCAACGGTGTTCTGTGGCACCCGAAGGCCGTTGGCCTCGAACAGTTGGTGAAACTGCGAAGCCTGGTCGGACAACTCGTCCAGGCTGATCCAGGGGGCGTATTGCAAGGTGCGCAGTGACTGGCTGAACTTCTGCCGATTCGAGGCGTGGCAAATCACCCTGCCCTTGATACTGCCCAGTGCCTCCCAGTCCAGGCTCAGCCGACTCAGCGGTTGCTGCGAAGTAATGGCAAAGTCCAGGCTGCCATCGCGCAAGCGCTGCAGGATCTGGCTGGGGCGCAAGTCGGTGATGGTGATCTTCACCCGCGGGTACTTGCGCCGAAAGGCCAGGATACTTTCATCGACGCCATCGAGCATCGCCGTCAACGACGTCACCCCGATCGACACGGCGCCCAGCGCCGCATCCTGAATGCTCGCCGCTTCGATCTGCAGGCGGCGTATGCTCTCTACCACGAGGTTGGCATGGCGGATGACACGCTTGCCTTCCTCGGTAAGGGCCATGCCTTTGTGCGACCGCTGCAACAGGGTAAACCCCACCTCCCGCTCCAGCTCCTTGATCGAACGGCTCAGCGCGGGCTGAGTAATGTGCATGAGCTTGGAGGCTTCGAGGATGCTACCTGCGTTATGAATGGCGACCAGCGCCCTGAGTTGGTGAAGTTTCAACCGTCTGTACCTTGTTGTTAGCGGCCGGTTCGAAAGGTGTTCTGGCAGCCCTGACAGCCGTTGTCGGCAAGGCCTGAAAGGTATGGCTAGCGCAACACAGCCAGCAGGCTGGCCGCATCGCTGACCTCGAACTTGCCGGGGCTTTCAACCGCAATGTACTGGACTACCTGGTCGTCGACCAACATCGCATACCGCTGCGAGCGCCGCCCCAAACCGCGTGCCGAAAGGTCCTGGGTCAGCCCCAGCGCCTCGCTGAATTCGCCATTGCCATCGCCGATCATCTTGACCGCATCCCCGACCTGCATGCTGTTGCCCCAGGCGTTCATGACAAAGGCATCGTTCACCGAGACGCACAGGATTTCGTCAATGCCAGCCGCGAACAACGCAGGGGCCGCCGCGACATAACCGGGAACATGACGTTCAGAGCAAGTCGGCGTGAACGCGCCCGGCAACGCGAAGATCAGCACCTTCTTGTGCTTGCAACGCTCGCGAATGGAAAAGGCCTTGGGGCCGATCGCGCAGGCGCCTGCGTCGTTGTTGTATTGATAAAGGGTAACGTCGGGCAATTGATCGCCGGTTTTGATCATCGCTGTCTCCTGGGTGAGGTGAAGGCCAGGCAGCCATGATGCCGCAGTCGACCAGCCAACGCATCATGAGCAGGGCTAAAAAACCTGTGAAATAACTTCAATATCATTCATGCAGCGCCCCACCTAGGATACGCCTCAATCAAACACATCAAGATTACGGTGTGAACGACTCAGCTACGCAACTGACCAGCACTGGATCGCTCACACTCAGGCACCTGGAAGCCGTTACCATGGATAAAGCGCCAACATTCACCGTCAAGCGCATTGCGTTCGACGAACATTATCACCCTGCCGAAAACACCCGCATCACGACCAACTTCGCCAATTTGGCACGGGGTGCAAACCGCCAGCAGAACCTGCGCAATACCCTGACGATGATCAATAACCGTTTCAATGCGCTGGCGCACTGGGACAACCCCGAACATGATCGCTACCGCGTAGAGCTGGACATCATATCGGTGGAAATGAACCTTGAAAGCGCGCAGTACGGCAATGCCCTGCCGCTGATCGAAATATTGAAAACCTATATTGTCGACCGCAAGAACAATACTCGCCTCGAAGGCATGGTAGGCAATAACTTCTCCTCGTACGTGCGCGATTACGACTTCAGCGTACTGTTACTTGAGCATAACAAGCATCGGTCGACCTTCAGCACACCTGATCATTTTGGCGAGCTGCACGGCAACCTGTTCAAATGCTTCGTCAACTCGCAAACCTACCAGGAGCATTTCAGCAAACCACCGGTTATCTGCCTGAGCGTATCCAGCAGCAGGACTTACCTGCGCACCGAAAATCAGCACCCTGTGCTAGGGGTTGAATACCAGCAGGATGAATACTCCCTGACAGACGAATACTTCAAGAAAATGGGCTTGAAGGTGCGCTATTTCATGCCGCCGAACAGCGTCGCCCCGTTGGCGTTTTATTTTGCCGGCGACTTGCTGGCTGATTACACCGACCTTGAACTGATCAGCACCATCAGCACCATGGACACCTTTCAGAAAATCTACCGACCCGAGATCTACAACGCCAATTCTCCTGCGGGCAAGGCCTACCAGCCCAGCCTGAAGAACCAGGATTACTCGCTCACGCGCATTGTCTACGACCGGGAAGAGCGCAGCCGCCTGGCGATCGAGCAGGGCAAATTTGCCGAGGAGCAATTTGTCAAACCCTACCAGGCCACGCTGGCGCAATGGTCCGCTCAATACGCACGTTGAACATTCAAAGCACAAGGTCACTGTTCATGAACACATTGCTACCCACCTCCACGGCCGGCAGCCTGCCGAAACCCGCCTGGCTTGCTCAACCCGAAACACTCTGGTCACCGTGGAAGTTGCAAGACGAGCAACTGGTCGAAGGCAAACAGGATGCCTTGCGCCTGGCCTTGCAAGAACAACAACACGCCGGTATCGACATCGTCAGTGACGGCGAACAAACCCGCCAGCACTTTGTCACTACGTTTATCGAGCACCTCAGCGGCGTTGATTTCGAACAACGGAAAACCGTCAGAATCCGTGATCGCTACGATGCGAGCGTACCGACGGTGGTGGGTGCTGTCGCTCGACAAAAACCGGTGTTTGTCGAAGATGCCAAATTCTTGCGCCAGCACACCACACAGCCGATAAAGTGGGCGCTGCCCGGCCCCATGACCATGATCGACACACTGTATGACAACCACTACAAAAGCCGCGAGAAACTGGCCTGGGAATTCGCCAAGATTCTCAACCAGGAAGCCAGAGAACTGGAAGCCGCGGGCGTGGACATCATTCAGTTCGACGAACCGGCATTCAATGTTTTCTTTGACGACGTGAATGACTGGGGCGTGGCTACCCTGGAAAGGGCCATCGAGGGCCTCAAGTGCGAAACGGCCGTCCATATTTGCTATGGCTATGGCATCAAGGCCAACACCGACTGGAAAAAGACCCTCGGTTCAGAATGGCGGCAATATGAACAGGCCTTCCCCAAACTGCAGCAGTCCAGCATCGATATCATTTCGCTGGAATGCCATAACTCGCATGTTCCGATGGACCTGCTCGAGCTGATTCGCGGCAAGAAAGTCATGGTCGGCGCCATCGATGTGGCCACCCATGTCATTGAGACACCCGAACAGGTCGCCGCCACCCTGCGCAAGGCACTGCAATTCGTCGATGCCGACAACCTCTACCCTTGCACCAACTGCGGCATGGCGCCCCTGCCCCGCCAGGTAGCCAGCGGCAAGCTCAAGGCGTTGAGTGCAGGCGCAGCCATTGTCCGTCAGGAACTCGCTAACGCACGCTGAAATGAATGCAGCCACAGGACCTACCATGTTGCTTTCCAGTACGGCGATCGAGCCGTCGACTTTTCGCCAGGCACTCGGGCACTACGCATCCGGCATCACGGTGATTACATCGCACCACGAAGGTGAGCCGATCGGCTTCACCTGCCAGTCGTTCTACAGCGTATCGATGAGCCCGCCGCTGGTGTCATTCAGTGTGATGTCCAGTTCGGCCAGCTACCCGAAAATCCGCCAGGCTGGCCGCTTCACGGTCAACATCCTGTCAGGTGAGCAGGTCGGCATTTCCAACCAGTTTGCACGGCGCGGCGCCAACAAGTGGCAGGGCGTCGAATGGCAAGCGTCGCCGTTGGGCAACCCGATCATTGCCGGCAGCCTGCATTGGCTTGATTGCGAAATTCACGCCGAACATGCCGCCGGGGACCACCTGATCGTGATTGGCGAAGTCAAAGCGTTGAACCTGCAGGCAACTGCTGCCACGCAGCCGCTGCTGTATTTCAAGGGGCAGTACTGCAACCTCGCCGCGCATCACGCGGCTTGAACCTCACCCCACTCACGGAATACCCATCAAAGGAATTGTCAGGATCACGCAGCAGTGAAGAAAACCCGCCATTACTGCGTTGATCCGCCATTTTACTCATGATCGATTTACGCCACCTGCGAACCCTCCACGCGCTGCGTGAAACCGACAGCCTGCACGAGGCCGCCGAGCGCCTGCACCTGACACAATCAGCCCTGTCGCACCAGTTCCGCGATATGGAAGAGCGCATCGGCATGCCACTGTTCGTGCGCAAATCCAGGCCGGTGCGCTTCACCAGCGCCGGGCTGAAGCTGCTGCAGTTGGCCGATCAGGTGCTGCCTCAGATCCGCAATACCGAACGGGACCTGGGCAAGCTGGCCGGGGGCTGCGCCGGACGGTTGCACATCGCCATCGAGTGCCACAGCTGCTACCAGTGGCTGATGCCTTCAGTGGATGAGTTCCGCGGCGCCTGGTCTGAGGTGGAACTGGACCTCGCCTCGGGTTTTTCCTTCGCGCCGCTGCCAGCCCTGGAGCGCGGCGACCTGGACCTGGTGGTGACTTCCGACCCGGTGACACTGCCGGGTATCAGCTACGTGCCGTTGTTCAGCTACGAGGCACTGCTGGCCATCGACAACCACCACGCCATGCGCCACAAGCCGTACCTGGAGCCCGCCGATATCGCCAGCCAGACACTGATCACCTACCCGATCGAACGCACCCGCCTGGACATCTTCACCCGCTTCCTCGACCCCGCCGACGTCGAGCCCGCACAGGTACGTACTTCAGAACTGACCGTGATGATGATGCAACTGGTTGCTTCCGGGCGCGGCGTCTGCTGCCTGCCCAACTGGGCCGTGCACGAATACAGTTCGCGCGGCTATGTAACCGCCAAGCGCCTTGGCGAGCACGGCCTGCAGGCAAACCTCTATGCTGCGCTGCGCAGTGACATGCTGGAGGTGCCGTACATGCGTGATTTTCTGCTCACGGCCAAGGACATCTCGTTCACCACGCTGGCAGGTGTTAGCGTGGCGTCAGGCCCGGTTCTCTGAAAGCCGGGCGTGCGTTTGCGAACCTCAGTGCCGGCGATGGCGCGCCATGCCCCTACCGCCAACGAATCAGCCAGCCTTCGCCAACTGCACTTGCAGAAACGCCATCAGTGCCCCCGCCACAGGTGACAAGCTGCGCCCTTTGCGGGTGAGCATGCCGATATGCCGTTCTACCCTGGGCTCCTCAAGGGGTACGAACGCCAGTTTGTCGTTCTCCTGCGGAAAAGCGAGGTACGGCAAGGTACTGATCCCTACCCCCTCCTCCAGCATGGCGATCAACGAAATCATGTTGGAAATGAACAGCCGGCTATCGGCCAGCAAACCCTCGGCCTCGGTACCCGCCAGCAATTGCGAGGTACCGTTGCGGATCATCGGCACGCCCAGCAACTGCGCCCAATGCAGCCGCCCGCCCGCCTGCGCCAGCGGGTGGTCGCTGCGGCACACCACGCCAACCTGATCATTCACGATGGGGGCGAATTCGAGCTGGTCATCGTCCACCCACAGGCTGCTGATGCCGAAATCCACCTGCCCTTGAGCGAGCAACTGCTGCACACGTTCGGCCGTGCCGTCCTGAATGCTGACCTGCACATTGGGGTGCGCGGCCACAAAGCGGGCCAGCGGCCCTGGCAGCATTCGGCTGGCCACAGAAGGCACGGTGGCGATGCTGACCTGGCCGATTTCATGCCGGGCAAACAGCATGGCTTCACGGGCAATACGGTCATGGTGCTCGATCAAGCCACGAAACAACGGGAGGCAATGCTCGCCATATGGCGTCAGCTCTACCCGGCCACCGCCCTTTTCGACCAGTGCCTGCCCCAGCTTCTGCTCCAGTTCACGCAGGGCCAGGGATATCGCAGGCTGGGTGCGAAAGGCCTGGCGGGCGGCCGCGTGGAAACTCTTGAGTTCGGCGACCAGTACGAAGTAACGCAACTGGGCGATTTTCAGCTCGGGCAACATGGTTAGCATTCCTTATCAAAGCATTTTTTTTATTAATTTTTATTTGCTGCATATTGCTCGCATGATGAATGCCATGCAAACGGAGGCGTTCATCCATGTCACACAAGACCTACAACAACTACATCGATGGCCAGTGGTGTGAAGGCCACGCCACTTTGGGCAACTACAGCCCCTCGGACACTGGCGACCTGATCGGCCAGTACCATCAGGCCAGCGCCGAACAGGCCCGCCAGGCCATCCAGGCCGCCCGCGCCGCTCAACCCCTGTGGGCCGCCAGTGGTCTGGAAAGCCGCCAGCAAGTGCTCATGGCCATCGGCGACGAGCTGATCGCCCGCAAGGAAGAGCTCGGCGAACTGCTGTCGCGAGAAGAAGGCAAACCCTTGGCCGAAGGCATCGGCGAGGTCAACCGCAGTGGCCAGTTCTTCCATTACTACGCCGCCGAAGTGCTGCGCCAGATGGGCGAGACTGCCGCCTCGGTGCGCCCTGGGGTCGACATCGAAGTGCATCGCGAACCGGTGGGTGTGGTAGGCATCATTACCCCCTGGAACTTCCCCATGGCCACCGCCGCCTGGAAAATCGCCCCGGCCCTGGCCTTCGGCAACGCCGTGGTGTTCAAGCCGGCCAACCTGGTGCCGGCCAGTGCCTGGGCGCTCACCGAAATCATCAGCCGTCAGGGCCTGCCCAGCGGCACCTTCAACCTGGTGATGGGCAGTGGTGCCGACGTCGGCGAGGCCCTGATCCAGTCCGCCGAGATTGATGCCCTGACGTTCACCGGTTCTCTGCAGACGGGCCGACGCGTAGCGGTGGCCACCGCCGGTAACCTGGTGCGCTGCCAGCTGGAAATGGGTAGCAAGAATGCCCTGGTGGTCATGGACGACGCCGACCTCGAACTGGCCGTGGAATGCGCGCTCAACGGGGCCTTCTTCGGCACCGGGCAGAAATGCACCGCTTCGTCACGGCTGATCGTCTGCGACGGCATCCACGACCGCTTCGTCGAGGCGCTGCGCCTGCGCATGCGCCAGCTCAAGGTCGGCCATGCACTGGAGGCTGGCGTCCAGATCGGCCCGGTAGCTGACGCGCGCCAGCTGGAACAGAACCTGGCCTACCTGCAACTGGCCCAGGCCGAAGGCGCCACCCTGATAGAAGGCGGCGAGCGCCTGCAACTGGCCTGCGATGGCTACTACATGCGCCCGGCCTTGTTCATCAACAGCCGCAACGACATGCGCATCAACCGCGAGGAAGTGTTCGGCCCCATCGCCTGCGTGATCCGCGTGCGCGATTTTGAAGAGGCGCTGGCCACGCTCAATGATACCGAGTACGGCCTCACAGCCGGGATCATCACCCAGTCGCTGCGCCACGCCAGCCACTTCAAGCGCCGCGCCCAGACCGGCTGCGTGATGGTCAATCTGCCCACCGCCGGGACCGACTACCACGTGCCATTCGGGGGCCGCAAAGCCTCGAGTTTCGGCCCCCGGGAACAGGGGCAATACGCTCGCGACTTCTACACCGTGGTCAAGACCACCTACCTGCGGCCCTGAAGGAATACATGCCATGCACGACCTTTTGATGATCGACGGCCTGCAGTACTCCAACTGGAGCCAGGAAATATTCCAGCAGATGCAGGCCGGTGGCCTGAGCGCGGTGCACGCCACCATCGCCTACCACGAAAACGCCCGCGAAACCCTGTCACGCCTGGGCGAGTGGAACCGCCGCTTCGAGACATGGCCCGAGCTGATCCGCCCGGTGCGCACGGCCAGCGACATCCGCCTGGCCCACGAGGAGGGCCGGGTGGGTATCTTCTTCGGCTTCCAGAACTGCTCGCCGATCGAGGACGACATTGCCCTGGTGGAGGTTTTCCGCCAGCTCGGGGTGTTCGTCATGCAGCTGACCTACAACAACCAAAGCCTGCTGGCCAGCGGTTGCTATGAGCGCGAGGACAACGGCATCAGCCGCTTCGGCCGCCAGGTGATCGCCGAAATGAACCGCGTCGGCATGCTCATCGACATGTCTCACAGCGCCGAGCGAAGCACGCTTGAGGCCATCGAACTGTCCAGCCGACCGGTGATCATCTCCCACGCCAACCCTGCCAGCTTCCACGCCGCCAAGCGCAACAAATCCGATGCGGTGCTACGCGGGATCGCAGAGTCCGGCGGGCTGCTGGGCTTCAGCACCTATCCGTTCCACCTCAAGGGTGCCTCGGACTGTAGCCTGGAAAGTTTCTGCGACATGGTCGCGCGCACCGCCGACCTGATGGGTGTGGAGCACATCGGCATCGGCACCGACCTGTGCCAGGCGCAACCCTTGTCGGTGCTGGAATGGATGCGCAACGGCCGCTGGAGCAAGGACAAGGACTACGGCGAAGGCTCCAGGGACAACGCCAACTGGCCGGCGCCCTTGCAGTGGTTCCGCGACAGCCGCGACTTCCGCAACATCGCCCAGGGCCTGCGCGCCCGCGGCTTTGCCGAGCACGACGTGGGCAACATCATGGGGCTGAACTGGTTGCGCCTGCTGGAGACCGCCACCACGGCACAGGCCTGAACCCTTTGCACGGACAGCATCAACAATAAAAACAATCGCAGGTTCCGGAGGTTTCATGAAAAACCCAACCACCTTGCAGGCCGACGGCCAGGCCATGGGCCTGCCTATGGCACGCGATATCGACTGGCCGTTGTTCCTGATCAGCGGCGGATTCCTCGGCGCCTTCCTGCTGGCGGCGCTGATCGACATCGACACCGTGTCGGCGCTGGTCAATACCCTGTTCGCCTGGTCGACAAAGGCCTTTGGCCTCTATTGGCAAGTGCTGATGCTGGCAACCTTCGCCGTCAGCCTGTTCATCGGTTTTTCCAGGTGCGGGCGTGTACGCCTGGGCGGGGTCACCCAGCGCCCGGACGTCAGCACCTTCAACTGGATCGCCGTGATCATGTGCGCCCTGCTGGCAGGTGGTGGCGCCTTCTGGGCCGCTGCCGAACCCTTGATGCACTTTGCCAGCCCACCGCCCTTCTTCGCCGGCCTGCAACCGCACAGCGAAGCGGCGGCCACCGCGGCACTGGCGCAATCGTTCGTGCACTGGGGCTTCCTGGCCTGGGCCGTGCTGGGTAGCCTGCTGGCGATCGTGCTGATGCACCTGCATTACGATAAAGGCCTTCCGCTGGCGCCGCGTACCCTGCTCTACCCCCTGTTCGGCAAGCGAGCGCTCAAGGGCCCGATCGGCACCTTGGCCGACGCTGCCTCGATCATCGCGGTAGTGGCCGGCACCATCGGTCCGATCGGTTTCCTTGGCCTGCAGATCAGCAGCGCCATGCACGCCGTGTGGGGGTTGCCCAACACTATCGTCACCCAGTCGCTGACCATCGTCCTGGTCACCGCGATGTACACTGTATCGTGCCTGGTGGGCCTCAAAGGCATCCGCTTTGTCAGCGAGATCAACGTCTGGCTGATGATCGGCCTGGCACTGTTCATGGTGGTATTCGGACCGACGCTGTTCATCCTCGGCGGTTTCCCGGCGGCCTTTGCCCTGCACGTGGAACACTTCATCCCCCTGACGATGTTCCGCGCCGACCCCAAATGGCTGGACTGGTGGACGGTGTTCTATTGGGGCTGGTTCATCGGCTATGCGCCCATGGTGGCACTGTACGTCGCGCGGATCTCGCGGGGCCGCACCATCCGCGAGATCATCATGACGCTGTCGATCATCGCACCGCTGGTGACCATGTTCTGGTTCACCGTGGTAGGCGGTACCGGGATCGGCCTGGAGCTGCAAACGCCAGGCAGCGTCACCGCCCATGGCGCCAAGCCTGAAGACCTGCTGCTGGGAGTGACGCAGAACCTGCCACTAGGTGGCCTTGTCAGCGCGCTGTTCCTGTTCCTAAGTTTCATCTCAGTGGCCACCAATGGCGACGCCATGGCCTTCACCGTGGCGCTGGCGATGTCCAGCGACGATAAACCGAAGAAGTGGTTGCGCGGTTTCTGGGCAATCGGCATGGGCCTGGCGGCGGTGGTGCTGATCACCATTGGCGCAGGCGGTGTGACGGCCCTGCAATCCTTCATTGTCATCACCGCGGTGCCGGTGTCGCTGGTGATCCTGCCAGCCCTGTGGGATGCCGTGCGCATCGCTCGACACATGGCCCGTGAACAAGGCGTCTGAACATGATCCATCCAGGTACAACAACAATGCCCAACAGCGTGCCTGCAATACCCGCGTTGCGCCCTGCCAGCCAAGTCATGGACCTGGCCCGGCTGGGTAGCCACTTCCAGAGCCCGCTAAGCTTTGTGCGCAGCAGCATGCGGCGGATGATGCAACAGCGCTGGCAAATCCGGCGCAGCTGTTTCGACCTCGATGGCCAAGGCTTCGGCACTGCGATCTACCGCATCGAAACGCCAAACGGCCATTACCACTGCGTGATCTTCTCGGCCTACCTGCCGCCGGAAAAGCGCAGCGATCGGGTCATCGCCGACCAGTGGGACGTCAGCTTCGTGCTGGTGGCCGGCGATGTCGACTCGGCACAACTGGCCGACCTGCAACGCAACGTGCCGCTGCAGGAAGCCGGCCGCTTCGATGCACGCGTGCTGGTGTTGTCGCGGGCCAACCGTAGCTTGCGCAATTTCGACCGGTTTCTGGCGGCGCTGGCAGAAGGTCGCCAGCCCGATCCACAGCAACTGGCTGAAGTCGGCTACCTGTATCGCACTACAGCTGTTTACGGTAACGGCAAGTTCGGCATCGCCGATTTTGGTTGCCTGCAAGATAACCCGGACTTCAACCAGCCGTTCAGCGCGCAGATGTTCACCGTCTACCTGCTGCGTCACTTCAGCATCGAGCAGATCAACCACATGGCCCAGGCACTCGCCCCGCAGCGGGCAGTGCAACTGGCCCCGGCCCTTCAACGCTACCTGGGGGTCGGCAACGCGACCGGGCTGGGAATGGCCCCTTTTCTGATCAACCACCCTCAACTGGTGGAGCACTGGATCAGTACGCGGGAAACGGCCCTGGCCCTGGTGCTGGCGCAGCCGGCGGAGCCCGCCCCGTTGGCGCGCCTGCAGCAATTGCTGGCGCGCGCCCAGTTGCACCTGAGCCAGTCCCGGACCGAAGACCAGCGCCAGCATGAGCAGAACCTGCAAACCTTGGCCGAGCTTGCTTTACTGGCCACCTGGCTTGGCACGCAAGCCGACGGCGCGGGCCTTTGGCCGCGCCTGCTGGCCTGGGCGCAATTACACACGGGGGTGGGCTGCCAGGAGCTTCTGGTCAGCCTGCTGCTGGAGCTGTACCCCGAGCAGGTCACGCCCCTGGCCGAGCACATGGGGGTCAACGAAAGCTGGCAGCTGGACGCCCAGATGCCCCTTGGGCAACTGCGCCAGCTCATCGAGCAGCAGTATGGCTGGGCGTTGCGCTACGACTTCAGTGCTGCCGATGCGGAGCACTTCTTCTGGTACCGCTCAGCTGAAAAAGAAGAGCCGCGCCTGGGCATTCGCGCAGAGGAGCCAGGAGCCGAAAAAGAAATGCAGCTGGGTATCGCCCGCAATATCCAGCAGTGCCATGGCGCGCTGCTGGAGCACCTGCAACTGCAGCCTCAGGCGCTGACCGCTCACTTCCTGATCGCCCAACCGATGTTCAAGGGCGCGGTACGCCGCCTGCAAGGCATGGCAAAAACGAACTACGGTGAAATCCGTGCCAACCTGCTGGCCCGGGACATGCTGCCGATTCACCTGCTGCGCTGCAAACTGGCATTTTTCGGCGCGGGGAAATTCGACCCCAAGTCAAGCCGCTGGGTGCGTATCACGCTGTTCCAGGGCGCGCCGCTGGTCAGCGACATCGGTCAGCCGTTCGCAGACGACTGGAATTTCGCAGTCATGCCGCAAAGGGAGTTTTGACCATGCGCGTATCGCTTAACGAAATACAGGTGATGTGCCGCAAGGCATTCGAAGGCATGGGCTTCGCCCCGGGCGACTGCGAGGATGCCGCCGAACTCGTGGGCTGGTTGCAACTGCAGGGGCTCGATGGCGTCGGTGCACTGGAAAAGGCGTTGCGTTATCTGCAAGCCGAAGCTGCACGGCCATACGCCTTGTGCCATGAGGATAACGCCCTGCTGGTGATCGACGCCAAGGGCCAGAGCGTGTTGCGCTGCGCCGCCACGGTGGTGGAACTGGCGGCAGCCAAGGCCATGCGCTGTGGTCAGGCTGAACTGCGCATACGCCACTGCCACAACCGTTTGCTGTTGCTGGGCTACCTGAGCCGGGCAGCTGTGCAGGGGCTGCACGTGCAAGCCCGCTGGGAGGACGCCCGCCAATGCCACCTGGCCGATTTTACCGCCGGCATGCCGCGCCCGGAACTGAGCAGTGAAACCCGGCCCCAGGCCATTGAAGCGGCCGCGCAAGACGTAACGGTGCTGTTCACCCGAGCAGGCCAGACCGCCCAGGCGATAAGCGACCCGCAGCGCACACTGCAGCAAGGTTTTACAGTCAACGAACATACCTGGCAAAGGCTCAGGCAGCTGGCCGAACACATCCTTGTCGAGAGCACCGATGCCTCACGCCGCCACGGTGCAGGCGGCGGCAGCGACGCCGACTGAACACCCTTGCCACTGAGGAAACAACCCATGAAGCATGCGATAAAGACCGAGCTGTTCGCCTCCAGGGCGCCATTGGAATGGGCGGTCGTCGGCAACGGTACGTTGTACACTGCGCAGATCCCAATCGATACGCAGGGCCAGGTGGTTGCCGGCGGCATCGAGGCCCAGGCCCGCCAGACACTGGACAACCTGCGCCACACCCTGGAAGCCGCTGGCAGCTCGCTGGATGCCGTGACCCAGGTGCTGATCTACGTGACCGACCGCCGTTATCTGGCAACTGTAAATGCCGTGTACGCCGAGTATTTCCAGGCACCCTACCCCACCCGCGCGGCCGTAGTGGTGGCTGGCCTCGCCCGGGAAGAAATGCTGGTGGAACTGGTGGTCTACGCCTGCCTCTGACGCCCTGAAGGCGCCCGTCTCACGATATTCAGCGTTCGCGCAATCGAGTGCCGCCCGCGCGGCGCTCGATGCATGCCCCCTCCGCCCCACGTCATGCACCCGGAATACTCCCTTTTTCTCCCGCCAGGCACCGGCCTGCGCCCCATTTCGGTTCAAAACCCGCGCCCGGGTCAAAAGCGCCCTTTTTTGATGCGCCGGCCCTTGCGGCCAGGCAGCACAGATCGGGTGTGCCCCTCACATTCCCTGCATCCCCAGAACCTCCAGGGGTATTCGGCACTTTTATTGCAAAGACTGATTGTGCTCAACGCACTGGCAATCTACCGAGACCGAGGTTAACGCGAGACACAGCTCCCACTTACCCCAGCAAGGCAGCACCCTGAAAGACGCAGATGAACCGCAATGAAGCTGCCGGCAACGGCGGCAAGGAGTGGGTATGTCCCGGGCTTTTTTCAATGAAATGTACGAAGCGGACGGCAACTGCCGCCCGCATTATCAGGAGTTCGCCCGCTGGCTGGCCAACACCCCGCTGGAGTTGCTGGAACAGCGCCGGCGCGAGGCCGACCTGCTGTTTCACCGCGCAGGCATCACCTTCACCTTGTATGGCGACAAGCAGGATACCGAGCGCCTGATCCCCTTCGATATCATCCCGCGCAGCATCCGCGCCAGCGAATGGCGCACGGTCGAGCGTGGCTGCATTCAACGGGTACAGGCGCTGAACCTGTTCCTGGAGGACATCTACCACGACCAACGCATTCTCAAGGCCGGCATCATCCCGCCAGAGCAAGTGCTGGCCAACGAGGGCTACCAGATCGCCATGCAGGGCCTGGACCTTCACCGTGGGCTGTATGCGCATATTGCCGGTGTCGACCTGGTACGTGACGGCGACGGCAGCTACTTCGTGCTGGAAGACAACCTGCGCACCCCCAGCGGCGTCAGCTACATGCTCGAAGACCGCAAGATGATGATGCGCCTGTTCCCCGAACTGTTTGCCGCCCAGCGCATCGCGCCCATCGATCACTACCCCAACCTGCTGCTGGACACGCTCAAGAGCGCCAGTCCACTGGACAACCCCACCGCAGTGCTGCTCACGCCCGGCCGTTTCAACAGCGCCTATTTCGAGCATGCCTTCCTGGCCCGGGAAATGGGCATCGAGCTGGTCGAAGGCGCCGACCTGTTCGTGCGTGATGAGCATGTCTACATGCGCACCACTGCCGGCCCCCAACAGGTGGACGTGATCTATCGTCGCCTGGACGACGACTACCTCGACCCGCTGTCCTTCAACCCTGACTCGATGCTGGGCGTACCGGGGCTGATCTCGGTTTACCGCGCCGGCAATGTGGTACTGGCCAACGCCGTCGGCACTGGCGTGGCCGATGACAAATCCATCTACCCCTTCGTCGACGACATGATCCGCTTTTACCTGAGCGAAGAACCAATCCTGAACAACGTGCCGACCTGGCAGTGCCGCAAGCCGGCGGATCTGTCCCATGTACTGGCCCACCTGCCCGAACTGGTGGTCAAGGAAACCCAGGGCTCCGGCGGCTATGGCATGTTGGTCGGGCCCGCCTCGACCAAAGCCCAGATCGAGGACTTCCGCGCGCGCATCAAAGCCCGCCCGCACGCCTATATCGCTCAACCGACGCTGTGCCTGTCAACCTGCCCGACCTTCGTCGACAGCGGCATCGCACCGCGTCACATCGACCTGCGCCCGTTCGTGTTGTCGGGCAGTGAAACCCGCCTGGTGCCCGGTGGCCTGACGCGCGTGGCGCTCAAGGAAGGCTCGCTGGTGGTCAACTCGTCGCAAGGCGGCGGTACCAAGGACACCTGGGTGGTGGAGGACTGAGCCATGCTTTCGCGAACCGCTTCCGACCTGTACTGGATGTCCCGCTACCTGGAGCGTGCAGAAAACCTTGCACGCATGCTCGAGGTCAGCTACTCGCTATCGCTGATGCCCCAGGCCGGGCGCAGCGACGGCCATGCCGAACTGGCAATGTCGCTGATGGCCTCGGGCATGCTGGACGACTACCTGCGTCGGCACAAGGAACTCGACACCGAGCGCATGCTGCACTTCTTCGCCCTCGACGCCACCAACCCCAGCAGCATCTACTGCTGCCTGCAGGCCGCCAGGACCAATGCCCATGCAGTGCGCGGCCGTATCACCGCCGACATGTGGGAGAACATCAACGCCACCTGGATCGAAATGCGCAACATCGCCAGCAATGGCCTGGGTCGCTATGGCATCAGCCAGTTCTGCGACTGGGTCAAGGAACGATCACACCTGTTCCGCGGTGCGACCTCCGGCACCATCATGCGCAACGATGCCTACAGCTTCATTCGCCTGGGGACCTTCCTGGAGCGGGCAGACAATACCCTGCGCCTGCTCGATTCACGCTATGAAATGTTCGGCGAGGCCTCCGAAGAGGTCAGCGACGACTCCGCCCGCGGTTATTACCAATGGAGCGCCCTGCTGCGCGCGCTGACCTCGTACGAAGCCTTCAACGAGCTCTATCGCGCCGCACCCAGCGCCCGGCCGGTGTCCGAGTTGCTGCTGTTGCGGGTGGACGTGCCGCGCTCGCTGCATGCCTGCATCGAGGAACTGGACCTGATCCTGGCAGGCCTGCCGGGCAGTACCGGGCGTGCCGCCCAGCGCATGGCCGCCGAACTGAACGCGCGCCTGCGCTACACCGCAATCGACGAAATCCTCGATGCAGGGTTGCATCCCTGGCTAAGCGACTTCATCGGCCGCATCAACCAACTGGGCCAGGCCGTCCATCACTCCTACCTGGAGGTTGTATGAAACTGTCCATTCGCCACGACACGACCTATAGCTACGCCAGCGACGTGTGCAACAGTATCCAGTTCCTGCGCCTGACGCCGCGCAGCAGCGAACGCCAGCGTATCAATCAATGGCAACTGGACCTGCCCTGCAAGGTCAAGGGCCAGATCGACCCTTACGGCAACATCCTGCATGTGCTGACACTGGACAAACCCCATGGCCACCTGGCGCTTACCGCACACGGCCAGGTCGAGATCGACCCGGATTGCGAACACGAAACCGAGAGCCAGTCGCCCCTGCCGTTCCTGCGCGGCAGCCACCTGACGCAGGCCGACGACACCCTGACTGCTTTCGCCGCCCGGCAATGTGGCAGTCACCGCGACCGGGCAGCACTGATCGGGCTGATGCAAGGCCTGGCCGAGCACATGCCCTACAGCCCTGGGGCCACGTCAGTGGGCACCACGGCCATCGAAGCCTTCAACGGTGGCGCAGGTGTGTGTCAGGACCACACGCACGCGTTCCTGGCCTGCGCACGCAGCCTGGGGGTACCGGCACGCTATGTGTCCGGCTACCTGTGCACCGAGGACGAACAACACCTGGCCAGCCACGCCTGGGCCGAAGCCTGGGTCGACGATGCCTGGTACAGCTTCGACATTACCAACCGCCTGACCCGGCCAGAGCGTCACCTGAAGCTGGCGGTGGGCCTGGACTACCTTGATGCCTGCCCGGTCAGGGGCGTACGCCGCGGCGGCGGCGCCGAATCGATGCAGGCCAGCGTTCACGTGCATCGCCAGTGACAGACTGGCTTCAGACCGGTCTTGCCGCGCGAGTGCGGCAAGACCCTTCCACACGCAACACAAGGGAAACCGCATGACTTACTGTGTCGCCATGCACCTGGAGGACGGGCTTGTCTTCATCAGCGACTCACGCACCAATGCCGGCATCGACCAGATCTCCACGTTCACCAAGTTGTTCGTCTTCAGCGTCCCGGGCGAGCGGCTGATCGTGCTGCAGACCGCCGGCAATCTGGCGACCTCGCAGTCGGTGGTAAACCTGCTGCAGCAACGCACCCAGGGCAACGGCCCCCACCTGCTGAACGTTGCCACGCTCTACGATGCAACGGTGCTGGTCGCCGACACCCTGCGCGAGGTGGTCAAAAGAGACCGCAGCAAGCTCACGGCCGATATCGACCTTAGCAGTTCATTCATTGTCGGCGGCCAGATAGCCGGCGGCCCCATGGCCATCTACAACGTGTATGCACAAGGCAATTTCTTCCAGGCCACACCGGACACCCCGTTTCTGCAGCTGGGTGAAAGCAAGTACGGCAGGCCAATACTCGACCGCAACCTGGATTACCGCACGCCGCTTGATGAAGCGCTGCGCTGCGGCCTGATTTCGTTCGACTCCACCATCCGCAGCAACCTGTCGGTGGGCATGCCGCTGGACTTGCTGGTGTACCGCAATAACAGCCTGGAAAGCATGACACGCAAGCGCATTACCAGCGACGATGCCTATTATCAACAGATTCGCAGGCAGTGGAGCGACGGTTTGAAAACCCTGCTGGCCGAACTGCCAGCGCCGCCTTATGGCTGCAGCGTGCAGGCAAACGCGTAACCGCGAGCGCCGCTTCGCGGCGCCGTTGCAGTGCCTCAGGCCATCAGCAAGGAATGCCCACCCGCGGCCACACAGGTGCTGGCGTCGCTTTGGCCATTTTGCGTTATCGCGCCCACTGGGTCAGTGCGGCCATCACGGCAAAGCCAAGCAGGATCATCACCGGATAGGCCAACAGCAACTCGGTCAACGAATACTTCCAGGCCAGTGGCCGACCGACGCCCAGCATCGCTGCATATAACCAGGAAACACCTGACAGTGCACCAGAAAACAACGCAAACATCCGTACGCCTATATTCAGGTCAAGCAAAGAACCGGCCTTGAGCAAGGCAGGTAATACATAACGATGCAACAACATGCCATTGAAGGTCAGGAGCAAGACAATAATGACCTTGGCGTGAAGTTTGGGATTGGCAAAATAACTCATGCCTTTTTCAAGGTAATCGATACCAATGACCGCGGCACCGGTAAGCCACAGGAATATCAAGGCATTGGCAACGGACGCCTGCAATCGGGCCATGTGCTTACCGTCATGGCTGGCCTGTTGATGCCCCTTCAACAAGTCCCTGACCATCTCGGCATCACTGGTAAATACCAGGCCGATGGCGATACAACAGGCCAGTAAATGAACATAAATGACCGACAACCGCACCAGCTCCATGGATTCTTTCTGCCCGAACAGGCTAATAATTGTATTAAACTCCACGTCGAATTCTCCACGTAATGCATTAGCGCTAGATGGCCTTGCAACAAGCATGCGTACGACTTGATCGCACCGGGAAGACCAAATTCATATCGTTAATTGAAACAGCAAAGGGTTACTCAATTGCACACAGTGGCTCAACCGTTGAGCCTCGGTTGGACATGGCGTTACTCCATTGTCAGAGGTAAAAAAGCCCCGTGTGCATCCCTGCGATTCAAATCAAGTTGAACGTCCAGTACGTTCTGGGGAGAGGTGCGAAGTGTGGTACTTGAAGAACACATTCGCTGGCAAATAGGAACGACCCACTGGCAAATCGTTCATTTCTTGAGCAAAAGCACCGACCAGCGGTATTTAAGGCCGTATTAGTTAGTCTACTAACTTCTTGCAAGTTGACCGAATGGTAAGTTTCAAAGGCCAGTGGATCCAAACTTCGCGACAGGCCATTTAAGTGCTCTATTTCGCCGAGTGGTGAACGAGTACCCTATCAATGCACCAGGAGCAACTGGCTCAATACCGCCCGCAGTTTCCCGGGTTTCACTGGTTTGTTCAGTAGCGGCGCCCCTAGCTTCTGCAAGCCCCGCCGGCACTGATCGCTGCGGTCTGCGGTAATGATCACTGCCGGTATGGCAGTCGCAAAATGCTCACGCAGGTACCTCACCACCTCGCACCCCACTACGCCATGGTCCAGGTGGTAGTCGGCCAGGATCAGTTCCGGGGCTCGCCCCTGCAACGCCAGCAAGGCGCCCTCCCGGTCGGTAGCCGTGACCACTTCGCACCCCCACTGCCCCAACAGCGCGCCCATGCTCTCGAGTATGCTCACTTCGTTGTCCAGTACCAGCAGGCGGCGGCCCGGCAGCGGATCACCGACGCTGGGCAGCGGCACAGCCTGGTGAACAGCCAGCGGCACTTCTTTGCCAAGAGGTACCTCGATGCTGAACACCGAGCCACGCCCCAGCCACGACCGCACTTCGATCCGGTAACCGAGTATCTTGGCGATCCGCTCGACGATGGCCAGCCCGAGGCCAACGCCCTTGCGATCCGCTGCACGCCCCACATCCAGCTGGTTGAACTCGAGGAATATGTCCTGCAGCCGGTCCTGCGCAATGCCCCGTCCGGTATCCCACACCTCCAGCCGCAAATGGCCGCCGCGGCGCCTTGCCCCGAGCAGGATCCGCCCCTCCTCGGTATACCGGCAAGCGTTGCTGAGGAAGTTGCGCAGGATGCGTGTGAGCAACCGCAGGTCAGTGCTGATGGCGTAGTCGGCTATGCGTGCATGCAGCTTCAGGCCCGCCGCCTCGGCCACCGGGCTGAACTCCGAGACCAGCGGCGCGAACAGCTCGTCCAGGCGGTACACGGCCACATCCGGCTTTACCGCCGCCTGGTCGAGCCGGGAAATGTCCAGCAAGTCGGTCAGCAGGTCTTCCGCGCCCTCCAGGGCCTGGTGGGTACGCTCCACCAGCACATGCTCGGCCTCTGGCAATGGCCGCTCGCGCAAGGTCGAAATCAGCAAGCGGGCAGCGTTCAACGGTTGCAGCAGGTCATGGCTGGCGGCGGCGAGGTATTTGTCCTTGCTGCGGTTGGCGGCTTCGGCGGCATCACGCGCCTCCAGCAATTCATCGGTACGCGCAGCAACCCGTTGCTCCAGTTCGTCATTGAGTTGTTGCAGGCGCTGCTGGGCCAGCTTGCGTTCGGTAATGTCGGCGACAAACCCCTCCACCAGCCCTTCATGGCCGGGTTTGAGCAGCAGGTTCATCAGCACATCGAGATGGCTGCCGTCCTTGCGCCGCAGACGGGTTTCGTAGCCGTGCAGGCTGTGCTCACGGGCGAGCACCGCGGTAATGGCCTGCAACTCCTCGGCACCGCCATCAAACAGGTTGGCGGCCAGGTCAGTCAGGGAAAACAGCACCGCTTGCGGGTCGTCATAGCCGAGCATGCGCGCCAGCGCCGGGTTGGCGGCACGCATGCCGTCCTGAAGGCTGGCCTGGAAAATACCGTGCACGGCGTTTTCGAACAGCCATTTGTAACGGTTGCGTTCGGCTTCCAGTTCGTCCAGGCGGGCGGACAGCTCCGGGTAATGGCTTTTACGCGCCGAGTGGTCACCCAGCCCCAGCAGCCCGGCCAACGCCCGCTGCTGCTCGTCAGAGGGCCTCGCCATAGACCACCTCGACATCACGCTGGCTGGACGCACGGGGGTTGGTGAGGATGCACGGGTCGTCCATCGCGTGTTGCGACAGGAACGGGATATCAGACGTGCGCACCCCGTGCAGGCCCAGGGTTTCATGGAAGCCGATGGCACGCTTCAGGGCAATCAGGTGCTCCACCAGCCGCCCGCAGATCTGCCGGTGATTGAGACCGCGGCAGTCGATACCAAACACCTCGGCGATCACCTTGAAACGCTCCGGCGCCGAGCTGTAGTTGAACGCCACCACGTGCTCCACCAGCACCGCGTTGCACAAGCCATGGGGCAAGTCGAGGAAGCCGCCCAGGCTGTGCGACATGGCGTGCACTGCGCCCAGGATCGCATTGGAGAACGCCAGCCCCGCCTGCATGCTGCCGAGCATGATCTTCTCGCGCAGCGCAATATCAGTAGGGTTGGCGATCATCTCCACCAGGTTGCCATTGATCAGGCGCATGGCTTCCAGCGCATGGGGGTCGGTCAGCGGCCCGTGGCCGGTAGACACGAAGGCCTCGATGGCATGCACCAACGCATCGATGCCGGTGCAGGCCGACAGGAACGGGTCCATGCTCAGGGTGGTCTGCGGGTCGATCAGCGACACGTCCGGCACCACCGCCTTGCTGACGATGGAGAACTTCATGCGCTCCTGCTGGTTGGAAATGATCACGAACTGCGACACGTCCGCCGAGGTGCCGGCGGTGGTGGGGATCAGGATCAGCGGCGGGCTGGGCACGCGGATCATGTCCACGCCTTCGAATTCGAGGATGCTGCGCCCATGGGCCACCACGATACCGATGGCCTTGCCGCAATCCATCGGGCTGCCGCCACCGACGGCGACGATCACGTCACAGTGGTTCTGCCGATAGATCTCGGCGCCGAGCATCACCTCCTCGACCCGCGGGTTGGGTGACACCGCTGTGTACAGGCAGTAGTCGATACCCTGGGCCTGCAGGCTGGCCTCCACATCCGCCACCCAGCCGGCCGCTATCACGCCAGGGTCGCTGACCACCAGTACCTTGCGCGCACCGAAGGTTTTGGCGTAATTGGCCACATTGTGCCGGCAGCCGGCACCAAAGATGATTTCAGGCGATACGAACTTGCGAAGGGGGCTGAAACTCTGGCTCATCGGTAAGCCTGTTCTTATTGTTCTGGAAGATAACCGCCAGCGTAAAGCATCCCACCACGAAAGCAACCAGACCAAAGCGGGGCTACCGGTCATTCTATCCAGGATTTGGCGCGGGCCACCTCCAGAAACGCCAGTACGTCCTCTTCGAGCCCCGGTACATCGGGGAAGCGTTGTGCCAGGCGGTCGATGACCGTTGCCACGGTACTGTGGCCGTCCAGCAGCTCCAAGACCCAGCCGGCACTGGCATTGAGCTCGATGATGCCCCCGGCGTACAACAGCACGTGGCAAGCCTTCCGTGGCTCCCAGTCCAGGCGCAAGCCTCGCCCCAAGGCAAGGGCCTGCTGGCGATCAATCAGGTTCACAGGCGCATACTCCAGGAGGATCCGGCCACCGTGGCGATGGCCGGGCCGTCATCAACGGTTGGCGAAATACATCGTCACTTCGAAGCCAATGCGCAGGTCGGTATAGGCGGGTTTAGTCCACATAGGGCAAGTCCTCTTCTTGTGCCGGAGGATTCCGGTAGAAGCATTAATGCACGGGGGCGGACTGGACCGAATGCTACTTTGGAACGAGCTTGCGGGGTGCGTTGGTACGGGTAGGCCATGCATGTGCCGGCCCTTTTGCGGGCTCGCCCGCCCCCACAGGTTCTTCACCGGTTCTGGAACCAGCGGTGAACCTGTGGGAGCGGGCAAGCCCGCGAAGGCCGCGACGCGGTCTAGAAGAAGCCCAGCGGATTGATGTCGTAGCTCACCAGCAGGTTCTTGGTCTGCTGATAATGGTCAAGCATCATCTTGTGGGTCTCACGGCCAACACCGGACTTCTTGTACCCCCCGAACGCCGCATGCGCCGGGTACAGGTGGTAGCAGTTGGTCCACACTCGCCCGGCCTTGATCCCGCGGCCCATGCGGTAAGCGCGGTTGATGTCGCGGGTCCACAGGCCGGCGCCCAGGCCGAATTCACTGTCGTTGGCGATCGCCAGCGCTTCGGCTTCGTCCTTGAAGGTGGTCACGCCCACCACTGGCCCGAAGATTTCTTCCTGGAACACGCGCATCTTGTTGTTGCCCTTGAGCAGGGTTGGCTGAATGTAGTAACCGCTGGCCAGGTCACCCTGCAGCCGCTCGGCACCACCGCCGGTGAGCAGCTGCGCGCCCTCCTCCCGGGCAATCTCCAGGTACGAAAGGATCTTGTCGTACTGTTGCTCGGACGCCTGAGCACCCACCATGGTTTCGGTATCCAGCGGGTTGCCGCGGGTGATCTTGGCGATCTTCTTCATCACCTCGGCCATGAACGGTTCGTAGATCGACTCCTGGATCAGCGCCCGTGACGGGCAGGTGCACACCTCGCCCTGGTTGAAGAACGCCAGCACCAGGCCTTCGGCAGCCTTCTCGATGAACGCCGGCTCGGCCTGCATGATGTCTTCGAAGAAAATGTTCGGCGACTTGCCACCCAGTTCGACGGTGGACGGGATGATGTTCTCGGCTGCGCACTTCATGATGTGCGAGCCCACCGGGGTGGACCCGGTGAACGCGATCTTGGCAATGCGCTTGCTGGTGGCCAGCGCCTCACCGGCCTCACGGCCAAAGCCCTGGACGATGTTCAGTACGCCTGCCGGCAACAGGTCGGCGATCAGTTCGGCAAAGACGGTAATCGACAGCGGCGTCTGCTCCGCGGGCTTGAGCACCACGCAGTTGCCAGCGGCCAAGGCCGGGGCGAGCTTCCAGGCGGCCATCAGCAGCGGGAAGTTCCACGGGATGATCTGCCCCACCACACCCAGCGGCTCGTGAATGTGATAAGCCACGGTGCCTTCGTTGATCTCGCCTACGCCACCCTCCTGGGCGCGGATGCAACCGGCAAAATAGCGGAAGTGGTCCGCTGCCAGCGGCACGTCGGCATTCAAGGTTTCGCGTATGGCCTTGCCGTTGTCCCAGCTTTCGGTAACCGCCAGCACTTCCAGGTTCTGTTCGATGCGGTCGGCAATTTTCAGCAGTACCCGCGCACGGTCTTGCACCGAGGTCTTGCCCCAGGCTTCGGCGGCGGCATGCGCGGCGTCCAGGGCGCGCTCGACGTCCTGGGCCGTGGAGCGCGGGAATTCGGCAATCGGCTGGCCATTGACCGGCGAGCTGTTGGTGAAGTACTGGCCAGCCAACGGCTGCACGAACTCGCCACCGATGAAGTTGCCATAACGGGGTTTGAAGGATACGACGGCGCCTGGAGTTCCGGGTTGTGCGTAGATCATGCTGAGCCTCTGCGGGTCGGTGCCTGTCCCACGACAGGCGATGCACCGATGGTAAGAAGCCCCGCGTGCCGGGCGAATGCATCGTTGGCAGCGGGGCTCTCATCATTTGGTAGTAGGGCCGCTTGCCACCGATCAGCGGCAGCAAGCGGCAGTAGGCAGGCGTTATGGCTTGACGCTTGCCGTTTGCTGCAACTGCTTGGGCAACTTGAAGGTCCAGAGCATGCCGCCCTGGTTGAAGTCCTTGACCCGTTTGGCCACTTCGCCGCCCCACAGCGGCACCGCGCCGCCCCAGCCGGAGACCACCGAAACGTATTGCTCGCCGTCCATTTCCCAGGTGACGGGCGAGCCGAGCACGCCCGAGCCGGTCTGGAATTCCCAGACCTTGTCGCCGGTCTTGGCGTTGAATGCCTGCAGGAAGCCCTCTGGCGTGCCCGTGAACACCAGGTTGCCCTTGGTGGTCAGCACACCGCCCCACAGCGGCGCATAGTTCTTGTGGCGCCACACTTCCTTGCCGCTGACCGGGTCGATGGCGCGCAGCACGCCGATGTAGTCTTCATTGAGCGGCTTGATGGTGAAGCCGGCACCGAGGAACGCTGCACCTTTCTTATAGGCGATGCCTTCGTTCCAGATGTCCATGCCCCACTCGTTGGACGGCACGTAGAACAGCCCTGTGTCCTTGTTGTAGGCCATCGGCATCCAGTTCTTGGCGCCGAGGAAGGCCGGCGCGACGAACACCGAGCTGCCCTTGGCCTCGCTGCCGGGTGCGCCCGGGCGGCTGGCGTCGTTGTAGATCGGCCGGCCGTCCTTGTCCAGGCCAGTGGCCCAGGTGATCTTGTCCACGAAGGGGAAGCCGCGGATGAACTTGCCGTTGGTGCGGTCGAGCACGTAGAAGAAACCGTTGCGGTCGGCCGTGGCGGCAGCCTTGACCTCCTTGCCGCCGTCCTTGTAGTTGAACGAGATCAGCTCGTTGACGCCGTCGAAGTCCCAGCCGTCATGCGGCGTGCTCTGGAAGTGCCACTTGATGGTGCCGTCGTCCGGGTTCAGTGCCAGGCGTGAGGAGGAGTACAGGTTGTCACCGGGGCGCAGGTGCGAGTTCCACGGCGCCGGGTTACCGGTACCAAACAGGATCAGGTTGGTTTCAGGGTCGTAGTAACCCCCCAGCCACGGCGCGGCGCCGCCGGTCTTCCACAGGTCGCCAGGCCAGGTCTTGCCCGCCTCACCGCCGGAAATACCGTTCTCGATCGCCTTGCCATCCTTGTACACATAGCCCATGTGCCCTTCCACGGTGGGGCGCATCCACAGCAACTCGCCGTTTTCCGGGTTGTAGGCCTGGATCTTGCCCACCACGCCGAACTCGCCGCCGGCAACGCCTGTGATCAGCTTGCCATTGACGATCATCGGCGCGGCGCTGATGGAGTAGCCTTCTTTGTGGTCGGCAACCTTCTTGCTCCAGACAACCTTGCCGGTGTCCTTGTTCAGGGCCACCAGCTTGGCGTCCAGCGTGCCGAAGAACACCAGGTTGCCGTACAGTGCGACGCCGCGGTTGATCACGTCGCAGCAAGGGCGGATGTCATCCGGCAGACGTGCATCGTATTGCCACAGTTTCTTGCCGGTGCGGGCATCCACGGCGAACACCCGCGAGTAGGAGCCGGTCAGGTACATCACCCCGTCCTTGATCAGCGGCTGGGCCTGCTGGCCGCGCTGCTTCTCCCCGCCGAAGGAGAACGCCCAGACCGGGCGCAGCTCCTTGACGTTATTGACATTGAGCAGGTCCAGCGGGCTGTAGCGCTGGCCCTGCACGCCCAGGCCATTGGTCACGATCTGCTGCGGGTTCTTCGGGTCCTGGAGGATTTCTTCATTGCTGACAGCGGCGTGAGCCGCGCCGGCAAGCAGCATGGCGCTGAGCACCAGGCTCACGGCGAACAAGGGGCGACGTGGGGATCGGGTCATGACGGCTACCTTTGGTTTTTTTGTTGTGCCCGGGAAAATTTCCCGGTGTGTCGGGAATTCTTGGTCCCGACCCGATTGCCAACAATTGCTCGCAGTGCGGAGTTTTCTAGTTCCTTGGTAGGGGCCTGAGCGATGGGTGGGCGGCGCGGGGGCTCACAGGCACCGTAAATGTCAGGGCAAGCGCTGTAACTGCTGGCGCTCGTAACGCGGGTACAGGTGGCTGACACTGCGGATAAGCTCATAACGCGTCAGGCTTATCCCGGCAAACCGTTCGGGAATGGGGCTGCGGATCATCTCGGCCATGTCGTCGCCGCGCGCCGCGCCATCGCGCATCAGGCCATCGAGCCAGCCCAGGTAGTCACGCATCTGCACGAACGGCTGCGCATCACTGGCCAACGGGCCATGCCCGGGTACAAGCTGTTTCCAGGGCAGTGCCTGCAGGGTATCCAGGTCCTTGAGCCACACGTGCAGCCCCGGGCTGTTGGGCGTGGTCAGGGCGCGTTGGTAGAACACCAGGTCGCCGGCGAACAGCACCCCGGTCTTTTCATCGAAAATCGCCAGGTCGGCACCCGTATGCCCGCCCAGCCCCAGCAACCTCAGGCGGTGCCCACCCACCTCATGCACGCCCGGCTGCAGCACCCGGGTCGGCAGCACCACCTCGGTACCGCGCATCCAGTCGCCGACCAGGCGATACATGTTCTCGGCCATGGCATCGCCTTGCTGGCGCAGCAGGTCGCGGGTGCCGGCCAGGGCACCGATCGGCACATCGGCAAAGGCCTGGTTGCCCAGCACATGGTCCGGATGATGATGGGTCAACAGCACTTCCACTACCGGCTTGTCGGTGAGGGTGGCAATTGCCTTGCGCAATGCCTCGCCATAGCCCTTCGACGGCCCGCTGTCGATCACCACCACACCGCTGTCGGTGACGATGAACGCGGTGTTGACCACATTGCCGCCATTGGCCTTGGCGAAATTGTCGGTGCTGCCTTCCAGCAACCAGGTGCCCTCGGCGATCTGCCGGGGTGTGAGCCGGTACGCCAGATCAGCCTGGGCCGGCAGCCCCAGGCACAGCAGCAACAGCAGGATCCAACGCATGACGGTGCCTCGGGTCAGGGTGAAATCAGACAACGCGCTCAGGGCAGCGCCGCCTCGAACTGGTTGCCGCTGTTGTCCCGCAACAGCAGCCGTGTTGGCCCGGGGCCCTGAATGTCAAAGCCCAGGTTGGGGTTTTCGCTGACCGCCGGGTACAGCTCCAGGCTGGCCAGGCGCTGGCCATCTGCGCCTTGCAACTCGGCATGGTTGAGAAAGAACTCAGGAATGCCGCTGACCAGGCCGTTATCCATGGGGTGGGCCACCTGCAGGCGCAGGCGGCTGCTGTCGCCACGCGGGTAGCGCCCGCCCAGCACCTCCCCGAGGTGCTCCTCCCAGCCGGGCTGGGTGCGCACCACGCTGGGTGCGGTACAACCGCCGCCGGCCGCATCGATCAGGGTCGAACCGACGTGCCACAGGCCATCGCGCGTCAGTACAGCGGCGCGCAGCGGTGTGGCCTGTTCGATGCGGATGCGGATCGACAACCAGGGCAACACGCGCTCACCGGGCTGAAAGTCGACGATGCGCGGCAGAGGGTTCAGCTCTGCCCAGGCGATAATCCGCACCACATCGCCCGTGAACGCCCGGGCGTCGATCTCCAGCGGTACCTGCCGTGCATCCTCGGCAAAGGGCGGCGCCAGAAGCTTCACACGGTCATCGAACACGAACGCCGCCTGCCCCAGCAACTGCTTGTGGTAGAAGTCCCACATCACGGAAGGCACCGGGTCTGTGTGGGTGCCTTGTGTCGCAGCCTGGGCGGCCCAGGGCATCCAGCAGGCCAGCAGGAAAGTTGCTCGCCAGTTCATGGCCACTCCTATTGATACATCTCCGGGACCTCGTAACGCAGGCCGTACGCGGCATACATCGCCTTGAGCCGGCCATCGCGAATCATCGCTTCCATGGCCTCCTCAACTGCATAGGCCAGCTGCCGGTTGCTTTCATGCACGGCCATGCCGATTTCCCAGGCCTGTTTGCCGAGGTTCGGGTAGGCGTTCTCTGCCAAGGCCAGTTGTGGGTCGGCGGCCTGGTGCAGCTGCCAGTCAACCTCGCCGCGCATCGCCATCACTGCGTCCACCTGGCCGGCCTGCATGGCAGCGAAAGCCTGCTGCACGCCGGGGTAATGGTGGGTCCTGGCGCTGAGCATGCCGTTGAACACCGATGTCAGGTAGAACGACGGCACGCTGTCCACCTCGACCCCGATAGGATGCTGCTGGAATACCGCGACACTGGCCACCGAGGCCAGTCGACGGCGATCGTAGGCCACCTGCCAACGCTCCTGCTGATAGGGGCCGAACATCACCACCTGGGCGTTTTCCAGCTCCCCCAGCTCGTTGCGCCGCTGCGCGTAGGCGCGATCGTAAGGCACCCGCATCATCAGGTCGGCCAATTGCTGATGACGCAGCGGGCTGCCACGCCAGATGTAGTCGCGCAGATCATCGTCGAGCTTTTCTCCGGGTGGCGCCCAGATCAGTTGCAGGCGTACCCCCAAGGCCGTGGCCAGGGCCTGCGCCAGCTCCACATCGACACCACGCGGCTGGCCGTGGTCCTGAAAACTGTAGGGGGCGAAATCCTTGTACACCGCCACCTTGAGCTCGCCGGCAGCGATGATCGCGTCATAGTTGCGCACCTGCGCCTGGGCCGCCGCGCACCACAGCAGCAGGCCACTCAACAGCACCGCCCACAGACGCATGGCCGTCACTCCTCGACGTGCACGCTGTCCAGGTAGGTGCGCACCGCCCACAGGGCTTCCTGGCTGAGGTAGTCGGCCATCTTCGGCATGTACACGCGGCCGTCGCGAACCGCGCCGTGGCGTACCCGCTCGACGAACCATTCATCGCCGGCATCACCCGCATCGAGCATGCGCAAGTCAGGCGCGATACCACCGGACTTGGCCTCCAGGCCATGACAGGCAGCGCAGTTCTGGTTGTAGGCCGAGGCGCCGATTTCCACGGCCTTGTCGTGCTCGGGCGAGCTGCGGTACGGGTTGACCGCGGCCCAGCCGTCGCCGTCCAGGCTCACGCCAGTGTCCTTGATCGGGGTCAGGCCCTTGGTCTCCACTGCCTGGGGCACCACGTTGCCATGGGCCCAGGCTGTACCGGTCAGCACGGCTGCGGCCAGCAACCCAGCAGCAAGCAACACATTGCATTTTGTTGTCATTGTTATGCCCTCACCATTGCACACAAAGCCTCAACCACAGAGGCCGTGCCGCCATCTTAGGAACAGCCCGCGGGCGGCCGAATGCTGCTTTGGTGGCCGGGCCTTAATCCCTTGGTAGTAGGGCTTGTGGCGAAGGGCCAATTGAGGTGCCGCGCGGGAATTATTCCCGGCAAGGGCGGGACTTTTTCCGTATCCCGCGATGGCCGCTGCGCCCCACCCTGTGCAGGCCAAAACCTCCACTGGGAACTGCAACCATGACAATAAGATCGCTACCCGCCCTTTCCCCGCTGGCCCTGAGCGTGCGCGTCCTGCTGATGGCCGGTAGCCTGGCCCTGGGCAATGTGGCAACAGCGGCCAGCACACCCGCTGCACCTGCCGGCAAGAACGTCACCTGGGAAGACATCGCCAATGACCACCTGACCACCCAGGACGTGCTGCAGTACGGCATGGGCACCAATGCCCAGCGCTGGAGCCCGCTGGCCCAGGTCAATGACAAGAACGTGTTCAAGCTGACCCCGGCCTGGTCCTACTCCTTCGGCGACGAGAAGCAGCGCGGCCAGGAATCCCAGGCCATCGTCAGCGATGGCGTGGTCTACGTCACCGGCTCGTACTCACGGGTATTCGCCCTCGATGCCAAGACCGGCAAACGCCTGTGGACCTACAACCACCGCCTGCCCGACAACATTCGTCCCTGCTGCGACGTGGTCAACCGCGGGGCGGCGATCTACGGCGACAAGATCTACTTTGGCACCCTCGATGCGCGTGTCATCGCCCTCGACAAGCGCACCGGCAAAGTGGTGTGGAACAAGAAGTTCGGCGACCACAGCGCCGGCTACACCATGACCGGTGCGCCAGTGCTGATCAAGGACAAGACCAGCGGCAAGGTGCTGTTGATCCACGGCAGCTCCGGCGATGAATTCGGCGTGGTCGGCCAGCTGTTCGCGCGCGACCCGGACACCGGTGAAGAAGTGTGGATGCGGCCCTTCGTGGAGGGCCACATGGGCCGCCTGAACGGCAAGGACAGCACCCCGACCGGTGACGTCAAGGCGCCGTCCTGGCCAGACGACCCTACCACCGAAACCGGCAAGGTCGAAGCCTGGAGCCACGGCGGCGGTGCCCCTTGGCAAAGCGCGAGCTTCGACCCCGAAACCAACACCATCATTGTCGGCGCTGGCAACCCCGGCCCTTGGAATACCTGGGCGCGCACGTCGAAGGACGGCAACCCGCATGACTTCGACAGCCTGTACACCTCCGGCCAGGTCGGCGTCGACCCGAGTACCGGCGAGGTCAAGTGGTTCTACCAGCACACCCCCAACGATGCCTGGGACTTCTCCGGCAACAACGAGCTGGTGCTGTTCGACTACAAGGACAAGAACGGCAACGTGGTCAAGGCCACCGCCCACGCCGACCGCAACGGCTTCTTCTATGTGGTCGACCGCAACAACGGCAAGCTGCAGAACGCCTTCCCCTTCGTCGACAACATCACCTGGGCCAGCCATATCGACCTGAAGACCGGCCGCCCGGTGGAAAACCCCGGCCAACGCCCGGCCAAGCCGCTGCCGGGTGAAACCAAGGGCAAGCCGGTGGAAGTCTCGCCACCGTTCCTGGGCGGCAAGAACTGGAACCCCATGGCCTACAGCCAGGACACCGGGCTGTTCTACATCCCCGGCAACCAGTGGAAAGAGGAATACTGGACCGAGGAAGTGAACTACAAGAAGGGCTCGGCTTATCTGGGCATGGGCTTCCGTATCAAGCGCATGTACGACGACCACGTCGGCACGTTGCGCGCCATGGACCCAACCACCGGCAAGCTGGTCTGGGAACACAAGGAGCACCTGCCGTTATGGGCCGGGGTGTTGGCGACCAAGGGCAACCTGGTGTTCACCGGCACGGGCGACGGCTTCTTCAAGGCCTTCGACGCCAAGACGGGCAAAGAGCTGTGGAAGTTCCAGACCGGCAGCGGCATCGTCTCGCCGCCCATCACCTGGGAGCAGGACGGCGAGCAGTACATCGGCGTGACCGTGGGGTACGGCGGTGCAGTACCGCTGTGGGGCGGCGACATGGCCGAGCTGACCAAACCGGTGGCTCAGGGTGGTTCGTTCTGGGTGTTCAAGATCCCGAGCTGGGACAACAAGACTGCACAACGTTGACCTGCAGCGGGGAGCGGCCTGCGCCACTCCCCGTTTCTGCCCTTCTCCCGTCCAGAGGCTTTTGCCATGAATTACCTGCCCTTGACCTTGCTGCTGGCGCTATCCCCTGCCCTGGCAGTGAACGCCGACGACGCCGGCACCGATACCCCCTTGACCATCAACGGCTGCGTGATTGCCGAAGCCAGCCAGTGCCCGGGGGCCAACCTGCGCGGCGCCAACCTGGCCAACCAGGACCTGCGCAAGATGAACCTGGCCGGTGCCGACCTGCGCGATGCCGACCTGCGTCATGCCCAGCTGGACCTCGCAAATCTGGAAAAAACCCGCCTGCAAGGAGCCAACCTGACCCGCGCCAGCCTGCAACAGAGCAATCTGCGCCTGGCTGACCTGAGCAACAGCAGGCTGGTGGCCATTCAAGGCTGGGGCTTGTTCGCCCAAGGCGCACAGTTTGAAAAGGCGGACCTGCGCGCAGCCTATCTGCAGTTCGCCAGGCTGTCCGGGGCAAAGCTGCAGCAGGCCAACTTGCAGGCGGCGGACCTGGAGATGGCCTGGTTGAGCAAGGCTGACCTGCAAGAGGCCAACCTGGGGGATGCCAACCTGCAGGAGGCCAAGTTTGGCCAGAGCAACCTGGCACACGCCGATTTACGCGGGGCACGGCAGCATTACGGGAATTTTCAGGAGGCCAACATGGAGGGGTGCAAGGGGTGCCCTGAAACCTGGGACAAATGAGCGAAGGGTTCGCCGGGTAGGTTCAGCGCCTGGGAGATTGAGCGCCTGGGAGATCGAGCGCCCGGCTTTGCAGATTCAGCGCCTAGGAGATCGAGCGCCGCCCGCGCGGCGCATCGCGAGCAAGCTCGCTCCTACATTTGTTTCGGGCCAGTTATTCCTGTGGGATTTGCGCGCGAGCGCCTGGGTGCATGGCTCGACATTGCGGCGGACGAACAAGGCGGTCGCGCGCGCTGGCACAGACGATACTGGTCCGAAACAAATGTAGGAGCGAGCTTGCTCGCGATGCGCCGCGCGGGCGGCGCTCGATCTCCTAGGCGCTGAATCTGCAAAGCCAGGCGCTCGATCTCCCAGGCGCTGAATCTGCAAAGCCAGGCGCTTACCTCACCCCGCCACCCGCACCACCCCCAGATCAATCCCCAGATGCACCAGCTCGGCATGCGAGCTGACCTGCAACTTGCTCTTGAGCAAGGTCAGGTGGTTGGACACGGTCTTGGCACTGATACACAACTGCTCGGCAATCACCCGCGCCGGGGTTCCCTTGGCCAGCATCGTGAATATCTCCAGTTCGCGCTGGGTCATGCGCTGCAACCGGGGGTCACTGGTGCTTTGCTGTGACAGGCAAGCCAGCTGGGTGGCCAGGGGCTGCTCGATGTAGGCATGCCCGGCCAATACCCGCTGCACCGCCTCGATCAGCACCTCGGGCGCCGAGTTCTTGGTCAGGTAGCCCGAAGCCCCCGCATCCAACGCCTGGCGCACCAGCGGCAGCTCGTCGTGCATGCTGAAAAACAGCACCCGCAATTGCGGCAGGCGCTGGCGCAGGCGCCGGGTGGTTTCCAGGCCACTGATACCGGGCAGGCCAAAGTCCATGATCACCAGGTTGGGCACCTGCTCCTGTACCCTGACCAGCGCCTCTTCACCACTGGCGGCCTCACGCACCTGCACCAATGGCAGCACCGCCCGCAGCAAGCTGGCGTAGCCCTGGCGGACCACGGCGTGGTCATCGACCAACACGATATTCATCACACCTCCTGGGGAATGTTAAGGGCCAGCGCCCAGCCGCCTCCAGGGCGGCTGAAAATGCGTAACTCCCCCCCAAGGCTGCGGGCGCGCTCGGCCATCGAGTGCAGGCCTACCCCTGGGCGCTGGGGCTGGTGGGCGCCGCAGCCATTGTCGCGAATGAACAGGCGCAAGCCCTTGGGACTGCGCTGCAGGCGCACCCGCACCTGGCTGGCACCGGCATGCCGGGCGACGTTGGTCAACGCCTCCTGCAGCAAGCGGTACAAATGCGTTCTGCTCGGCCCAGGCAGCGCCGGCAAGTGCTCGCCAACCCGCAGCCGGCATTCGATGCCCTGGCTGGCCTGCCACTGGCTCACCAACAGCCCGAAGGCCTCGGCCAGCGGCATGTAGTGCAGCGCCACCGGATACAAGTTGTGCACCAGCGCGCGAAAACCTTGCTGCAGGCGCTCGCAGTTGAGTTCAAGGGCCTGCACCGTCTGCGTCACCATTTCCGGCTGTTCGGCCACCATACGCAGCAGGCATAGCTGGGCACGCATGCCTGCCAGGTATTGCCCAAGATCATCGTGCAGGGTCTGCGCCAGCTGTGTACGCTCCTGCTCCTGCACTGCCAGCAGCGCCTGGGTCAGCTGGGCATTGTCGGCCTGAGCCTGCTCCAGGGTTGCAGCCATGCGGTTGAAGTGTTTGGCCAACTGGCGCGCTTCCGGCAGGCCGGCCTCGCGCAGGCGTGCCGTCAATTGCCCGCCTGAGACCTGGTGCAAGGCCCCCAGCAGCTCATCCAGCAGGCCCATGGCCCGCCGTACCGCCCAGCGGATGGTCCACAAGCTCAGCAACAACGCCAGGCCACACACGCCAAGCAGTTGTTGCAGGGAGTCCCAGACTTCATCGATTTCATCCCGCGCATCCACGGCAATCAACACGCGACGGCCATCACTCAAGTCCAGCAGCCGGCTGCTGTGGTAGCGCTCGCCGAACAACTGGCGGCCGAGCCAGGCATCGATACCGGCCTCTTGCGGCAGCCTTGGCACCTCACCCGCTGCCAGCCAGTGCACCCGCACATGGCGCAGGCTCTTGGTCAAGCCGGGCTGCAGGTTTGCCGGGTCACGTTCGGCGGTGTCGCCCAGGTATGCCACCACGGCTTCGGCGGACTGCAACTCACGCTCGACGTCGGCCACCGCCTGGTGCAACAGCACCCCGGCACAAGCCAGCGTCACCAAGGCGAAGCATAACGTGACCCAGAGGTTGACTCGCCACAGGGCCGACAAGTTGACAAGGCGCACAAGCGGTTCTCCTCAGGCCGTTGTGGACCATCGTAAAACCACGGCCCCCGCACTGAATTACTACCTTGGTACCGGCCGAGCGCTACTTTCTGCATATTTCCCCCTCCCGGCGGGCTTCCTATGCTGGCGCCATCTGCCGTGGAGTGTGTTATGCGCCAGCCTGCCCACCTTGCCTTGACCTGCCTGCTGGCCTTGGCCGCAACGCTGGCTACGCCCCTGGCGCCCGCCGTTCAGGGCCAGGCCGCAGCCCCGCTGCACATACGCATCGGCTACCTGGGCTATCGCCCCGCCGCTGGCCCGCTGCTGTCCAACATCATCCCCGAACCTGGCGATGCCGGGCTCCAAGGTGCCGAACTGGCCATTGTCGACAGCAATAGCACCGGGCGCTTTCTGAAGCAGCAGTTTCAGCTGACCAGCGCCAATGTCGACAGTCCCGAGGCCCTGCTGCAAGCCGCCAGGGCCCAGCATGATCAAGGCCTGCGCGTGTTCGTGGTGAATGCCCCGGCTGCCAGCCTGCGTGCGCTTTCTGCCGCCCTGCCCGACAGCTTGTTGTTCAACGCCGGCAGCCCCGACGACAGCCTGCGCAGCAGCCAGTGCCTGGGCAATGTCCTGCATAGCCTGCCGAGCCGGGCCATGCTGGCCGACGCCTTGGCGCAGTTCCTGGTGCTGCGCAAATGGCAACGGGCATTGCTGGTGGTCGGCCAGACCCCGGACGATCAGGCGTACGCCGCTGCCCTGCGGCGGTCGGTGAAGCGCTTTGGCGTGCAACTGGTCGCGGAAAAAACCTGGACCTTCGACAACGACCAGCGCCGCAGCGCCCAGGCCGACATGCCGCTGTTCACCCAGACTGCCGAGTACGACGTGGTACTGGTGGCCGACGAACGCGGTGACTTCGGCGAGTACCTGCCCTACCAGACGTGGTATCCACGTCCGGTGGCCGGTACCCAGGGCCTGACCCCCACGGGCTGGCACAAGACGGTGGAAACCTTCGGGGCGGCGCAGTTGCAAAAACGCTTCGAGGCCCAGGCCGGGCGCTGGATGAATGACCGTGACTTCGCCGCCTGGATGGCTGTGCGCAGTGTCGCCAGTGCGGCCAGCAAGCTGCGCCTGGCCGAACCTCGCGCGCTGCAGCAACTGCTGCTCAGCGAGCAATTGCCGCTGGACGGTTTCAAGGGGCGCAAGCTCAGTTACCGCCCGTGGAACGGCGAACTGCGCCAGCCGATCCCGTTGGTTCAGCCCCGCGCCCTGGTCAGCACCTCGCCGCAGGAGGGCTTCCTGCATCCCTTCAACGAAATGGACAGCCTGGGCTATGACAAGCCCGAAGTGACGTGTAGCTACCCCTGACCCGACAACCACAACAATAAGGAATCCGCCATGCGCCGCCCCCTCTTCCACCGGGCCCTGCTTTACCCCAGCCTGCTGTCGGGCGCCCTGGCGCTGGCCAGCAGTCACACCATGGCTGCCACCGCCTGGGTCTCCAACGAGAAGGACAACAGCCTCAGCCTGATCGACCTGCAAACGCTGGAAGTCACCGAAACCCTGCCGGTGGGCCAGCGCCCGCGTGGCTTGCTGCTGTCACACGACAGCAAGCTGCTGTACATCTGCGCCAGCGATTCGGACCGGGTGCAGGTGATGGACGTGGCCACCCGCAAGATCATCAAGGAGTTGCCTTCCGGCAAGGACCCCGAGCAGTTCGCCCTGCACCCCAACGACCGCTGGCTGTATGTATCAAACGAGGACGATGCGCTGGTGACGGTGATCGACACCGTCACCGACAAGGTGCTCGGGCAGATCGAAGTCGGCATCGAACCCGAAGGCATGGCGGTCAGCCCCGACGGCAAGTGGGCGGTCAACACCAGCGAAACCACCAACATGCTGCACTGGATCGACACCAGCACCCAGACCCTGGCCGACAGCACGCTGGTCGACCAGCGCCCGCGCTTCGTCGAGTTCAGCAAAGACGGTTCGCGCCTGTGGGCCTCGGCAGAAATCGGCGGCACGGTGACCATACTCGACGTGACCACGCGCCAGGTGCTGAAAACCCTGAACTTCCAGATCAAGGGTGTGCACCCGGACAAAGTCCAGCCAGTGGGCATCAAGCTCAGCGCCGATGGCAAGTACGCCTTCGTCGCCTTGGGCCCGGCCAACCACGTGGCAGTGATCGATGCCAAGACCTTTGATGTGCTCGACTACTTGCTGGTCGGGCGGCGGGTCTGGCAGCTGGCATTCACCCCGGATCAGAGCCAGTTGCTGGCCACCAACGGTGTCAGCGGTGACGTTTCGGTCATCGATGCGAAGCAGCTCAAAGTGCTCAAGTCGGTGAAGGTCGGGCGCTACCCCTGGGGCGTGGTGGTGACACCATGAACGCCCTCGACGTCAGTGACGTGAGCTTTGCCTATGGCCAGCGCGAGGCACTCCGGCAGGTCGGTTTCAGCCTGGCACCCGGGCGCTTCGCCGCATTGCTGGGCCCCAATGGTGCCGGCAAGTCGACCTTGATCGCCCTGCTCACGCGCCTGTACGACCTGCAGCGTGGCGACATCCGCGTGTGCGGCTGCTCGCTACGCAACGCTGCACGTCCGGCCTTGCGCCAGCTGGGTGTGGTGTTTCAGCAAAGCACCCTGGACCTGGACCTGAGCGTTGAACAGAACCTGCGCTACCACGCCGCCTTGCATGGCCTGTCGCGGCGTCAGAGCCACCTGCGGGTCGAGGCCGAACTGGCCCGCCAAGGCCTTGGCGAACGCCGGCGCGATCGTGTGCGTGAGCTGAACATCGGCCATCGGCGGCGGGTGGAAATTGCCCGCGCGCTGCTGCATGAACCGCGCCTGCTGCTACTGGACGAAGCCAGCGTCGGCCTCGACCCGGCCAGCCGCCTGGCGCTTAACCAGCACCTGCGCCGGTTGTGCCGCGAGCAGCAGCTCAGTGTGTTGTGGGCCACTCACCTGCTGGACGAAGTGCAGCCCAGCGATGACCTGTTGATTCTGCATCAGGGGCGCCTGGTGGCCAGTGGCACCGCCGATGCGCTGAGCCTTGAGCACGGCGGTGACCTCGATCACGCCTTTGCCCGCCTGACCAACGCCCCCTCAGGAGCCAACGCCCGATGAACGCTTACTGGCAATGTTTCAACGGCATCATGCTGCGCGAATGGCTGCGCTTCGTGCTGCAGCGTACACGCCTGCTCAGCGCGCTGGTGCGCCCGCTGCTGTGGTTGCTGGTGTTCGCTGCCGGGTTTCGCGCAGCGCTGGGCATTGCCATCATCGAGCCCTACGACACCTACATCCCCTACGAGGTGTACATCATCCCCGGCCTGGCCTGCATGATTCTGCTGTTCAACGGCATGCAGGGCTCGCTGTCGATGGTCTACGACCGCGAGATGGGCAGCATGCGCGTGTTGCTGACCAGCCCGCTGCCACGCCCGTTCCTGCTGGGCAGCAAACTGCTGGCAACTTCATTGATTTCCCTGCTGCAAGTCTATGCCTTCCTCGCCATCGCCTGGTTATACGGGGTACAACCACCGGCAGCGGGCTTGCTGATGGCGCTGCCGGCATTGCTACTGGTGGCCTTCATGCTCAGTGCCCTGGGGCTATTGCTGTCGAACGCCATCCGCCAGCTGGAGAACTTCGCCGGGGTGATGAACTTCGTGATCTTCCCGCTGTTCTTCCTGTCGTCGGCGCTGTACCCGTTGTGGAAAATGCGCGAGGCCAGCCAGTGGTTGTACTGGCTGTGTGCTGTGAACCCGTTCACCCATGCCGTAGAGCTGGTGCGGTTTGCACTTTATGAGCGGCTGAACCTGCTGGCGCTGGCGGTGTGCCTGGGCTTGACCGCATTGTTCACCCTGCTGGCGATCCTCACCTTCAACCCCCAGCATGCAGCGCTGCGCAAGCCGCGCTGAAAACCTGGCGTGTAACGCGTGTGGGAGCGGCCCTTTCGCGACGCAAGGCCGCTCCCACAGGGATCGCGCCAGCTTTCAGAAATTGAGCAAGACAGTTGCTCCCTAGGGCGTCTCCCTGCCTTCAGGCGCCCGGCCATCTACTACTTTAGTACTGCATTTACTGTCTATCGTCGCATTCACAAAGCACCGCCACTGGCATGTAATGAGTCCATAACAAAAAGGACCCCCCCCATGCCACGTGCCCTGCCCCGGCTGCCACGCCCTTTGCTGGCGGTACTTTCGCTGAGCCTGACGCTAGGTATCGCCCAGGCTGACACGGCGCCGCTGTTCTCCGCCGACGGCTATCGCACCACGCACTATCGCAGCCCGACCCCGCAACAGGTCGAAGGCGGCCAGGTCGTCGACACCGCCACTTTGCAAAGCCTGCTGGGCCAGACGCCCCGGCCGGTGCTGATCGACGTCTATCGCCGTCAATGGCTGCAAGGTCGCTTCATAGAAGACCAGCCGCATAGCAACCTCCCTGGCAGCCTGTGGCTGGCCAACACCGGCGACGGCGAACTGAGCCCGGCATGGCAGGACTACTTCGTGCGTAACCTGCAAAAAGCCACGGCCGGGCACCTGGACCAACCACTGGTCTTTTACTGCCGCTCCGATTGCTGGTTAAGCTGGAACGCGGTAAAACGCGCGAAAGCCTTGGGCTATAACAACCTGTACTGGTACCGCGACGGCCTGGATGCCTGGCAGCAAGCCAACCTGCCATTGCAGCCGGCACAACCGGTGCCGTTCCCCTGAAATGCCTGCGTATGCGTGCCCCGCTCCATCCAATAAAAACAAGGTGAAAAGGCCATGTACAAAATTCTGATTGCCGACGATCACCCCCTGTTTCGCGAAGCCATCCACAATGTCATCAGCGATGGTTTCCAGGGCAGCGAGGTCATGGAGACCGCCGACCTTGAAAGCGCCCTGGCCCTGACCCAGACCCATGACGACCTCGACCTGATCCTGCTCGACCTGAACATGCCCGGCATGCACGGCCTCAATGGCCTGATCACCCTGCGCAACGAGGCGCCAACCACGCCGGTGGTCATCGTTTCGGCCGAGCAGGAAAAGCAGATCGTGCTGCAGGCCATTACCTACGGTGCCGTGGGCTTCATCACCAAGTCGTCGCCACGCTCACAGATGATCGAAGCGATCGAGCAGATCCTCAATGGCAATGTCTACCTGCCGCCAGACATCATCCGCGCGCAAAAAAGCAGTACCAGCCGGCGCCATAACGATGCCCCGAGCTTCCCGCCGGAAATGCTCCAGGCCCTGACCCGCAAGCAACTGCTGGTGCTCGAGCGCATGACCAAAGGCGAATCGAACAAACAGATCGCCTACACGCTGGACATCGCCGAAACCACCGTCAAGGCCCACGTTTCGGCGATCTTGCGCAAACTCAATGTGCACAACCGGGTACAAGCCATCCTCAGTGCTGGCGATATCGATTTTGCTGATTATCTGCGCCGTTGAGCTGTTCCGGCCGCTTCGCGGATCAACCCGCGAAGCGGCCAACCGCTATGCCAAGCCACTGGCCAGCAGATGGCTCATCGCCGTCTTGAGTTTCATCGGTCTTACGGGCTTGTGCATCAGCGTGTGACCCAGTTCGCGGATCTGCTGCTTGAGATCGTTGCTGTAGTTGGCCGTGATCATCAGCGCCGGTAGCGGCTGGGCGCGGCGGGCATTGATCCGCGCTACGGCGTCGACACCGTTGCAGTCATTGTCCAGGTGGTAGTCGGCAATCAGCAGGTCGGCGTCAGCGTGGTAGTTGTCCACCTGACGCGCCAGGTCTTCCTCCGACAGCGCAGTCACCACACGGCAGCCCCAACCTTCCAGCAAAGTGCGCATGCCCGCGCAAATCGCCGCATCGTTATCCAGCACCCACACCCTCGCCCCGCGCAAGCGTTCGAGCATCGGCTCGCAGATAACCTGGCTCGGCTGGGCTTTGGGAGCAGTGGTGCTCAGCGGCACCTCGACAGCGAACACCGAGCCTTTGCCCAGCCATGAACGCACGCGGATCCGGTGGCCGAGGATGCCGGCGATCTTCTCCACGATTGCCAGGCCCAGGCCCAGGCCACGGTCCTGGTCCGGGCGCTGCACATCACCCCGCTTGAACTCCAGGAACATGTCTTCCAGGTGTTCTTCGGCAATGCCGATGCCGCTGTCCCAAACTTCAATCCGCACGCCACCGCGCAGGCGCCGACACCCCAGCACCACGCGCCCGCTGGGGGTGTAGCGGATAGCATTGCTGAGCAGGTTGCGCAGGATGCGTGCCAGCAGCTGGATGTCACTGCGCACGACGGCAGAACACCCCACAAAATGCAGCTCTAACCCTTCGCTACGCGCCACCTGGACGTATTCGGCAGCCAGGTTGTCCATCAGTTCGTGGAGGGCAAACGGGGCGACATCTGCCTTGATCACCCCGGCATCGAGTTTGGAAATATCCACCAGGGTACCCAACAGGTTTTCCACATCCTCCAACGAATTGCTGACATTTCGCACCAGGTGGGCAGCATTTTGCGGCTCATCGCGCTCGAGCAACGCACTGGTGAACAGCCGCGCCGCGTTCAGCGGTTGCAGCAGGTCATGGCTGACCGCAGCCAGGAACTTGGTTTTCGACAGGTTGGCCTGCTCGGCCTCGCGCTTGGCCTCGCGCAGACGCGACTCGGCCTGGCTGCGCTCTTCGATTTCGCGCAGCAACTGGTCGTTGAGGCTGGTCAGTTCGGCAGTGCGCTCGCGCACCCGTTGCTCCAGGTGCTGATACGCCTGGTGCAACGCCTGTGCGGTGTTGCGGCGCTCGGTGATGTCGCGGATCAGCACGAAGATACCCACCACTTCGCCACTGGCCAGGCGGTTCGGTACGTAGGAACGCAGCATGTAGCGTTCCTGGCCGTTGATATTGGTCTCGGCGAACTCGAACGTCACGCTCTCCCCCGCCAGTGCCCGCGCCACATAGCCTTCCAGGCGCTGGTAGTGCTGCTCGCTGTGGGCCTCGCGCAGGCTCTGGCCCAGCATCACGCCATGCGGCCAGCAATACCACTCTTCGTAAACCTTGTTGGTGAATTCGTAGACCAGATCGGCGTTCAGGTAAGCGATCAGTGCCGGGACGTTGTCGGTAATCAGGCGAATCTGGTGCTGGTGGGCCGTCTCGGCCCGCTGCCGGGCCTCGCTGAGCAGGCGGTTGACGGCCTTGAGCTCGGCCATGGCCTGGTTCAACGCATCGGTGCGTTCGCGTACCTGCTCGGCCAGCACCACTGAATGCTGGAACGCGGCGTATGGGTCGTTGCCCCGGGTCACGCCCGACTCGATGCGCTCGATCAGTGCGTCATTGATACGCTGCAGCTTGTGGTTCTGATGCTGCAGCCGGGTCAGCTCGGCCTGCAGTTCAGCGACCGACAGGAGGCCGGTTGCGGGCAATGGCGACCCCGGTGAAGGTCTGGTTGATGTGCATGCCATTGAACTGTTCTCCGTAGGTGTTGAAGCCAATCACCCGTTGCTCGCGCAGGAACGCGCCGACCGGCTCCAGGCCGCGGTGGGCCTCCAGTTCCAGCCGCCGCAGGAAACAATCACAACCGATGGTCAGCAGCAGCGGTCCGAGACGCTGGTGCAGGCCATCGAACAGCTGGTGCAGGTTCGGCAGCAGCGGGCCCGGGGTCATGGCCGTGAGCACGATGCCGTTCTCCACCGCGCAGTAGAAGCTCAAGCTGAGGTCAGGATGCATTTGCTGGATCGCCCGCACGTAGTACTGATCATGAATGCGCACGGCCAGCGGGTGGGCGGCGAACACCCGGTGATCGAGCGCAGCCACGGGCACACCGATGTGGCGGGCATATTCCTCGGCCGCCGGCTCGGCATTCAGTTCGAAAACCCGGCGCTGGGCGCTGTCGGCACCGGTTACCACCAGCTTTTCCTGGCGCGGCAGGATGTGATGCGTGGTGAACACTTCGAAGTCGAGCCAGGTGTTGACCAGCACCACCACGGCTGCGCCGTTGTGGAATGCACCGCCGTAATACACATGGGTGCGGTTCAGGTAATTGTCGTCACCGGCCGAGCCGCCGAAGTGCGGGATATCCCCCAGTGCTGCGCTGAGTGCGGCAAGCACCATCTCCTCGCGGCTGGACAAGCCATCGAGCAGCGTGAGTGCAAAGCTGTGGCCCTTGATTGGCGCCAGGGTATTGCTGCGGCAGGTGCCGACCAGCCGCTCGACCATCTGCTGCGCGTCGATCAGGCTGAAGCGCTCCATTTCATCGATCAACGCGGTGGCGATCGAAAAGTGCCGGTGATCGAAGCCGACCGCCGTCACGCAATTGCGGCCGTAGCCCAGCGGGGTGATTTCACCGGCGCTGGTGCAGCCGACCAGGCGTATGCCGCCAAAGTCCTGTTCCAATGCTTCGCCCAAAGCCTGCAAGTCGTATTCGGCGGAGCAGAAGAACAACACGAAACCCAGGTGCGGGTGCAGCAACTGCCGCGCCAGGTCCTGAGCGGCCAGCCGTGCGTCGGTAGCCTGAGACATGGCACTGACCACACCGTCGTTATGAGCCTGCTGCATCGTGGTCTCCGGCACGGGGTGGCTGAGTGATCAGTTTAAGGAGGTGGTGGTGGGTGACGAATGCTACTTGGGTAGCGGGTGGGCGGTTCCATGGGCGTAAAAGACCGTGTCATTCGGGGCCGCCTAGCGGCCCCGGCCGCTTACCAGGTCAACACCGCGCCCACCGCAAAGGTATCGGTGTCTTCGTTCTGCGCACTGGTGTCATGCCCGTCGATGGAAAACTGGTTGTACTCGGCCACCAGTTTCAGGTTGTCGTTGATGTCATGGAACAGCGCCACACCCCGGGTCTCGTAGTCCGCGCCGCTGCCAACCGCACCGTTGCCATCGTCCTTGGTCTTGCCATAGGACAGCGCCACGCGGTTCTTGCCGAACTTGTACGAGCCCTGCAGCAGGTAGCCATCACTGTCGACATTGCGCAAAACCGGTTCGCCGGCATTGTTGGTGAAGAACGGGTTGATGCCCTTGGCCTGGAACCCCGAGCCGGTCAGCGACCAGCCGCCCATCTTTGCCTGCACCCCGTAACCCACCCCCTTGGAAGTGATCGTTTCTACCGTGGAGTCAGTATTGTCCGAGGTCTGGTAACTGCCGTTGACCCAGCTGTAGATCTGCGCCCCACCCAGGTCGAACTGGTAGGTGATCTCGCTCTCGGTGCGTGGGTTTTCCTGGTAGGCCTTTCCGGTCGGGCTGCTGTCGTTGGTGTCCACCGGGTCCATGATGCCCACCGCCACCCGCAGGCCCTCCATCACGGGCGTACGGTAGGTGATCTGTGAGGTAGGGAACGGGTATGGGTAACCGCTGCCAATGTTGCCGAACGACACCCCGCCGCCGTCCACCAGCCCCAGGGTGTCGCTGACCTGGCCATAACCGGCCAGCAGTTCGTCGAGCAGGATGTTGGAACGGGCGAACAGCCCGAAGTCCTTGCCGATCAGCACCTCGCCCCACTCGGGGTTGGCCACCGTGCCGTAAAACTGGCGCACGTCGATGGCGGTGTCGGTGCCGTTGGTTTCACTGTCGTTGATGGTTACCCAGAACGAGGCACGCGCGCCGAGCTTCAGGTCATCCACCTGCTTGCCCATGTTGAAGCCGAGGTAGTTGGGCAAGAAGCCCATCTTCACCCGCGACTGGCGGCGGTCAAACTGCTCGCCCTCGCGATCGACCTTGCTGTTGACGTAGAAGGCGTTGATATAGCCATCGGTGGAAAACGTCGTCTGGTCCTTGTCGTACAGCATGATCTCGGCTTCGGCGACGCTGCACAGGCCAAGCGCAGAAAAGCTGGCGATGGCGGCTGCGAGAAAACGAGGCGGCAGGTGCTTATTGTTGTTGTGCATGGCGCGCTCCAAACGGGGACGGGATGTCGGAGGCGATTATCAGAAGTGGGCAAATTGCCAGAAACGCTGCTTTGGCGTGGGGTGGCGAGTGCTTTGGGGCGGGAGGGTGTGGCCCGGTGATTTGGTCCCGGTACCTGCTTGAGTCTGGGTTCGAGACTTATGGCTTAGGCAGGAGTGGCAGGCGGGTATCCATACGATTGAATGAACCGGGGCCGCC
>NZ_JBICKH010000070.1:0-479 GCF_043103905.1 Pseudomonas sp. yb_2 | reverse complement strand
TTGGCGTCGCCATCGCAAACGGACTGTACGCCTGATCAAAACCGCCGCTTAAGCTTTTGGGCTTTGGGCTTTTGTGTTGTGCGGCGTTTTTCAAGGTAGTTGTCGCGTCAACCATCCAACTATGCGGCTTGCTTCACGTGCTGTTGTTCTCGATCAGGGTTCAGCAGCACGGTACCAATCGGCTCCCAGTTGCGAGTGCGTCCTGACCATCGCTCCGGATTCTTGCTTCGAGCGCGCTCATAGAGTTCGTGGCGCAGGGCAAGGATTTGCTTGTCCTGACCTCGATGACGCTCTGCTGGCGTGACGAAGCGGATTCGGCTGTGTCGGTGTTCGTGGTTGTACCAACGGATAAAATCACGCACCCAGCATCGTGCAGCATCCAAGGTCTCGAAACCCTTGGTCGGCCATTGCGGGCAGTACTTCAGTGTTCTGAAAAGCGCCTCCGAGTATGGATTGTCATTGCTGACACGCGGCCTGCC